>JAHIRT010000002.1 GCA_018818285.1 Nanobdellota archaeon
ATCTAATATGCCTAATGAATGGTTTGTAGGTAATTTTACTAGTGAGGTGGGATTAAAAAATGCAACACTTTATGTTTGGAATATAACTGGTTTTGAGGGCAGTAATGATTATTTAGATGGTTATGAAGTTGCTTATGATAATAATATAACTGGAGTGTATAATCAATCAAATTTATCAATTAATTTTAGTCTTGATGGAGATTATTTGTGGAATTATTATGTTTGTGATATTAATGAGAATTGTGCTTGGAATTCTACTAATTGGACATTGACTATTAAGAGACTTCCTGTTGTTAATTGGATTAATATTGTCCTTCCAATTTCAAATATTTCAAGTAAGGGAGTATATATTTCAACGAACATAACTGATATTGGTGGAGGAAATCCAATAACTGAAGTGAATTTTACTGTTATTGCACCTAATAATTCCTTAGTTCTTGATAATAGTTCAAATGTAAGTTTTGATTCTTCTATGATCTGGAATTCAACAACTTTTAATACAGACGATGAAGGATTATGGAAAGTAAATGTTACCTATGATGTTACTGGTGGAAGTGTGCATTCAGAATCTTCATATTTTTATGTTAATGATTTTCCAAATTCAAATTGTGCATATATATTAAGTAGTTCATTTATGGTGTTAGGGACTTCAGCTTCAAATACAAACCCTAATTGGAATAATGGAAGAAGAATGTACTGGCGTCTTGGAAACAAAATGGTAATTGGTGCTTCTGGCAGTGTAAATGTTTATTGCATTGATGGGGCTTGTTCGTCTAATGCATATGACCCGGATGGTCAAGAAGAGGGAGGCTATATTTCCGGAGGTGTTTTACATGGGCTTGATGGCTCTATAGGAAGTCATGATTTAGCTATTGGTAGCTCATTTTATGTTAATGAAACAGGGAATATAACCTCTTCTTTAGATAATTTAAATCCTACAAAACTTTCAGTTGATTATGGAGTCATGTCATTTATCTTTGATGATAATATATATGGTGATAATGCTGGGGGCTATAATGTATGGGCAGAAACTTGCATACCTGAGGATAAGGGGGTATGTGTTTTTAGTGAATTAGCTGATCTTGCTTCTCCAATGTGCACAACAACTGGTTCAAATATAGTCTGTAATTGTCCAAATATTGAAGTTAGAGGGAGTTTAACAGGAAATAATAATATAACATTTAATGCGAGTTCACCAACTGGTTTTGTTCGTTTTATAAGTGGCATTATAAATCTTACAGGGAGTCCAGGTTTACATTCTGGAGATTTATCAATTTTTGCATATAATGTGACAATAGAAAATGATATTATACTTGTTGGTGGAAAGTCATATACAATTCCCGACCCTGCCCAAGATATTGAGGCTGGTGGAGGAGGAGATTTAAGAATAAAAGCAGATTATGTTAATATTTCAGGAGATATTATTTTAGATGGCGGAGATTCAACATTTAGTAGTGGGTCTGGTGGTGGAGATGTTGAAATAAATTCTACTGAAGAAGTTTATATTGATGATATAATAACTAATGGGCAAGGGGGTTTGCCTTCACAAGGTGGAGAGATATCGATTAGCGCTGTAAATATTACTTTAACTGGAAATATTGATGCAAAAGGGGGTTCGGCAACTGTATCTTCTGGGGCAATCGGAGGCAATTTAATACTTAATGCAACAGATACATTAACTACAACAGTTAATATGGTTTTTAATTTAAGTGGTGGAAATGGTTATGGGAGTGGTGTTGGGGCTCGGGGCGGTAATGTAACATTATCTGCTGATAAATTTTATATTCATAATAGTTTTAATTTAACTGGTGGAACTGCTGGTGGTGATGCGGGAGGGGTTGGAGGAGATGGTGGATTTGCAAAACATTATTATTGTAGTGCATTTAGTAATTCATCAGTTGTTTATGAACTAATTGGAAAGAGTGAAAATAATGATGGGGATGTTTATTATTATAGAACTACTCCATGTGAATGGCCAAAGATGAATTTTTTTAACTTAAATGCAACTTCTGGAAATAATTATTCAACAGATAATCTTACATGTTATGCAACAGTAGAAGATGTTGTGCTTTCTAATCTTACAATTCATTATAAGTGGCATAATGGAACATCTTTAGAATCAGCAGGAGATGTGGTGGTTGAGAATGATACATTAACTTTAATATCAACTATTGATTCTATAAATACAACAGCAGGAGAAATTTGGAATTGTTCTGGAAAAATGGGTGCAGAAAATTGGAATGTAAGTTATTGGAATTCTTCATTAATAACAGTGGGTGCAAGTCCTGTTTCAAACACAGCCCCCTATAATCCGGTTGTTTTTGTAAACTCAACAGAAGGAAATAATAAAACAACAGAAAATTTAACCTGCTATTCAGAAATAAGTGATATTGATGCTGATTCAATGAATATAACAGTTCAGTGGTATAATTTTACTGAAGTGATTTTTGAAATAGATTATAATAATAGTTATTTGAATGGAACTTTTTTTAATGCAAGTTTAGAAAGTGGAAATACTACAAAAGCAGATAATTGGAGTTGTGGCTTGAGATTAAATGATGGAACAGATTCAAGTGCTTGGGTTAATTCAAGTGTGTTAAAAATTCTTAATACAATTCCAATTGCAAGTTTAACAAGTCCTGATGGCGGAAATATAACAACAAACAGAACTCCAAGTTTTTCATGGACTGGAAGTGATGATGATTCTGATAGTCTTCAATATGAAATAAATATAAGTTGCTATTATTCTGGTGGTGGAACTTGTCATACTGGAGATAGATATGTTGATAAGTCAGTTATATTAACAGATATAAGTTATTTTCCTACTGATTATTTGGAATATTTAATTGATAATAATTATTATTATAATTGGAGTGTAAGAGCTTGGGATGGAGAAGATTATGGTGATTGGACAGCACCAAGAAATATTTCTATTCAGTCAGACATAATTATAAGCTTGCCTGTTAATGAGATTTTATTTGGATATATGAATACTTCAGATATAAGTGATACATCAGATGATAGTCCTTTACCTCTTGTTTTACAGAATGATGGAAATGCTGTTTTGAATATTTCAATTAATTTCACTAATTTGTTTTTAAATACGGTAAATCCCTCTGATAATTTTAAATTTAAAATTAGAAATTTTAGTTCAAGTTGTTTTGCTATTGAAGGAACAACTGAAACATGGACACAAGCACCAGCAATAACAACTCATGCTATACAAGAATTAAATTTCACATCTGGTTATCAAACTGGCTGTAATAATGCCTCTGTTGATTTGTTAGTTACAGTTCCAGGAGATGAACCTCCAGGAGATAAGGGTGCAATTATAACCTTTACTTCAAGTTTAGGAGAACCAGGTTTTGGAGCAGATTAAAATGAAAAACAGGAAGTTTTTAAAAAAATGAAATCAGGAAATAAAACAATTATAATATTGCAGATGTTTTTTATACTAATAGTTTCAATTATTCTTTGGTTTGGATATCCAAAAACAGATTTTGAATTAAATGGAAATGCTGTTAATGTAAAATCAATAAATGCAAATGCAATTATTATTTCTGAAAATCCTGATTTTTCAAATCCAAGATATTTAGATATAGAAAATAAAAAAAATCTTTCATTTAAATTAAATCCTGGAATATATTATTGGAAATCAGCAAATAATTTTATTAAAGGTTTTGGAAAAAAATTTGTTATTAATTCAGAAGTTGGAATGAAAATTGAAAAAGACGAAGAAACTAATAAAAGTGATTTGATGAACACAGGAAATATAAAAATTAATATTACTAAAAGTGAAGAGGGAGTTCTTGTTGGCAGTGTAATTCTTGAGCCAGAAGAAAAACAAGAAATAGAAAATGTTAATGAAGAATATATTGGAGGGCAAGATGGATAATAAAAAAATTGAATTAATGTTACTGGGATTTTTATTGATAGTTTTGCTTTTGCAAAATGTTTCAGGACTTGGAATAACTCCTGGTAGAACTACTATTGATTTTAAAGATGGGCTTGAGAAAGAAGTTGAATTTTCTGTTTTAAATAATGAGCATAAGAATATGCAGGTTTTACTAATGGTTCAGGGAGAACTTAATCAGTCTGTTGAATTATTTGATAATCTTGTTGATTTTATGCCTAGTGAAGAATCTAAACAATTTAAATATAAAATAAAGCTTTCTTCTGAAATTTCAAAAAATCCTGGGTTGCATACTGCAGAAATTGTTGCATTTGAAATTCCTAAACAAACTGAGGAAGGAACTTATGTTGGAGCAACTCTTGCTGTAATCTCACAGATTTATGTTTATGTGCCTTGTCCTGGAAAATGCATAGATGCTGAGCTTAATGTTTTGGATGCTGAGCAAAATTCAACTATTACATTTATTGTTCCGATTATTAATCGAGGGAAGTTGGGAATTGGAGATGCGAGAGCATTAATTGATATCTATACTGGTTTAAATGAAAAAATAGGAACAATAGAAACTGACTCTTTGCCAATAGAGTCTGGAGCAAGAACAGAATTATCAGCAAGATGGTTTGCAGATGTAAATTCTGGGAATTATATTGCAAAAGTAAGTGTTTTTTATGATGGTGAGAGCAAGAGTTTTGAAAAGCAGTTTTCAATAGGAAAAAATATGTTAAGCATAGAAAGCATTTTAGTCAATGAATTTAATTTAGGAGAAATTGCAAAACTTAGAATTCTTATTGAAAATAAATGGAATAAAGAGCTGAAAGATGTTTTTGCAAATCTTGTTGTATTTAATCATGAAAATCAGGTGATGGCTGATATTAAATCTGCTACAGAAAATATTCCTTCTTTAAGTAAAACAGAACTTGTTGCATATTGGGATACAATTGGAGTTGAAGAAGGAGAATATGATGGAAAATTAATTGTTAAGTATGAAAAAAAATCAGCTGATAAAAATCTTTTATTAAAAATTAGTGAGAATAATTTGGATATTACAGGAGTTGGTTATGCAATTAAAGGAAATCAAGGAAAAGGAATTGACTTAACAATGATATTGTTGATTATTGTAATTATCTTGCTTGTTGTAAATCTTTCATGGTTTGTGTTTTTTAGAAGAATAATGGCAAGAAAAAATAAACAGAAATCTTTATAAATAAGTAGATTTATTATTTAATAAATGGTGTCAGAAAAAGTTGCGGTGATATTAATGATTGTTGCTATTATTTTAGCTGTTTGTTCAGTTGCAATCACACTTAATTTTGATAGTAATAATGGAATTATTGGTTCTCAGGAAGTGAAAGATAATTCTGGTTCAGGAAATATCAAATTAATTATTGAAAAAAATACAGGAGTTGAAAATGAAAAAGGTTAATTTGTTTCTTATTATTACAGTTGTTGCTGTTCTTGTAGCTTTTTTGAATTTGTCTGTTTTTATTTATAAAATCGGAAAAATAACAGGACATGCAGCAGATACAGGGGTTGCAAATCTTACAGTTGAAGCTGAAGTAAATGTAAATTTCACAACAGATTCAATTGAGTGGGGTTCTGGAAAAGTAACTGCTGGACAAACATCTGCAACACTTAATACTGCTGATAATAGTGCAACTAATATTACAAATGGTAATTGGACAGGAAATACTGCAGGTTTGGTTTTGCGAAATATTGGAAATGTAAATGTTAGTCTTACATTGCAAGCTGGAAAAGCTGCGGCTGCATTTGTAGGAGGAACAAGCCCAGATTATGAGTGGAATATTTCAGATACTAATTTATCTGGGAGTTGCAAGGAAAGTAATGTTGCTTTAGGAGAATTTTTTGATGTAAATTCTACAGGGCCTAGTGCTATAATCTGCAATCCTTTGGGTTTTGATAATGCAATTGATTCAATAAGAATAGACATTAAACTTGTAATCCCATATGATTCTACAACAGGTGTTTTGACTGATACAATTACAGCAACTGCTACTGCAGTTTAAAATTTTATTTTGCTTAATATTTAACTATGGTTTCTAAATAGAAAACTATAAAAATTGATTTTTGTTTTTTTAATTATGAAAAAAACAGGAAATTTTTGGCTTTTAAATTTCAGGAAAAAATTTAAAATGAAAAAAGAAGTGTTGGTTTTTATTTTTGTGATTGTTTTGTGTTCTGGTATTGTGAATGCTTCATTAGGAATAAGTCCTGCAAAAATAGAAATTAATTTTCAACCAAGTTTGAAACAAGAATATTCTTATAGTGTTAATTCAGGAAATCCTGAACAAAAATTGGAAATTTATGCTAAAGGTGAATTTGCAGATTATGTTAGTTTTGATAAAGAAGAATTAATTGGGGGTGGAGGATTTATAGTGTCTTTAAATCTTCCTAAAAACATAGAAAAACCAGGCAAGCATGCGATTATTATTGGTGTTAAAGAAAAAGTTGATGAAGAATTGGGTGGAGGTATAGGTGTTTCTATTGCTGTTCAAGCAGTTATATATCTTAATGTTCCTTATCCAGGAAGATATGCTGAAATTACTTTGACTTCAGATAATGCAAATGCAGGTGAGTCGGTGAATTTTAAATTAGAAATAATAAATAATGGAAAAGAGGACTTGGATTTAAGTCCAATTATTGAAATTTTTTCTGATGAAACTAAAATAGAAACTCTTTATTTTAATGACAGAATAGTGAAAAGCCAAACTAAAATAAAACTAAAAAAAAGTCTTGATACTTTGAATTATAATCCTGGGGAGTATACAGCAATTGCGATGATTGATTATGGAAAAATTGTCAAAGCTGAATCAAAATTTAAATTAGGGGAGTTATTTGTTAATATTTTAAATTATTCAGAGAAAATTTTCATAGGAGGAATTCAGAAATTTGAGATTCAAATAGAGAGTAGTTGGAATAATGGAATTAATGATGTTTATGCCAATGTTTCTTTTTTAAATGATTCTAAAATCTTAACAAGTTTTAAAACCCCTCCTGCTAATCTTGAGCCATGGCAAAAAACCAATATTCAGGGTTTTTTTGATTCATCTAATTTTGAAAAAGGTTCTTATAAATCAGATATAACTTTGTATTATTCTGGAGAAACTTCTAATAAAATTGTTGATGTTAAATTTATTAAGAAAAACAGTAAGAGAATCCTTGTTCTTGTGTTGATTGTTTTGTTTTTAATCTTACTTTTAATTTTTTTAATCAAGAGATATCACAAAATTTTAGGTGGGTTTTTGAAAAAATAAAAATGTTAGAAAAAAAAAGTAATTTTATTATTATTTTATTTATTTTAGGAGTCTTTGTATTTTTGTTTTCAATTTATTTTAGGAATTCTCTTATTTTAGAGACAATTGAAATTTATGCTAACTTAAATATCTCTAAAACAACAGGATTTGATTTGAATGACACTGCTTTGACATTTGGAAATCTTGTTCCTGGTTCAAGCTCTTCAAGAAGTTTTGTTATAGAAAATAATTATGGTTTTCCAATAAAAATAAGGATTAATTCTAAGGGAGATATTTCAAGATTCCTTAGTTTTGAAAAAATTCATAGGATTGAACAAAATAAATCCAAGAAAATAATTATTAGTGTAATTGTTTCTGAAGGAGAAATTTATAAAAGTTATTCTGGAGAGCTTGTAATTATTATGGAGAAATCTTTAAATTTTTGAAACAATATATTTAAAAATAGTCTTTATTCATTTTGTGCATGAGAAAAACAATATTAATATTTGCTTTGGTTTTTTTATTTGTAATTACTTTAATTGTATTTTTTGATTTTTCTACTGGGAAGAATATAAAAAATTTTTATATTCATACAAAAGCAATATGTGATGAAAAAAATTATTGCCAAGATTATGAAATAACCTGTCTTGAAGACAATCTTGTAAATATAGTGCCGATTACTGGAGCTTCAATCCAACATAAAAAAGAATGGAAAGATCCAAGAAATATTGAAACAAGAGATATACTATGTTTTAAAAATTAGAAAAATATTAAATTTCCTGCATATCATATTTTATTTTTTGAATCTTTGATAATTTATCTGAAAGTTTTTCTTGTTTTTGCTCTGTTGTTTTTTTTCTTTTTTTTAGATTTGCTTCTTTTTCAATTAGCCTTGCTATTTTTTCTTGGAGTGATCTTTCAGTCTCTTGGTAATTTTCCATATTGTTGTCAAGCCCATTAATTTGAGAATTAAGCTCTCTTTTTTCCTTGCTAAGTGCTAAAATTTCTTTTTCAATATCTGAAATTGCTTCTTTTAACATGCTTTTAGGCTGTTTATTTTTCACCACTTTTCTTTTTTTCTTTTGCATTTTACTTCTTTATATAAGTCAAAGCATTTATAAATATTTCTTTTTCAGTTTTTTTAATAAAATCTCTACTCTTTTCTTTCCAGAAGCATAAGAATCTTTTGAAATATATCCATTAGAATAAGCTTTATCCAATACAACAATCTTATTTTTTAGGTTTCTTTTTATTTTTTCTGAATCCTTTGAAGGAACTTTGTCTTTAGTTATTTTAGTGGATATTTTTTTTAATTCTGCTGATTGATTTGACACCACATTTTTCAATTTTTTTCTTTCGTATTCTAAAAGCAAAATTAAACCTGTAAAAAATACAAAAATAACAATTGCTATCATAAAATATTTTTGGGCATAGAATGGGATTCCCTCTTCAATAACATAGAACATAACACTTGCGCTTCCTAGAGAATGATCATATTTTACTTGAGCAATAGCAACATAATCTCCCGCCTTGATTTTAGATGGAAGTTTTATAATTGTTGAAAAAGAAGCTTGAGTTTCTACTGCTACAATTCCACTTTCTTCAATAATGATATTTCCTTCAAAATCTTTTATTATATAATCTATTGAAACATCAGTTTTTCCAATTTCTCCAAGATTAAATAATGTAAGCTGCAAAAATAAATCATCTCCTGGAAAAACCTCTTTATATTTTGCTGGAATGTCTAAACTTATGTCAAAGATAATTTCTTTGCTTTTGACTGTAAAAATAATTGGAACTTGTTTTTTTCTGTCTTTTGTGGCAATTTCTAAATTTCCAGTATATACATCTGGAGAAGTTGAAGTAAATGTTAAGTACAAAATCTTTTCTTCTCCTGCATTGAGGCTGAATTCTTTTTCAGAAACAAAAACAAAATCCCTTAAACTTTCTGATATGGAGGTTTCAAAATTTTGGGCAGTTTTTTCTGTGTTTTTTATTTTTATACTTTTTTTGAAACTTTCTCCTTCTTTTATCATAACATTAATAACTGTTTGGTCAACTGAAAAATCAGGTATAGAAACAGCAGCAGCTCCGCCCCCACCACCCCCTCCGGCAGGTCCTGGAGAGGGTGTTGGTTCTTCTCCAGGTTCAGTTTCGATTGTTAAACTAATTGAACTTTGTGCAGAACTAACTCTTGCAGTCATGTCAATTAAAGAGAAATTATATAGGGACATTAGATTTGAAATTATGATAATAAAAATTATGATAAAAAAAATACTAAAAAATAATTTTCTAAACCTCTTTTCCATGATATAGTATCTTAATTTATGTTTAAATATCTTTTTGAAATAAGCCAGATTAACTTGAAAATACCATTAAAATTCCTCTCTGCAAATATCAAAGATTTTTGCTTTTATTCCTATTTCTTTTTTTAATTCATCTATTGGGGTGTTGATTATGTTTTTGATTGTTTTGTATTTTTCAAGAAGTTTTTTTGCTGTTTTTGGTCCAATTCCTGGAAATCCCTCGAGGATATACTGCATTTGTTCTTTTTTGTTCAGTGATTTTTTATTTGCCCTTATACTTGCTTCTTTTTTTTGCTTTTTTGAAAGAATATAAATAAATTTTGCAGTATCCTTGTAATCTTTTGTGAAAATTATGGGAACTTTATATTCAAGCAAAATTGATAATAAAAATCCTCTGATTGCATTTCCGTTTATGCCTTCTGGAAAATCATTGTATAATTCCTGTTCTTCTATTCCTTCAATTATCAGCAGAGAATTCTTGTATTGTTTTATTTCTTCTAATTGTTTGGATAATCTTTTATTGAGCATACTTGAGAGAAAATCTGATATTGTTTTTCTTTCTATTGCTGTATCTTTTACTATAAAATCAGCTACTTTAAGTTCTTTGATTTCAACTTCAATTCCAAGAGAAATAAGCTCGGAGATTACAAGGGAGTTTTTTTCCCTATAATCTGCTGTGATTTTTAGTTTTGGTTTTTTCTCTGGCTTGTTTTTTGAGAATATTTCTTCAAATATCATAGTGTTTTTTGAATGTCTTGATTTAGTTCTTCTTTTATTGTATTAAGTATTTTGTGCATTTTTTTTTCTTTGTTGAATGCACTCCAATAATATGCTTCATCTCTTGTATTTTTTGTTACTAAGATTATCAATTCTCCTTTTTGCAATCTGGCTGTTCGGCCTCTCCTTTGGATTTGCCTAATAGCTGAGGGGATTGGTTCATAGAAAATTACCATATTAACTTCAGGAATATCTAAGCCTTCCTCACCTATTGATGTTGATGCAATTACATTTATTATTCCTAAAGAAAATTCTTTGATAAGCTGTTGCTGTTCTTTTTGATTCATTCCAGTTGTTTCTTTTTTTCTAATTTTTTTAGCTTGTCCAACAAAAACTCTTGCATTTATATTCTGTATTTGATTAAGTTCTTTACAAATTTTGGTTGAGGTGTCTCTATATTGTGCAAAAACCATTATTTTTGCTTTTAGATTTTTTTTGATTTCTTTTTCTACAATTTCTTTTAGTTTTCCTAATTTTGGATGTTCTATTTTTTTTGCAATTAAATCCTTTAGCATACTATATGCTAACTTGAATTCTTCTTGGTTTACTAATTTTACCACAGCTTTGCTTTGCTGTTTTCTTGCTTGTTCAAATAAATCTTGCATGTAAGATTCAAATGATGAGAGAGTTTGTGTTTCAAGGAGTTCAATTGCATGATGGATTTTTATTGCCTGTGCACACACACTTGCTCCTGCAAACATATTGAAATTTTTTTTGCCTGCCATTATTGAGTTCATTATTTTTGCTTGTAGTTTTAGGAGCGCTGTTTTTGAATCAAATCCAAACAAAAGTTTTCTGTTTTTTAATTCTTGAATTTTTCTTTTATATATCTGTTTTAATAGCTCTTTTATTTCTAAAAATTCTGGTGGGAAATCTAATTTAATTATATTAAATTTTAGTTCTTGCAAATAAGACTTTACATCTTCGCTTTCTCTTGTTCTGATTTCTATGTCTTCTATTCCAAGATTTTTGAATATTTTTTTTATTTTTTCTTTTTCATGTCCTGGAGAGGCTGTTAATCCTAATATCCTGCTGTTTTCAGATTGCTGTTTGTATTTTTCTGCTATGTAGGTGTAAGAATAATTTTTCACACATCTGTGACATTCGTCTTCAATTAAGAGAGATACATCATTGAGATTATAAAAATTGTTTTTTAAATCATTTCTTATGCACTGGGGTGTAGAGAAAATAATTTCTGCATTTTGCCATAATTTTTTTCTTTTTTCAGCAGGAGTTTTTCCTGTAAATAATTCCATTGTTGCAAATAATTCTGGAAGATTTTTTTTAAAATAATTAAGATGCTGTTCTGCTAGGGGTCTTGTTGGGGCAAGAAAAAGAATTTTTTTATCTGGGAATTTTATCATTCTTTCTATTGTAAGCATTAAAGCAATAAGTGTTTTTCCTGTTCCTGTTGGAAGAATAACAAGGCAGTTTTTATTTTTGCATGTATCAAAAATTTTCCATTGATATTCTCTTGGTTCTATTTCTTTGAGATATTTTTTTATTTTTTCATCCATGCTAAAGAAAAACTCGGGGAGTTTTTATATTTATTTAAATATTAGAACTAAAATTATAATGGGGAGCATTGCATAGTGCCGTTAAATGGGTGGGAGCAAAATTTGAAAGTGCAGTGTCTATAGTTTGGACTTAATAAATTTCTTTTGAAAAAAATTTTTTGACACTATAAAAACCAAATATACAATAATCCTATTGCAGTTATTATTCCTAAAATTGAGTAAAGAATTTTTGAACCAAAGAATATTTTTGTTCCATCAAGTTTTCCTAATGGTAGGAGATTAAAAAAAGCAAAATAAATACTTAGTCTTGCTAAATCTGGGAAATTAAGTATATAAGATATTATTGCCAGAATGAACATTGAAAAAATTCCTGCTGATGATATTCTTGCCATGTCCCATTCTGTCATTTCCAGAAAACTATAAAAGTCGTGCCGTCTTGCTGCACGGGTTTCTCTTGGCTTGATTTCTGATTCTGTTACAGCAAACCATGGAATATAACCTAAGGAAAATATTGATAAGAGAAAAGGAAGAATAATTCCTATTGGAACTGGATATTTAAGATGGCTTCTTTTGTAAAATCCATATCTTTGAAATGTCCATATTTTTGTTTCTTCTTTTGATTCAAGATAATATGCAAGATATTTTTTTGAGCAAACATAAAATATGAATATTATTGAAAAATAGATTAGGGATTTTAGAAATATGTTTGTGTCTATGAAAGAGTTTGAGAAAGAGAGTATAATTATTGCAAGGGCTATTGAAGCTATTTCTTTTATTGTTATCATAATTTATAGAGAAAATGGATTTTTATAAATGTTGTTGTGTCTTAGTATCTTATTATTTAGTATAAGGAATCATAGAAAAATATATAAAGAGATTTTTTTTAATGTTATTATGCTAAAAATAAAAAAGATGTCTGAGACAATCGGAAGAAATGTTTATACAGATACTGGAGATTTTCTCGGGCAGATTGAAGAAGTGAATTTATCTGACAATAGAATAGATGGGTGGAGAATAAAAGTTTCTGGGGTTATGGCTCAATTAATTGGTGGTGCGAGGGGGATTATAGTTCCTCATCAGTTTGTAAAAGCAATAGGAGATATACTTATTGTTAATAAATCTTCATTGCCTATTAAAGAAGAGGGTGAGATGTTAGAAGAGCCAGAACTTGAAGTAGCTGTTTCAGAAAACTTGGTATAAACTGGTTTAAAAATCTTCAAGGCATTTATTTAATATGGTTTCAACAATACTACAATCAGAATTTGTAACTGAACTTATACTTCCGTTTTTATTAGTTTTTACAGTTATTTTTGCTATACTTGATAAAACTAAGATATTGGGTGATAAGAAAAGACAGATAAATGCAATTACATCTTTTGTTATTGCTTTGATTTTTATTTCTTTTTCAAATTATGTTGGGCTCACAATTAAATTAATGGGTTTTATGGCTGTTATTGCAATCATACTTCTTGTTTTTATTTTTCTTATTTCTTTTGTTGGATTTAAGGATGATAAATTTGAAATGGGAAATAAACTAAAATACACTCTTTGGATTTTGATTAGTGCTGCTTTGGTTATTGCTGTTCTTGTTTTTACAGGTTTTTGGGAAACTATATGGAATTCTATTTCTGGAGGAAATGCAATAATTATGGATATTGTTTTTGTTTTAGTTATTGTTATTGCTGTTGTAATTGTTTTAGCAACTGGAAAAGAGAGTTCTAGTAGTTCAAGTAGTTAGGATTAATACTAAATTCTAATAATTAAAATTTTCTGTTCTTTATGATTTTAAAAAATCGAAAATCTAAAATCACAAAGTATTTAAATAAAGTTTGTTTAATTTTTTTATGAATGGTATTATGCTTGCTTGGGCAGGACAAGGTTTTCAGGATGTTTTAAATCAACTTGAGAGTCTTGGTTTTTTTTCTTATGTTCTTCCGTTTTTACTTGTATTTGCTGTTATTTATGCCCTCTTAGAAAAAACAGAAGTAGTAAGCAAGAGCAGAGGACCTAATTTGATTATTTCAGTTGCTGCTGCATTGCTTTCATTGCAGTTTGATGTTGTTCCTGTTTTTTTTCAAAATATATTTCCTAAATTTGGAATAGGAATTGCTATAATGCTTATTGCATTAATTTTAGCAGGTGCATTTATTTCTGATTTTGAAAAGGATGATAAGAAAATTTATCAGTGGATATTTTTTGGACTTGGTTCAATTATTTTCGTTATTATATTAGTTCTTTCATTTTCTGATTATCAGTTTGCAGGAAATTGGTGGTGGCAACAGTATGGCTTAACAACAATGGTAATTATACTTGTTATTGTTGCTATGATTATAGTTGCAACTACTGGAAAGAAGAGCAGTGATAAAAAGGATTAATTAAAATGCCCGTTGATATTTCAGGTTTTGGATATTTTATGCCGATTTTTGGATTGCTTTTTGTATTTGTAATTGTTTATGCTTTGCTTGATAAAACAAAAATATTAGGAGATAATAAATTTATAAATATTATAATTGGAGCAATTATTGCAATTGTTTTTGCAACTGTTTCTAATGTTCAGGATTATGTTCAGCTGGTTACTCCATGGTTTGTTGTATTGGTTGTGCTTTTGTTTTTTACACTTATTTTAATTGGACTAAGTCAGCAAGATATTGGCAGTATAATGAAACCATGGTTTGTATGGGTATTTATTGTTTTATTGATTCTTGTTTTTTTATTTTCAGCTACTAATATTTTTTCATCTTCTATTAATTCTGTTTGGGATAATATAGTTGATTTTGCAACTTCTGAAGCAAGAATTGCAGGAGCTATTCTTGTTTTAATTATTGGCGGAATAACTGCTTGGATACTTGTGAAATAGAATAATTTATCTTCTTAAATAATGCTCAATTGCAGAACTTTTTTTCCCATGCCCTCTTTTATGTGGTTTTTCTTCTTGTTCTTTTCTCTCTCTTGATTTGTCTATTAAAGGATTTAGTGCTTTGGAAAAAGAATCCTGCATCATTGACATTTCATCTTTTATTTCTCCCATTACTTCTCCATATTCTCCTACTTTTGATATTATCATTTCCTGAAGTTTGTCAATTATTGATTCAATTTTTTTTAATCTTTCATCTATTTTTTCTATTTTTGTTTTCATAGATTCTTTGAATTTAATTGTTTCACTTATTGCTTGTTTTAATGAATTTGTTTTTTCTTCTATTATTTGCTCTGTGATTTCTGTAATTGTTTCAGGAGAAATTGACTGATAAGGTTGGTATTCTGAATATTCTTGGTATTGTGGTTGAGGAGTTGGATACATATAGTTTTCTTGAGGCTCTTGCATTTCTTGAGATTGTTCTTGAGGATATTCCATTATTTCGTTTTTTTGAGATTCTGGAAGTCCTTCTTGACTTGGAGCATAATAATCTTGTTTTTGTAACTGGTTTGCATCTTGAATTGATTGTTGAGCTATTTCTTGATTTTCTTTATCAGTAGCATTTTCAGATATAGCCGCTTTAATCTGAGCTTGTTCCATAGCTTGATTTATTTCTAATGGTGTGTATCCTTGTTCTTTTAGATTTTGATTTATTCCTCTCTCATCTATTCCTTTTTTCTGCATTTCTTTTATTTGTTCTGTTAGAGTCATTTTTTCTTTTTGATATTTTCAATATCTTCTATTCTTACAAAATTTAATGGCTGAAACATTTTCATTTGTTTAGCAAGTATATCTACCTCGCTTTTTTTTGCTTTTTTTCTTGATTCTTCAGACAATCTAATTATTATTTCTTTTATTTTTTTTATATCTTGTTTTATTTCTTCTACATCAAATTTTAATTCTGATGTATCTTTCTCTATACTTTCTTTTGATTCTATGAGATTCTTTCCCATTAAAAGAGTTCTTTCTTTTAATAATCTTTGTTTTTCTTCTAAATCTCTTATTTTTGTGTTTAATTCAGATATTATTGCATTTGTATAATCTTCTTGTGGTTGTTCTGCCATTTCTTTTCCTCTTTTCTTAAATAAAATAAAGAATTGTGGGTTTAAAATTGTTTTTATTTATGGGTGTTGTTGTGCTGGCGGGAATTATTTTGACTAAAAAAATTAATAGAAAACTATTTAACTTTATTTTATTTTTGTTTATAGAATGATGTTTAAAAGAGGCACAGCATTGTATTCCTATGAAATTATTAGGGAAGCTGGACAAGATGTTATGTACATAAATTACTTAGGAGCGAGTTTAGTTCCTAATTTATCTGAATCTCCAGAAGTTATGTCGCGAACAGTCGATTCTTTAATTGAAAATCAGAATGTTTCAAGGATTGTTTTTGTTCAGCAGAGGAATTATAACTATGATTTTAGTCAGGTTTCATTATTAATGGAGATTGCACAGTTTTATGTTTATCTTATTAAGCAAGAAAAAATTTTGAGTCCTGAAAGATTAGAACCTTTCTATCGGCAGGATATTGGAAAAAGGCATGAGAACATGATTTATTTTTCCTCTTTATTAAAACGCGATCCTGTACTTTCTTATTATGAACTCAAGAGATTTTTGACAGAAGAAAGAGCAATACTTGAGAAAACTTCTCATGAATATAAAACATTTCAAATGGCGTATATTAGATTATTAGAAAAGATACTTGGTTTAATGAAAAATCTTTCTATTATTAAGCAGGCAATTCCTTATTTTGATGAATATAAATTAGGAAAAAGAGAGATTTATAATAGGTTTTTTAGGCCAGATGTTATTCCGAATTTTACTTTTACAAGATTGGTTGCGAGTCTTCCTGAAAATGCAGAGATTATTGATGAGTATAGTATTGGTGGGGGTTATGATGAATCTACTGTGACAATATTAAAAAAAGAAAATGAGTCTAAGCATATTTATCATTTGACTCCTCCTGAATATACTCTTGATGAAGATTTTCAGATGCTTCTTAATCTTGCAAGAAATGTTTTGATTGAGCACAGACCAAAGGAAGAAGAATTTACTGATGTTGAAAGAACAAGGCAGGTTTTTTTTAATATTTCAAGAGATTTGATTCAAGAACTTGGAGAAAGCAAGCAGGTTTCTTTGACATATGATGATATAAATAAGCTTGCTACAATTCTTGTGAGGCATACAATTGGATTTGGTTTGATTGAGGTTTTGCTTCAAGATTCTAAACTTCAAGATATTGTTTTGAATGCTCCTATTTCTATTAATAATATTTTTGTTAGACATGCAGATTTTGATGAGTGTGTTACTAATATAATTCCTAGTCAAGATGATGCTGATTCATGGGCTGCGAAATTTAGATTATTGTCTGGGAGGCCTCTTGATGAAGCTAATCCTATTCTTGATACTGATTTGGCTTTTGGAAAAATAAGAGCAAGAGTTGCTGTAATTCAGCAGCCATTATCTCCGAAAGGTTTGGCTTATGCTATTAGAAGACATAGAGAAGAGCCATGGACTTTGCCTTTGTTTATTAAAAATAAAATGATTAATTCTTTTTCAGCTGGACTGCTTTCTTTTTTAGTTGATGGTTCAAGAACTTTAATTGTTGCAGGTACGAGGAGTTCTGGAAAAACGTCGATGCTTGGTGCTCTAATGCTTGAGATTATGCCTAAATTTAGAGTGATTCTTATTGAAGATACTTTAGAGCTTCCAGCTGATTCATTAAGAAAAATAGGTTATGATATTTTAAGGATGAAGGTTAGAAGTGCTTTGTTGAAAACAACAAGTGAAATTTCTGCAGAAGAAGGAATAAGGACAAGTTTGAGATTAGGTGATTCTTGCTTGATTATTGGTGAGGTTAGGAGTGGTGAAGCAAAGGCACTTTATGAGGCAATGAGAGTTGGTGCTTTAGCAAATATTGTTGCAGGAACAATACATGGTGCAAGTCCTTATGCTGTTTTTGACAGGGTTGTAAATGATTTGAATGTTCCTGTCACAAGTTTTAAGGCAACTGATATTGTTATGGTGTGTAATCCTGTCAAGTCTTCATCAGGAATGCAGAGTTGGAGAAGAGTTATACAGCTTTCTGAAGTAAGAAAACAATGGACTAAAGACCCTCTTGAGGAAAGAGGTTTTGTTGATTTATTGAAATATAATGTTGATAAAGATGAGCTTGAGCCAACAGATGATTTGATTAATGGAGATTCTGAAATTTTGAAACAAATAGCTGGAAATGTTAAGGGTTGGGTTGGAAATTGGGATGCTGTTTATGATAATATTTTGCTGAGAGGAAAAATAAAGCAAGAGCTTGTTGATTTTTCAGGAAAAGTCAATATGCCTGGATTATTAGAAGCTAAGTTTAATAGTCTTTCTAATGCTGCTTTTTATGAAATTTCTGAAAAAGTCAGGCAAGAAATTGGACTTCCAACAACTGAAAGAGTTTTTCCTGAATGGCAGGAGTGGCTGATAAAAGAGGCGAAGAGATTGAAGGAGAAAAGTCCAAAGGTTTAGATTTTCAGTAAGGTAACCTAAAGTAACTTATAGTTACCTAAGATAAGATTTATAAAGTTACTATTGGTTACTAGATGTAACTTAAAAAATAGTAATTTCACTAGTTGATAATTTTTCCCACCTACCCTCAAAAAAAACTTCTTGTGAAATTACTAATATAAAAATGGTAGATGCAGTTGTTAAAATAGATGAAGAATTATTAAAGAAAATTGAGGAATTTCTAAAAAAAAATAAATTTGCTTATTCTAGCAAAAAACAAGTTGTGAATTTGGCTGTGATTGAATTTTTAAAATCAAACTCATTAAATAAAGGAAAAAAAGGAGGTAAATGAAATGAAAGAAAGTAATATTAAATTGCTGTATTATCTTGCATGGGCTATTGGTTTGGTGACAGCAGGTTTTTTAATATATGGTATAATAAAATCTTTAATTTAAATAAAAATGGACTTTGAATTATTAAGTTGGTTTGGAAATTTTATAAACTTTTTGATATTTACATTTGTAGCTATCAATATTATTGAAACTTTATGTTTTAATACATTTCAAATTAGTTTAACCTTAATGGGGTTGTTAGCCTCAATTTTCATTCAGATAATTTCAGTTTTATACAGAAAAGGAGGTAAATGAAATCAAAAACAGGAAAAATTTAAAATGAAATCAAAAATGCATACCCCCCATCAAAAAGATTACCTTAGTAAGAGCATTTTTGATATACAGAAAACAGGAAGTTTTCTGTCTTTTAAATTTCAGGAAAAAATTTAAAATGCCAAAAAGAAAAATAGATGAGATTTTGGAAAAATATGAAAGAAAGCTTGACGCTGATGTAAGAACAGAAGAGGTTGATGTTAGGAGTTTTAGCAGAGAATATGAGAAATTCAAAAAAGATATGATTCCAGAACTTTCAAGATATGAAAGCCTATGCAAAAATCTTGGGAGCATAATTAAAATAAAAGTTGCATTAAAAGATGAGCAAAAAATACAAAAACAAATTGACATTTCTCATTTAGATGTTACTCCAAGCCAGACATTGTCTTTGGCAATTGTTGCTGTGCTGTCAGTATTTTTTATTGGGGCTTTAATTTCTTTGGGGATTTATTTAATTTCTGGAAGTTTTCCATTTATGCTTTTGTTTTTATTTTTGATTACATCTTTGTTTTTATTTTATTATTTTTATTCTATGCCTTTTAGACTTGCAAACAAGTGGAGATTAAAAGCAAGCAGTCAAATGGTTCCATGTGTTTTGTATATTGTTGCATATATGAAGCACACATCAAATTTAGAAAGAGCCATTGCATTTGCTTCACAATATCTTACCCCTCCTCTTGCTTTAGATTTAAGGAAAGTTTTTTGGGATATTGAAACTGGGAAATATACTGATATTAAACAGTCATTAGAAGCATATCTTGAAACCTGGAGAGATAGTAATATTGAATTTGTGGAATCTTTTCATCTTATTGAGAGTTCTTTATTTGAATCAAGTGAAGACAGAAGAATAGAGGTTTTGGAAAGAGCTTTGCAGGTTATTTTAGATGGTGTTTATGAAAGAATGCTTAGTTATTCAAGGGAGATAAGGAGTCCTTTGACTAATGTTTATATGCTTGGGGTTGTTCTTCCTACTTTAGGAATCGCATTACTTCCTCTTGCTTCAACTTTGCTTGGTGGAATTCTTCAATGGTATCATGTTTTTGTTATATTTAATATGATAATTCCTTTTTTTGTATTTTACATGACATCTGAAATATTATTAAAAAGACCTGGAGGTTATGGAGAAACAGATATTCTTGAAATGAATCCTTTGTTTTATAAATTCAAAAGCAAAAAACCTTATTTAATTGCTTTTTTAATTTGTCTTCCTTTGCTTATTCTCGGACTTTTGCCTTTTTTATTTCAGACAGGTATTTTTAATGCTGTTGGCTTGAATAATGATTATAATCTTCAGGATTTTGGAATAAATTTTTTTGGAGATATGAAATTATTTGATTTTAAGCTTTCAGATGGGAAACTTGTTGGGCCTTTTGGGTTGTTTGCAGTTATTTTGAGTTTGTTTATTCCATTAGGAATTGCTTTGTTTTTTTCAATTGCTTATAATTCCAAAACAAAGGAATTAATTAAGACAAGGCAGGACAGCAAAAATCTTGAAAAAGAATTTACAAATAGTTTGTTTCAGCTTGGGAACAGATTAGGAGATGGCATGCCTGCTGAAATTGCTTTTTCTCATGTTGCTGGTTCAACAAAAGGGCAGGTAACAGAAGGATTTTTTAGAACCGTAAACACAAATATTCAGCAGTTTGGAATGGGATTAGAACAGGCAATATTTAATCCTCGGAGAGGAGCAATTATGTATTATCCTTCTGCATTAATTTCAACAAGCATGAAAATTCTTGTTGAGAGTGTTAAAAAAGGACTTAAAGTTGCAGCAAGAAGTTTGATGAGCATTTCAGAATACATAAAGAACATACAAAAGATTAATGACAGAATGAGAGATTTGCTTGCTGAAGTTGTTTCTGATATGAAAAGCAATATGGTTTTTTTAGCTCCTTTGCTTGCAGGAATTGTTGTTGGACTTGCAAATATGATAACTACAATTTTAAACAAACTTCAGGTTATTTTTGAGGCACAAAGCGGAGGCGAGGTTTCTATGATTGGAAATATTTCTGATATTTTAGAATTATTTGATTTGACAAATATGATTCCTCCTTATTTTTTACAGATTGCAATAGGAATTTATATTATTGAAATTATATTTATACTTTCTTCAACTCTTGTAACTGTTGATTCTGGAGAAGATAATTTAGGAAGGATTTATGAAACTGGAAAAAATCTAAAAATAGGAGTTTTGCTTTATTTGATAGTTTCATTTATATCTATTCTTGCTTTAACTTTGCTTGCAGGAGTTGCTTTGGGAGGGATGGTATGAGGATAGATTTATATTGAGAAGATGATAAGAAAG
>JAHIRT010000045.1 GCA_018818285.1 Nanobdellota archaeon
ACCACGTTGCACTCTCCTCGCTTTGCTCGTCGGGGAGTTTAACAGCGATTAAGAGGAAAATCCCTTGCAGGAATTTTCCCAAATCCTCGCCATCTCTGAAAAAATTTCCAGCTCTGTTTCACGAGGGAAATTTTTTCGAGGGCTTCGGACTTCCCTTAAGCCCGATGTTAGTTTCAATTTTTGAGAATGCCTACAAGTTAGAGTTAAAACAAGAAATAGGAAATAATATTTTTTCTCCCGCCCAATAGGAGAGACGCGCGCAGTTTTCGAATTCTCGAAAACTATATAGCAAAAACTTCGTTTTTGGATTTATATGGGGATTTCCTTAGTCCTTCGGACATTTACTCTCACTTTCAGAGAGGTAGAGATTAACTAAAGAATAGTAACTTTTAAATAATAACAAATTTTTTTATTTATATGGATAAAATAGAAGTTTCAATGCCTCTTTATGAAGCAAGGCTTTCATTGACTGGAAGATGTAATCATCAATGTATTTATTGCGGGCCTTTTTCAGACGGAAAAGCAGACAAAGGATATAAAGATTTATCCTTGGACCAAATAAGAGATATAGCATCTCTATTAAAAGATAAAGGATTGCATATTCAATTAACTGGTGGGGAGCCGACATTAAGAAAGGATTTAGCTGAAATAGTCGAAATATTGAGTAACAATGGAATAACAGACATTGGACTTACAACTAATGGATCCATGATTAGTCCAGAATATGCGCAAAGATTATTGGGTGCGGGAATTTCAGATTTTCACATACATGTGCCTTCATTGAATTATGACGTATTTAGAAAAACAACAAAAGATAAAAGACAAAAAGTAGTTGATGTAATAATTCAAACAGCTCTTTATTTAAAAAGAGAAGGGGAGGGGGTAGAATTTAACACTCCCATTACACAATTAAATTTACCAACAGTACCTCAATTAATAGATTTTTGTTATTCTAACGAAATTAATTTAAAGCTAATAGAGGAAGTTAATCTTGCAAATGAACAAGTTACTGAAGGACAAATAATTCAAACATTCGAAGATTGGTTTAAAAATAGGGGATTGGAATTGGATGAAACAAAAATCAATAAGAGATATGGTAGAATTTATGATTTGGGTAATTTTTCTTTTAGAGTGGCTCCAGCAACAAAAGGGCTCGTCGATTTTTTAAATAAAAAAAATGAGGCTATTCTTTATGACGGGCGATATTGGATTGGAGGAAAAGATAATCGTTTTGTGTTTACGCCCTCATATTTTTTGAAAACCAAAACAGGAAGTTTCAAAGGTTTAGAAAGAAATTTAAATGAAACTATACAAATCTATAATGACCATGGAAAAAAATAAATTAAGATATGGAGATATTATTGCAGAATCTTATTACTCAAAAAACAATAATGGAAAAGTAATAATTTTTTGTTCAGGTATTCCGGGCACTTCAAGTTATATTGAAATTGCAGAAAAATATGTAGATGAAGGATTTATTTTTATTCATCCCAAGTATCTAGGAAGTTGGGAAAGTTATGGGAATTTCAGTATTGATGGATGTAAAAAAACAATTGTTGATTTTGTCAATGCCTTAAAAAACAATAAAATTAAAACTATTTTTAATGGGGATTTTAATCTTGAAATAAAAGAAATCTTTTTATTGGGACATAGCTTTGGTGGAAGTGTTGCGCTATGTTCTGGAGCAGATTTAAATATTGATGGAATTATAGCTCTTGCTCCAGTAATTGATTATAGAAATCAAGGCAAGGAGAAATATGAAGAAGAAAGAATGGACTGGCTATATGACTTTATTATTGCTGGATTTGAAAATGTATATCGAAATTTAAATAAGTCCCAATGGGAGTCCTTTTGTTCCACAGGTTTAATGTTAAATGCAAACGATTATTTAGAAAAATTAAAAACAAGAAAAATATTAATTCTCCACGGTACAGAAGATATCTCAATAAATTATAATCGATCTAAGCAGTTCTATTTCATGCTAAAGAATTTAGGAGGTGATATTGATTATGTAGAGACAAAAGATAATCATAGCAATATCAAATTAAATTCTTTTAGAACACTAGTTTCTTGGATTAAAAAATGAAAACTTATATCATTGCCAACCCTCCTTGTGGCATTTACAAAGGTGATTTGCCATTAGGGTATGCATATTACCAAACATTGTTAGATATTCATTCAAGATTTTTGAGTGTATCAAAAGGGTTAGAAGTTATTTGTCCAAAATATAGTTTAAATGCATTGGGTAAAAGAGCAGAAAATTTAAATTTAAATGGAACAATTGAGGATTTAGATAGATATGTTAATGAGTGGATTAAAAAAGGAAATTTAAGAGATAAAATGAATTTTTCTTTTTCAGGAAATGTTTTGGATACTTCTAAAGAATCAGTTGAACAAACAACAGAGACATTTAGAAAATTATATGAACAGGGCTATTCATTTCAAAAAGAAGGCACATTTTATTTGGATATCAAAAAAATTAGAGAAAACTTTGATTTAGAGGGAATTTCTCAAGATATAAACTTTTTTTCTAACAGGAGTAGAAATGAATTTACAAGAGTTATTAAGAATTTATCTGAACCAGTCAGAATTACAAAAGAAAGAAAATATTCTGTTTCAAATCCGTTTGGAGGAGAAGGAATTTCCCCAATCTTTGGAGTTTCTAATTTGTTTGAAGGGCATTTTGATAAAGAAATAGATTTTATGGCATCTTCAGAAGGAGAATTAACAAGATATTTGATGTTAAGGTTTTTATGTCAAGTTTCAATTTCAAAAAGTCTTCCAATGAAAAATATTTTGGTTTATAATTATATTAATCCTGAGGGAGATTTTAATAATTGGGAAATGAATAAACTTGTCTCTGATGGAGTTGGTTCAGATTCACTAAGGTATTCGTTTGCAAAATGTTTTTCATTATCTGAACAAAAAACAGAACTAAAAAATGATTTGCTTAAAGGTGGGAAAAAATTAGTTTATCTTACTGGAAATTTGAAAAATTTATTCTTAAAAGATGGATTCAGTTTTGGAGGATTTCAAAAAACCTGTGACGAGATTTATGTCAAAAGAATGGAAAATTTTAAGTATCCTCAAGTACTAGGAGATTTGGAAAGAAAATTAAAGGAAGTAAGTAACGAGGTTAATAATTCAAGGGACAAAGGAGATTTTGATATTCAGAGAAAAAATTTATTTTCCAGATATTTAACACTTGTAAACGAATTAACACCCTTTTTACCATTTATTTCCCAAAAAGTAATAAATGACCTATCAATTAAATAGGTTTATAAAAATAAACAAACATAAAATAATATGGCAGATAAAAATATTGTAATAGTAACAGATTGTAAGGATATTGCATTAGAACAAATTAAAGCTAGATTAATTTCCCTTCTACCAAATGATAAAATAAATTTTTTTAATTTAATTACCAAACCTTTTCAAATAAACAATGGTTTATTTTTATCTAAATTAATCTCTGAAGAAGTCCCTCATGGGAAAAATACCCTATTCTTAGCAATTGTCAATCCATTAAAAATAAAACCCAAAAGAATTTTTGGAAAATTAAAAAATGGAACTTGGTTCGTTGGTGCAGATACAGGAATATTCTCCTTGCTTTTTAAGGAATTTGGAATTAAGGAAATCTATGAAGGAAAAAATCAAAAACATTATCCTTTTGGAGGATTACATATGCACACGGTTATTGCGGGAAATCTTCTTTTGGAAACAAAAGAAGAAGAGCTGGGGAATCCAATAAAGGAAAGCGATATTCTCAAGAAAATGCCTTCTCAAGGGGAAGTCCTCCATATAGATAATTTTGGTTTAATAAAAATTTGGGCTAGGATGAAAGATTTTGATTTTAAAGAGGGGGATAAAATAATGATTAAATCTGTAAATTCAAATAGAATTTTTGAAGGAATATTCTCTAATAGGATGATGGATCAGGAAAATAATGCTTTAATAGTCTATCCAGGAAGCTCTTTTCTTGATAAATCCAAATTTGATAATATTGAAGAATATAGGAAGTCTGGATTAATTGAGATTGGTTTAGTGAGAAATCCAAATTCTGCAGAAGAATTAGGGATTAATCTTGGGGATATTATTGAGATTAAAAAAATAAGCTAAATCTTCTTTTTAGAAAAAAGAATCAAAAGGACGGAAATCCCCATTTTCTTTTTTTAGGAAAAAAAGAAGGCAAAAAAGCGCGCTCTTTCCACCCCCAACGACAATTTTAAAGACAATTTTCAGCAACTACAATATCAAAGAATTTTCGGAGATTGGAAACTCACGAGGTCACTCCTTTCAGTCGTTCCGCTCGTGCCACGCCTTGCAGGCTCTCACAAAATCAAAGATTTTGTTCGGGTCTACTAACAGCGATTAAAGAGAAAATCCTTGCAGGATTTTCCCAAATTAATTTCTCAGCCAGCTCGTAAACTCGCGGGAGAAATTAACTTTCCTTATCCCCGATGTTATGTGTAATTGTTCGAAGGCACTAAACTTGAGAATTAAAAAATAGTTAAAGAGAACACTTTAAAACCCCCGACCACCCGCCCCTATTAGTAGAGATTGTCTTTTTTTCGGAAGAAAGTTGTCCCCAAAATTTTCTACCAATATTCTACAAAAATATGGGCAGGAGATTTTGTTTTCAAAATCTTAGAGATTAGTTTATCTCTTCCTTCGTAATAAATTCCATCTCCGTCATCATCATAAACTTTTTCTCCATTTGGTTTAACCCAAACAAATCTTCTAACAAAATTCTTTTTAGTTCCAAATCCACATTTACTAAAAAATTTCGTTTGTCCTGTAAAACCTAAAATTGTTTTGCCGGTTTCTTGAGAATAATCTTTCATAACATTAACCATTATTTTTCCATATCCTTTTTTCTTAATAACAGAGATTGTGCTACAAATTCCTCCTATATGGTAAATCCTTCCTTTGTATTTTACTTTAATTGGTCTAATACCTCCAAAAGAAACAATCTTGCCTTTCTTTTTAATAACCACCCATAAAGTATCTGATTCATAATCTTTTTTAAAATCTTTTCTATTTTCCTCTCCAAATTCTTTAACTCTTAGTTCTTCTAATGCTTTCTTGTCTTTTCTGTTTAAATCTTTGCTTTTGATTCTATCTACTTTCAAATCTCCTTTTATTTTTCTATCTAAAAATTTTTCAAGAAGTTTTACTTTATGGACAACATTTAATTTAGTTTTATCTGATTCTATCAATGCTCGTGAATACATTTCTTCTATTTGATTTAATTTAAGTAATTTTACTGAAAGACCATAAAAATCAATTTTATCATAATTAAATTTAAACAAAGAATTTTCTTTCATTGTTTTATAATTCTGTCCAACACCATCAACCTCAACTTTTAACATTCCTTTTTTAATAATCAAAGTTTCCCATTTGGGATAATAGTTATGTTTTATATTGGATTTCTTTAATATTGAAGAGATTTTCTGAAGATTCTTTTTGTGTTCTGGAACCATGATATCAATATCATTAACATTCATAGTTTTGTCTTTTGTATGATAAAAATGGGCAAAGCTTCCATAAACAATTGTTGGAATTCCACCATCTTCAATTGTTTGAATTATTCTTTGCGCAAAAGGAATTAACTTTTTGAAGTATCGTTTATTTTTTGGAAGAATATCTATTTTTTTCACCATCTTTATACTGATACACCTTTTTGTTTTAAATATTTAACTAACCTCAAAAAATCATATTAAAACTGGACTATATGCTTTGGATTTCCTTTTTTGTCAAAACGAAGATACTTACTTGTAATTTCTTCTCCCTTCTTTATATTTTTTGAAGCCATTGAAATTCCTTCTCGACCAAAAAGTTTGTCCCAAAAAGTTACTTTATCCTCTGTGTTTGGATTATCTGAATGATTTATGTATCTTGTTCCGTCTCCGCATAAAACAAAGTCATCTCTGTCATTTAGATAAGAATAATACTTGACAAACTTTTGAACAAAAGAAGGGAGTTGCAAAAGTTTTTTTTGTGGAATTTTTCTGTCTATCAGAGAATTATATCTCCAAATTATTTGCCCCTTTTTTATATCTTGGTCTGCAAATAATCCTCTTCCGTGAATTCCACTCTCTTTTACTTTCGTTTTGACAACAAACATATTAATTAAAATAATTTTATTTAGTATTTAAACATTCTGCATACTTAACGAAAATTTCCCCCGCCCCACAACTTTCAAAAAAACAATCTCTCTTATTCGTTGGGTTTTACAGACCAACCCGCCGTCCTAAAGTGTCCTCTTTAAAATAAATATGGCTCACGACTTTGATTTTTTGGCTTCGCCAACATTGCATTAAAAATCAATCCCTGCAAGTATTCGGGAGAGTTGAACAGGGGATAAAGAGTTCCGAAGTCCTGCTGACTTCTCCACCCAAATTCTTCTTCCAGCTCGAGCCTGTGAGGTTCCGCTCCAGTCTCGAGGTCAGAAGAACTTTCCTTATCCCCGATGTTATCTGTAATTCAGAATTCGGCCTTAACAAAAACACGCGCAAACGATAAAA
>JAHIRT010000046.1 GCA_018818285.1 Nanobdellota archaeon
ATTTGAATATCCTGCAATATATTCAGGGAAAGAAGTAACTGATATTTATTTGAAATTTAAAGATGGAAAAGTAATTGAATTCAATGCATCAAAAAATCTTGATTTGCTTAAAGCTGTTTTAGAAACAGATGAAAACTCAAGTTATGTTGGAGAATTTGGAATTGGCTGCAATCCAAAAATAAATAAATTCACTAAAAATCTTTTATTTGATGAAAAAATTTCAGGAACAATACACCTTGCTCTTGGAATGGCATATAAAGACAATAAAGGAGGCAATGATTCTTCTGTGCACTGGGATATTGTAAAAGACATGTCCAAAGCAAGCATAATTCTTGATAAAAAAATTATCCAAAAAAATGGAAAGTGGAGAATATAGATAATTAACTCAATTTTCCAACATCCTTAACTTTCCCAGTTTGAGTTTAAAAATACCTCACAGCTTGCTGTGATTGGGATTTTGATTTTATCCTATTCTCAATCTCTTTGTGAATTCTTTTTAAAAAATCAATTTTATCCTCAATTCTTATTAAATCATAATGTCCCTGCATAACTAAATTAACTGCAAAAGGAGAGGGAATTTCTGTTTCCTTAAACTCAATTTTAATTTTTCCTTTTTTAATCCACTCTAAAACTTTTCTTGCACTATTAATATCCATCATATCTTCTAAAATTTCTCTTTTTGCTTCTTTTAAAATAGGAAATTCAGAACTAATTTTCTGAACAGCACTTAATAAAAAATGAGACTTCATTTGCTGTTTTCCTACTGACTTTTTCTGCCCCTTGTAATTTTTTAAAATCATTAAACTGCGAGTAGCACAATGCCTAAACCTTCTTTTAAAAACCTCTGTTTTATAAACAGCTTCTTTAAGAGCTTCAGAAAACCTGTCTTTTTGAATCTTATTACTTTCCTCAGAATTTAAAAATTCCAAAACCTTTTTTATTTTTTCCTCACTTATTTTCTCCCCCAAAATAAAAAATCCATTATCATTAATTCTAATTTCAATATCTCTTCTCCCAATATTTCCAATTAATAAACCAATAGCCCTAGACAAGGCATCATTAACTCTCCTGCCAAACAAACTATGAAAAATAAAATAATTTTTATTCTTATCCCCAACCTTTTCATGATAATTTTCTATAATTATTTTCTTGTCATGAGGAATCCCAATATACTTAAATTGCATTTCAAAATAATCATAAATTTTTTCAGCAATTTCTTCATTTACATAACAAAAATCCTGTATAAAACCCACAATTCCTTTTTTATCAACTTTATTTTTAAATTTTTCTTCAACTAATCCCCTAAACCTTGAAATTTCCAAACCCAAATCAAAACTCAAAGGCAGCATTTCAGAAAACCAAGATGGAATATTTGGAGCCCTATTAACAGAAGAATTTACATAAGCTTTCATTCCTTTTGAATATAAAAATTCATATCTTTGCCCACCTAAAACAAAAACATCACCCCTCTTTAATTTTTCTAAAAATGATTCATCAATTTTTCCAATAATAATCCCCCGAATACCCCCTCTTGCAATTACAACACTCACAAAACTTTCATCAGGAATTGTCCCTATATTTGTCATATACAAAACCCTCGCCATTTTTCCCCTTTTCCCAATTTGTTGTGTTTTCTCATCATACCAAATCTTTGCATAAACATTCCTATGTTCAAGAGCATATTCGCCAGACAAATAACTTATAACAGATAAAAAATCCTCATACTTTAAATCATAATAACAATAACTTTTCTTAATTAAATCAAACATTTTCTTGACATCCCAAACCTTATAAATTGCCATCCCATAAATTTGTTGGCTTAAAACATCCAAGCAATTTTTTGGAATGCAAACCTTGTCTATTTTTCTTTCAGTAATCTCTTTTTTTATTACAGAACACTCAACTAAATCATCTGTATCAAGAACAATAAATCTTCCTTTTGTTGTTTCATGTAACTTGTGCCCAGCCCTCCCGATTCTTTGCATTGCTCTTGCACTTCCTTTAGGGCTCCCTAATAAAATAACTAAATCAATATAACCAATATCAATTCCAAGTTCCAAGCTTGTACTGCAAACAACAACTTTCAACTCCCCTTTTCTTAATCTCTCCTCAATATTAAACCTTGTATCTTTTGAAATAGAAGAATGATGCGCCCCAATATTATCAATATATTTATTAGGAAATTTTTCTTTTAGATGATGAACAACTCTTTCAGTGCCAGCTCTTGTATTAGTAAAAATTAGAGTAGTTTTATGCTCTTGAATAAGAGAATCAACTAAATCATAAAGTCCAGAATACATTTCATCCCCACTAGTTTCAATCAAATCACTGACAGGAATTAAAACCTGCACATCTGTTTTTTTATTTAATTCAACATCAGCAATTAAACAATCCCTGTTCCCTGTTAAAAACATCGCAATATCCTCTAAAGGAGCAATTGTAGCAGATAAACCAACTCTAACAGGTGTAATTACAGACATTTCCTCTAATCTCTCTAAACTTAAGCTTAAATGAACACCCCTTTTATTTGCAAGAGCATGAATCTCATCAACAATAAGAAATTCAACAGCCCATAAATTTTCAACAAATTTCTTAGCATTCAATACAATTGCCAAACTTTCAGGAGTTGTAATCAAAATATGTGGAGATTTTCTTGTCTGTTTTTGTTTTTCAGAAGCACTTGTATCTCCTGTTCTTAAGCTTACTCTAATTTTCTGCAATTTCAAATTCCATTTATCTGCAATTTCATAAATTTCTTCAAGAGGTTCATTCAAATTTTTAAAAATATCATTGCTCAAAGCCTTTAAAGGAGAAATATAAACAGCATAAACCTTATCCTCTAATTCATTTTTTTCAGCTAATCCTACAAGATAATTTAAAATACTTAAAAAAGCAGTAAGGGTTTTAGTTCCCCCTGTTGGAGCAGAAATCAAAATATTTTCTCTGTCCCAAATTGGTATTACACCATATCTTTGAGTAAGAGAAAACTCTTTGAATTTAGAAAAAAACCACTCTTTAACTAATGGATTTAGAGAATCCACTATCTCATTCTCTGTTTTTAGTTTTGCCTTTTTTAATTTCATTTAAATTATTTCCCAGCAACATCTGTAGAAATCCTTATTTATCTATAACTTATTAATTCAATAATTTTTAAAGTTTATGGAACATTTCTTAGTTACAAAAAATATATAAACTAATGCCGAATAACTATACTATGAAATTAAGCCAGGAAAAAAAAGATAAAATAACTGAACAAATACTTTCTTTTCTTTTTCATATATATCCTAAATCAAAATTTACTTCTGAAATAGCAAGAGAAATAGCAAGAGATGAGGAATTTGTCAAGGCAATTATGCTTGGGTTAAAAGAAAAAACTCTAGTAACAAATATAAGAAAAAACCCACAAGGAGTTTTCTACTCTCGGAGAATTAGATGGAGAATTTCTAATAATGCTTATGATTCCTACAACCAGTAAATCAATAAAAACATTGTATAATAACCTACAAATATTTATAAAAAACAGAGTTTTTTAGTTTTAATGATAAATGAACCTGAAATTAAAAAAGCCTTTCAAAACGCAAAAAATGATATTTCTTTTCTAAACAATGAAATACATAATTTAAGTTCAGAAATTAATAATATAAAACAAGAATTAAACAAAATCATTGATTTTTTAAATACTTTAAAGATTCCAACACATCTTGAAAATATATCAACAAATAATCAAAATACCCCAACACATCAGAATATCCCAACAGATAAACTACCTTTAGAAGCCCTAAAAACCCAAAATATGCCCATTTCCATAGGAAATGGTGGGGTTCCAACAGACAGACAGACAGACAGACAGACAGACAGACAACCACTCCAACACACAAATTTAGAGTTAAAAGAATCTAAAATAGATCATTTAGAAAATGTTTCAGAAATTCTTGGAAATTTAGATACATTAAAAAAAGAATTAAGAAGAAAATTCAAAAACCTTACATCCCAGGAAATAGCTGTTTTTTCTTTATTATATCGACTAGAACAAGAAAAAACAAAGGAAATAGACTACAAATGTTTGTCGTCGAAGATGAATCTTTCTGAGAGCTCAATCAGAGATTACATAGGAAAAATCCAAAAAAAAGGCATTCCTATCATAAAACAAAAACTTAATAATAAAAAAATAAACTTAAAAATCTCTCCAGAACTTAAAAAACTAGCTAGTTTAGATACAATCCTCATGCTTAGAGAAATCTAAAAATTCACCGTGTAACGAATAACTATTTTAAAGAATCCCAAATAATAATTAAATTCTTTCAAATTTTGATTTCTTAGCCCCCGAAACACCAAAATTCTTAAGTTCCAGGTTTTCTTTTATTAACTCTCTTTTTCTTATTTTGAATATTAATAACACTCATTTTTCCTTTATTCTCTTATCTCTTTTTTAATTTTTTTCTTTTTATCTCTCACTTTTACCTTTTTTAATAGTCTTTCTTTGATTTCTTCAGGTATAAACACTCTCTTTTTCCCATTTACTTCAATTATTTCCTCAATTAAATCCTCACTTTTCTGTTTTATGTGGTTTATTTGCCCTCTTATTGTAGCTCTGCTTTTTCCCATTATTGTTGCAAGATCCTCATAACTTAACTTCATATCCTGATTCAAAAGTATGTATATCATTGCTCTTTCCATAATTGAGAATTCCTTTAAATTAACATTTTCACCTGTTTGAACACCTGTTTGAACACCTGTTTGAACAGCTTGAACAGCTGTTTGTTTGTTAAACACCTGTTTGTTTGTTTTAAACACCTGTTTATAAATTCCTGTATCCATCAAAGAAACAGAATTTTTCAAATCTACAACTTCTTTTTCCATCGTCGATAATCTTGATAAAAGCTCTTCAAAAATAGAATTTTTCTTTATATGCTGATTATCTAGGTGTTTAATCCACTTGCTGATGTTTTCTATATCTTGTTTAACATTAAAAAAACTATCTTTAACTTCTGTTTTTAATTTCTCTACCTCTTTTTTTCCACCAAATAACCAATTAAACATAAAAATCATTACCCAACTATATTTATAAACTTTTCTTTTCCTAAATTTTCCGACGACAAAATTAAATAAAATCATCAAAAAACTAAAATTTTTCATATAAATAAAAATATAAAAACTAATAAAAAAACAGGCTGTTTGTCCAAACAAACACCCACTAAACACCCTAATTTTAAAACAAACACCTATTTGAACACCCTTAAACAACTTCATCTTCACTAAGCTAACCTAAATTAAAAGAAAATCTATATTTTGAAGCACAACAATATTTAAAAAATGATTAAACTAATCAAAAATATGCAAAGAATATTAGGAGATCATACAGGTGTTAAAATAGAACAAGGATTTTATGTAGATAAACTTATTGGAGAGCCATATCATATAAAAAAAGATAATAAAGGAAAACTAAAGGTTTGTAAAGCCCAAGATAAAAAATATGTTTCTCTAACACATGACATTGCTTCTCAGCTTATTAGATTAAGTAAACCAAGAGAATTAACTGATTTTATTAATTCTATTCAAGAATTTCAAAAACCAATTCCACTACATCCACTCCAAGAATATTTCCAAAACCCACATTTACAAGTTTGAATAAGTTTCACTAAGCTAACCTAAGTGCAAAAAATTAGTATGCCTTCTATTACAACAATCTTTAAAAACTTTAATTAAATATCAAAAATATGGTTGAAGAAGGTTTTTATTATCTTAATCCAGGAAGAATAGGCTTTAATCCAGTTAGGGATATTTGTTATGTTAGGGATATTTGTTATGTTAGGGATATTTGTTATGTTAGGGACTCCCATGTTCACTTCCCAAATGACGAAGTAAGAGAGCTTGGAGAAGATCCTAAATCTATCCCTCCATGTAGTTTTAAAAAAAGTTAGTTGCAAAGACTTATGCTTGCTTCGCCAAGTACCATCATTTTTAGAAAAATATGTCTCCCACACATAAAAACTACGCACAACATACATTATACGAAGTCAAAAGAATTAAGTGTTTTTAGCCTCTCTAAGCACCTTTTTTTAATTTTTAATGTTTTACAATATTAAATTTGATTTTTAAATATCCTCTTTTGAACTAAGGTTATCTAAGTTCAAAGACTGAACTTTCCCACAATGTTCTTGAAACTCACACCAATCACAAAGAGCAGATTTAGATGTAGGCCAATTAGTTTCAATTTCAATTTTTTTAATCAACTCAATTGTTTTTTGTTTTAATTTTTCTAATTCTTCATTTGTTCTCAAAGAGAACATTTTTTTATTAAATGCAAGAAAATGCCAATTTAATAAAATCCTTTCAGCATCTGAAAATTCTTGTTTGATTCCAAGAGAATACAAAGCAAGCTGCCTGTCTTTATCAAGCTCTTTTTGAGATTTCATCCAACCACCGGTTTTATAATCATGTATTTCATATTCTTTAGTTTCTTTATTATAATCTAGTCTGTCAATAAAACCTCTTAACAAATATTCTCCTTTTCCATCTAAATCAACAAGAATTTTCTTTTCAATTGCAAGAATATTGTTTTCAAAAGGATAATTTTTTTCATAGTATTTTGAAATAAAATAATGACCTTTAATAAAATAATCTTCAGAAGAAAATTCTTTTTTTACAATTTTTATTTCTTTATTAAAATCTTTAAACCAAGAACATTCATATTGCTCAAGAACATCTTTTAATTTAGGAACTTCTCCAATAATTATCTTTTTATAAAACCATTCAAGTGCTTCATGAACTTTCCTTCCCATAAAACACTCTATTGTATCCTCTATTTCAACAGGAATTTTATCAAGATATTTAAATTTAAATTTCATAGGGCACTGTTCATAAGTTGAAAGTCTTGAATGAGAATATATCACCATCTTTATGAAATTTAATCATCATTTATATTAATTTCTATTCTAAAGAGCAAAACAATTATAAAGAAGTTCGCATAATCTTTAACATGGAAAAAGAGGAATTTCTAGAAAAATTGAAAATTGAATTGAAAATATCAAAAAATTCAGAATATACAATAAGAAATTATGTTAAATCAAATTCAGATATACTTAATTTCACGAAAAAACAACCAGAGCAAATTACAACAAATGACTTAAAAATTTTCCTTGCTGAAAATCTTTCTAACAAATCCTCTTCTTCAACAATCTTATTTTTAGCTGCAATTAAATATGCTTTTTTAAATATCTTAAATAATGATATAACAGCATCTATTAAAAGGCCAAAAAAAGAAAAAAAAATTCCTGCAGTTCTTACAAAAGATGAAGTAAAAAAATTAATAAATTCTATTAAAAATAAAAAAAGTAAATTAATGATAAGCTTAATATATGCTTGCGGATTTCGTGTTTCAGAATTAACAAATCTTAAAATTCAGGATATTGATTTTGATGAAAAAATAGGGTATGTAAAACAAGGAAAAGGAAAAAAAGACAGGATTTTTAATATCCCTGTTTTTCTTTTTAATAATTTAAAAAAACAAACAATAAAACAAAAACAGTTTAATCAAGAATATCTTTTTACAGGCCCAAAAGGAAATTTGTCTTCAAGAAACATACAAAAGATTGTAGGAATTGCATCTAAAAAAGCTGACATAAAAAAGCAAGTCCATCCCCATACATTAAGACATAGTTTTGCAACACATTTATTAGAAAGTGGGGTTGATATAAGAAAAATTCAAGAATTACTTGGGCATAGCTCAATTTCAACAACAGAATTATATACCCATATTTCAACAAAACAACTAAAAGAAATCCCCTCTCCTATAGATTCTTTAATGAAATAAACAGCTGTTTAAAACATGCAACCCACAATATAATAACTTATAAGGAGTAACAAACCAAAAGGTTTATAAACTCCAAATTGATATTTATATTAAATAGAATCAAAATGAATAAATATATGGCAAATACAATGGAGCAATTAGGGGATCGTTTTGCTAATTGCGTTTCTAATTATGTGATCTCAAGAAAGATGGGCAAGGAGGATAAAGACACAGCACTCCAACAAAAAGAAGAATTTACTCAAGGAATTGAGTTAGTTATTCAGAAACTTCATGACAAAATTATTATTGAACAAGATGGAATAGGGGAAAC
>JAHIRT010000047.1 GCA_018818285.1 Nanobdellota archaeon
CCAACACTCCATTCTTGGTCTGTTCCATTATCCGCCATACAAGAAAAATTATAAGTAAATATTCCATCTGCTAAACTTGTAATACTCACACCTGCTGAATAAAATTCTCCATCATCAGTGCTTGTATTATGAATTGTTGATAACACGGTCGCAACCGATACAAGAGCATTAGGAGTAGCTCCATCAGAACTACCAGCAGAACCACCTGTTGCATTATAATATAGTGTAACATTATGACCAGTAGCATTTAAACCTGAATCAGCCATACTTGTTCCATTAATAGATGTATTACAATAAAAATTAATTGTTGATGTAAAATTTGCAGAATCTAAAAAATAAGCTGTATGATTAAGTTCTGTTACAGAACTAACAAAGTTTAAACTAACTAGCACTGCAAGCATAATTGAAAGCAAAACAAAATATTTTTTCACCATCTTTTTAATTTGTTCCATAAATTAAAGAGTTTGAAAATTTTTAATTTTCAAATCTTTTTATTATTTTTATGTGATATTTATAAATAAAATATATTTATAAACCTTTTGTTTTTTAATTTTTTGTTAACTATTGTTTACAATTTTCTGCTAATTCGGATATTCCTATTGCCATAGCATATTGCTAAGGATATTGGTGGTGAAATCTCCTTAGTTGGAGTTTAAAAATACTAGTTCCCCATAAATAAAATTTTTATTATTTATGATTTCTCTCTACAAAAGGATGTTCGTGTCCCAATTTCTTTTTAGTTTTAATATATCTAATATGTTTTTTTCTTTCTTCCAAAAATTTATTTGGATTTGTCCCGTATTTGTTAATCATCATTGAAACATAGTTCCCTCCTAAAAAATGAGGCATTATAACATAAGTTGCCCCCTTATTATATAGCTCGTTTGCTTCATCAAGATTATGCGATATAACTATTACAATTGATTTTTTATTAGATTCTCTAATTTTATCAATTAGCAAAACATTTGTATCAAACTCTGGAACTGTTGAAACAATTATTTTTGCTTTTTCAATTTTAATATCATCTAAAAATTCTATATCATCAGCATCACCATATTTATAATCAATTTTTTCTTCAGAAAGTTTGGATATTGTTTCAGGATTATAATCTACAACTAAAAATTTCTTTTTTAATTTTTTAAATGACTGCAAAATATCAAAACCTATCCTGTTATAACCAAATAATATTGCATCATAGTCTTCAGATTCCTCTAACTTATTTTTTTTGATTCCTCTTCTTTCAAACCACGACAAGTATTCAGACAGAAAAGAGTATAATTTATCAGAATATAAAATAAGATATGTTGAACCAGCAATAGTTATTAATCCAACAATTGTAACAAGAGAAAGTATCTCCCTAGTTAAATGTCCAACATTAACTCCTAATGCTATAAGAATTAAAGAAAATTCACTTATTTGAGCAACTGTTAAGCCTGCTTGAAAACTTACTTTTTTCTTATAGCCGAGAAAACCCATTAATACCAAAACAATTAAAGGATTTCCAATAAGGATAAATAATGAAAAGACCATCGCAGGAATTATCAGCTGAGCTATACTTCCAAAAACCATTTGAGAACCAAGAAGTATAAAAAACAAGATAATAAAAAAATCTCTTAAAGGTTTCATCCTCGAGCTGATTTCATAATGATAAGGAGACATAGAAAGTGCAACACCTGCAATTAAAGCACCTATCTCCATTGAAAACCCCAAATAATAAAATAAAGAAGCAATGCTCAAACCCCAACCAACTGAAAACAAAAACAAAAATTCCTGTGATTTGGCGAAAAATTTAGACAAATGAGGCAGAATATAAATGCTTATTAAAACAAACCCTCCAATTAACAGAATTCCACTAAAAACAAATCCAAGAGAAAAACTGCTCATAGATAATCTTCCTGAAAAAGAAGATATTATCATTAAAAGAATTATTACAAAAACATCTTGAACCAGTAAAAAACCAATTGAAATTTTTCCATATAACTTTTCTAAATCTTTTTTGTCAGATAACAGCTTCATAATTATAATTGTGCTACTAAATGTCAAGGCAATAGAAATATATAAAGAAACTATAACTGAAAATCCTAATGCTCTGCTTATGAAAAAACCAATTAAAGAAGTAAAAATAATTTGTCCGATTCCAGTTACTAAGGAAACTTTGCCCACCTCTTTTATAACTCTGGGACTTAAACTTAAACCAACAATAAAAAGAAGTAATGCTACTCCTATTTGCGAGAATATTGCTATTGTTTCTGCAGAGTGCACAAGATTAAGAAAATATGGGCTAATAATTATTCCTGCAAGAATATAACCTATTATTAATGGCTGTTTCAACAATCTCATTATTCCTGCAATTAAAACAGTTATGCCGATGATTATGCTTAATTCTATAAATACTTCCATTTTATTTTAAGTGATTATCAAAAAAACAAATCTTCATTTAAAAGATCTGAATTAGCGAGAATATCTGTTGCAGTTACAATCCCAACTAATTTTTCTTTTTCAGTAATCAACAATTTTTTAATTTTGTGGGACGCCATAATTGAGACAGCAGATTCCAAGTTTTCATTTATATCCACAGTAATCACATCTTTTGTCATTACAGATGAGACTTTTTTTGTTGGATTGGAAATATTCTTTAAAATATCCCTTTCAGTTATAATGCCTTCTATTTTATTGTTTTTAAAAAAAGTCAAACAACCAATATTAAAAGAAGACATAACTGCCGCAGCTTTTTTTAAAATCATATCATGCTCAATAACAACTACTTTGTTCATTATGTTCCCAACTTTCATTTTCCAACTTTTTTTATTCCTCTTTTACCTTTTAATCTTCCTGCATTCTCCATTTGAAAATACAAATGTTTTCTGAATAAATGCCTTCCAAAAAGAGCAAAAAAGTAGAATGCTATTGCAATTCCTGCAAAAGAGAAGAATATTGTAAATATTTTTCCTATGTTTGTTTGAGGAGCAAGATCACCATAACCCAGAGTAGTTACAGTAACAACACTAAAATATAGGGAATCAAGATAATTCCATCCTTCAACATTAGAATAAACAAATGTACTTCCAATCAATAAAATCAAAAAAATTACAATTGCAAAAGACAATCTTTTGGATAAATCCATTTTATTTATTTTTTTCTCTTTTTATTTTATAGCAAAGGACACTGAAATTTCTTTGTTTGTACCTTTGCTATCAAGAGAAAGACATTATAGTTTGTGCAAAAATTTATGTCTTTCACCTTATTTAAAGATTTTTTATTATTTAAATCTTACTGGCTTAACTTTCCTATAATACTTAACAGCCTCTCTTAATTCTATTTTGCTCTCAGCATATATAGTTAAAATTTTTTCCCTTTTCTTTATTTTATCTCCGGCATGCTTATACAAATACACTCCTGCTCTTTTATCCAAAGGACAGCCAGCTGTTCTTGCTAAATTATTAATTTCTTTTGTTTTTATTTCTTTTATAGTTTTATTTTCTGCATAAATATCTTTTTTATATTTTGCAGGCTTGTATTCTCTAATTTTTCCTTTTTGTGCTTTTACAATTTCTCTAAATTTTTTAAAGGCAGCTCCAGAATCAAGAATTCTCCTCGCCATTTCTTTTCCTTTTCCTTTTTTTGCTTTTCCGCAAAGCTCAAATATTTTTCCTGAAAGTTCAAGTGATTTATCTTCTAATTTGTAACATTTGTCTTTTCTTTTCAAAACCTTAATTACATCAAAAATTTCAAGAACAGGCCCCACCCCATTTCCAATAGGCTCATTGCTTTTATTTAAAAAACACTTTACTTTTATTCCAAAATTTTTTGCAAGAATTTTAAAATCCTTTTCCAAAACTTTTGCCTGTCTTTTGCTTACTTTTGCATTTTTTCCATAAGGAATTTCTATTAGCAAATATTTTGCATTAACTGAAATCTTTTTTGCCATTATACTTGCAATTAATTGAGGTTTTGGATCAAGATTAAGAAGTTTTTCAACATGGATTATTTTATCATCTGCAGGAGCTATATTAAGAGAACCCCCCCAAACAATGCAAGCATTTGTTTTTTTAATAATTTTTTTTAATTCAGAAACATTGAAATCAACTCTGCATAAAACTTCCATTGCATCTGCTGTTCCTGAAGGAGATGTTATTGCACGAGAAGAAGTTTTTGGCATAAGCAATCCTGCTGCAGAACATATTGAAACAACTATTGGAGTTGTTCTTCCAGGAATTCCTCCAATCGAATGCTTATCAACAATCTTCCCCTTCAAATTTAATTTATTTCCTGTATTAACAATTGCTTTAGTCATATGCATTATTTCTTTCATTACCATTCCAGATTTATAAATCGCAGAAATAAAATAAGCTATCTCTGCTTCTGTTAATTTGTTCTTCACTATGTCTGAGATTATAAGATTGATTTCTTTTTCATTAAGTTTTTTTCCAAATAGTTTTTTCTGTATTAGCATCAAACTCTCTGGTTTTGGAGCAATTTCAACATTAACATTATCCCCTTGTTTTAATTTCATTAAAATTATAATCTCCGAAGATAAAGCTATTTCATTTTCATCTAAAAAACTTTTCCCTACATCCACAATTGCAGCAATTTTATTTTTTCCTTTTTCAATAAAGATTCTTTCATCTACATGAATACTTGAATTTTCTGCAAATTTTTTATGAAGTATAGCAACAGGCCTTCCAGCAGAAAACTTTAATGTCTTTACTTTAAGTTTCATAATTATCTTTATCCTCTTTTAAAAATAAAAATAAAATAAGTTTTTATATGTTGCTATGAAAACAATCCCCAATATTTCTTTTAAACTATCTCTTAAACAAATTGATTTTTTATATTAAATTAAAAACATCAATTTAAAGCAGATTGAACTTGTGTTTCGAGCTGACTTGTTGGTGCAAAAATCTGCACCTCTGGTGCTAATCCGATGAGATGGCCATGCCTGTTGTTAAGGCTGTACCCACCAAGAACATCAGACCCAAACTTAAGACTGCTGACAAACCATGACCTTAATTGAGCACTATCACTCACTAAATCAGGATAAGCCCTCATATTTTTCTCATAATCAAATCTTTTTTTTGCTTGTCTAAAAATAAAACTAACATATTCTCCAAGAAGTTTTTCATCTTCTGCAAATTTTTTTGGAACTTCGTTAGGATGTCTTGCTAAAATTCTCCAAACTTTATTATTTAATGTTTCTTCTTCAGTTAACCAATCTCCTATTTTATCAACTTGGCTTATTGGAATTTCTATCCCTTCTAATTCATCATATTTATCTCCTAAATCAACAGCCCCTTCAACAAATTTTGCGGTTGGATTAATAAGTTCTAAGGCTTTTCTTCCATTTTCAGTTATTTTTCCTTGAGCATCAACAGTTAGTATAACTTTTGTTTTATCACTTCTTTTTCTTGAATCACAAACACCTAAATCAGAAGTACTAAAACAATTATCTATCACTCCAGGAAGCTGTCCACTAATATCTATTCTCTTTCCCATAATTCTAGCTGTCCACACAGGAACTCTTGGAACATCAATCTCTCTTCCTTCCTTATCTTTTCCTGCTAAAAGCAAAGGCATTTGTTCTGCATTTCTACCATCAAATTTTTTATATTCCTCTACTTGTGAATTTAATTGTGGTGTCATTGTAATATTTTAAGAAAATCTGCATTTATAAATCTTTCAATTATGTTATTATTACATAATCAAGAAAACAAACTTGGAAACTTTTTTTCTCTATAAGCATCTAAAAAAAGCAAAAGATAAGCTAAAATTAATGGTCCAAGTATAAGCCCTAATAATCCAAATATAATTAAGCCCCCGATCATTCCAACTAAAACAACTGCTGAAGAGATTTTTGTTTTCTTGCTAACAAGCATGGGCCTTATCAAGACATCAATCCAAGATATAACTATCAACCCATAAATCAAAAATCCAATAGCTGCAGCTGTTCTTCCTTCAGCAAACAAATAAATATCCACAGGAATCCATACCAACCAAGGCCCAATTATTGGAAGTATTCCAACTAAAGTCGCAGTAATTGTCAAAATTAAAGCATTAGGAACTCCAAAAATAAATAATCCAATTCCAGTAACTACACCCTGTGCAAATCCAATAATTATCTGTCCAAAAATAACAGCATTTGTTATATCCTTAAATCTTTTAGAAAATTTCATTTCAGTATTAGAAGAAAAAGGAGATAAACTCTGGACATAGCCCTTTAAAGATTCTGAGTCCCTCATTGCAAAAAAGAAAACAAAAAAAACAACAGAAATCTTTAATAAAAAATTAGGAAGATCTAAAATAAAAGAAGACATAAAAGTCAAAATCCTTCCAGCAAAACTTGAAATAAAATTATTTAAGGAAGCTGCAAATTCTATTAAAACACCTGTTCCAATAAAAGAAGGGAATATTGTTTTTACTAAATTAATAGTATCTACTTTTTGCAAATCAAGATAAACATCAAAAACTTGTTTGGCAACAATAGGCAAAAAAATCCACATAGGAATTAATACGAGGAAAAAAACAATTATCATAACAATAAGCGCAGAAAGATTTTCTTTTTTTGTCATAGAATAAAATTTCAAATAAACTGGTTTAAATACATAAGCAAGTATTAATCCAGCAAGTATGGAAGTAACAAGAGGCCATAAAATTATCAAGGACAATGCAGCAAGTGCTCCAATAACAAGAACAATAGATAATTTTTTAAACATCTTTTCGTCTATCATATATTAAAATAGAAAAACATATTTATAAATTTATACTAAAATGGATTGTTTTATAAAAAAAATTTTTCAGGGTAGCGTTGATGAAAAAATTCACTCGCAGTTTGTCAGATTTGGAAAAGGAAACTATGAAGGCCGTGCAATAATAGTTATTCACAAAACAAAAAAAATAAAACTAAAAGCAAGTTTTGAATATGCAAATGATTTTGTGAATTTAGTTTCTGAATTTGGTGGAGGAATAGTTTCTGGAATTGTATTAAGTAAAGACGACATTTCAAATACAATATCAGAAAATAATATTAAAGCAAATTCTGAAACAAAAAAAGGGGGTTTATTTTATAAGAATAATCTTGCTGAACAAGAATTAAATAAAGAGCAAATAAAAAAACTTTTAGATAATTCATATTTTTCCTTATTAGATATTCAGGGAAAGGATTTTATTTTAAAAATCAAAAAAAAGATTCCAAAACCAGGAAAGTCAGGAGAGAAAAAAACAGATGATAAGTTCTGTCAGTTAGAAGCTAACTTAAAATATTTTTCTCAAATTAAGGAAGCATTTTTTTGGGATGTTCAAGATTGTAAAAAAATTAAAGCAATGCACACTTATGAAATAAATGAATTAATAATTCCTCAAGGAGAAAAAGACTTTGAGAAAATTAGATTATTAACAAAAAGAAAAGGAAAGATAATTAGAAAGTTAGAGATTGATAAAAGAGAAGAGACAAAAGAAAAAGAGTTAGAGGTTTGATTTTTTCTTTAAGAAACCTTTATAAATCCATTTTTTCTCTCAATTTTGAGTTAGGGCAATAGTGTGGAAAATGAAAATAAATTTGGATAGTTTAAACTTAATTGAAAGATGCCTAAACATAGCAAGCCAAGAGCTGGTTCATTGCAGTTCTGGCCAAGAAAACGAGCAGGAAAGTTTTTGCCTAGTGTGAACTGGAAAGCTGTTTCTAATCCAGAAAAAAATTCTGGAATTTTTAGTTTTATTGCATATAAAGTTGGAATGTCTTCTTGTCTTATAAAAGACAGCACTCCAGAATCAAGAACAAAAGACAGCAGAATTATAATCCCTGTGACTATTCTTGAAGCACCACCTATGAAAATTTGTTCTGTAAGATTTTACAAAAATGAAAATTTAATAAAAGAAATTTTATCAGAAAATCTTGAAAAAGAATTAAAGAAAAAAATCAGACTTCCTAAAACTCACAAACTCAAAATAGAAGATATAAAAGATTATGACAACATAAGGCTAATTGTTTACAGTCTTGTAAAGCAAACAGGCATAAAAAAAACCCCTGATTTGATTGAAATCAAGCTTGCAGGAAATCTTGATGAAAAAATTAAATTTGTTAAGGAAAATTTAAACAAAGAAATTTTTTTAACTGATTTTATAAAAGATATTCAACTGATTGATGTAAGAGGCTTGACTAAAGGAAAAGGAATTCAAGGACCGGTTAAAAGATTTGGAATAAGATTAAAGAGTCATAAAAGTGAGAAAGGTATACGAAACGTTGGGAGCATTGGACCCTGGCATCCAGCCCACACAACTTTTAGAACACCAATGGCAGGACAACTTGGCATGTTCTCAAGAATAAAATATAATTCTAAAATCATAATTTCTGGAAAAATTCAGGAAAAAAATATTAATCCAAAACAAGGATGGAAAAAATATGGAGAAATAAAAACAGAATACATTATTATCGCTGGAAGTGTTCAGGGCCCTCAAAAAAGACAATTACTACTTACACTACCATTAAGACCTTCCAAAAAACAAAATAAAAAAAATTATGAATTTATGAAACTAATATGAAAACAAAAATTCTAACAATCCAAGGAAAAACAGAAAAAGAAATTGAATTGCCAAAATGTTTCTCAAGCAATATAAGGGAAGACATAACACAGAAATATTTTGAAGCAATGAAGAAAATTCAACCATATGCCCCTTCAATTTTAGCAGGAAAAATGTATTCTGCTTCAGGAATAGTGAGCCATATGAGACACAAATGGAAAACAGCTTATGGGCATGGAATAAGCAGAGTTCCAAGAAAAATACTTTGGAGAAGAGGAACACAATTCAATTGGCAGGGAGCAACTATTGCAAGCGCAGTTGGAGGAAGGCCAGCACACCCCCCAAAAATAAAGCATTTTTTAAAGCAAAAGAAAATAAATAAAAAAGAAATAAAAATTGCAATAACATCAGCTATTTCATCAACAGCAAATTCAAAATTTATTGAAAAAAGATATGAAAGAGTAAATCAGGAAATCCAGAATCTTCCTCTTGTCGTAGAAAGCAAAATCCTAAAATTAAAAACAAAAGACTTGCTTGAATTTTTAAAAAAAATATTATCTGAAAATTATAAAATTGCTATAAAGGAAAAAAAGAAAAATGCAGGAAAAGGAAAATTAAGAGGAAGAAGATACAAATCAAATGCAGGTTTATTGTTTGTAACTGGAAACAAAGAAAACTTAAAAATAAAAGCAATAGAAGTTAAAAAAGTCAGGGAACTTGAAATTTCTGATTTATGGCCTTTAGGAAGACTCACCATTTACACAGAAAGTGCAATTCAGGATTTAAGTAAATTATGGGAAAAAGAAAAATGACTTTAATATTAAAACCAATAACAACTGAAAAAGCAATAAGAATAATTGAAATAGAAAATGTCCTGACTTTTGAAACAGACAGAAACTTAAAAAAGCCAGAAATAAAAAAACAAATAGAAGAAATTTTTAATATTAAAATTGAGAAAATAAGAACTCAAACCAAAAAAAACAAAAAAATTGTTTATGCTAAATTAAATAAAAAAAATCCTGCAATTGATATTGCAACTAAACTTGGAATGATGTAAAATGGGCAAGCGAATAATTCAGCAAAGGCGTGGAAGAGGAACTCTTACTTACAGAGTCAGAAAAAAAGCATTTAAATACAGAATAAAATATCCAATTTCTGAAGGAAAAGCAAAAGTTCTCAAATTAATAAACTCTGCAGGGCACTCATGTCCTTTAGCAAAAATAATAATAGGAAAAGAAATATTTTACAATCCAGCATCAAAAAATCTTTTTGAGGGGCAGGAAATTGAAATCAAAACCAAGAATATAGAAAAAGGAAATATTCTTTTATTAAAAAACATACCAATTGGAACTGAGCTATATAACATAGAATCAAGACCAGGAGACGGAGGGAAATTAGTAAGAAGTGGAGGAAACAGTGCAATTTTAACAAAAAAACAAAAAAACAAAGTAGCATTAATGATGCCTTCAAAAAAAGAAATATGGATAGATGAAAAATGCCGGGCAACAATTGGAAGAATAGCTGGAGAAGGAAGACTTGAAAAACCAGTATTTAAAGCTGGGAAAAAATATTACATTAAAAAAGCAAAAAGCAAATTATGGCCAAGAACATCTGCTGTGAAAATGAATGTAGTAGACCATCCATTTGGCTCTGGAAGAGGTAAAAGAATTGCACATGGACAAAAAGGAAAAATACCAAAAAGAAATGCACCTCCAGGAGCTAAAGTTGGAACCCTAAGCCCAAGAAGAACAGGCAGGAGAAAAAGATAATGGAACACAAGAAAAAAGAATTTAGATACAGAGGAAAAACATTAGAAGAACTAAAGCAATTAGATATTCGTGAATTTGCAAAATTATTAACCTCAAGAGAAAGAAGAAGTGTTCTAAGAAATGATAATATAATCCAGAAATTTATTCAAAGATGCAAAAAAAAAGAAAAAGAAAATAAACAAATAAAAACACACTTAAGAGATATAATAATCACACCAGAATTAGTGGGCATGGTTATTTATGTTTATAATGGAAAAGATTTTATCCAAGCAAGAATCAGTGGAGAAATGCTTGGGCAGAGATTAGGAGAATTCTCAATAACAAGAAAAAATGTCAAGCATGGTTCCCCAGGAATCGGTGCAACAAGAAGCTCAGCTTCAATGTCAGTAAAATAAAATGGAAAATAAAAAAGAAGAAAAACAAGAAAATGAAAAAAGCAAAAATATAGCTGAGGCTGTGGAAAAAAAAGAAGATAAAGAAAAAACAAAAAAACAAGAAAAAAAAGAAATTCCAAAAAAAGACAGTGCTGTTGTAAATGCAAAAAACCTGGGATTATCAACAAAACAATCTGTTGCAATCTGCAAATTTATCAAAGGAAAAAAAATAGAAAGAGCAATGCAAGAGCTTGAAGAAGTCACAAAAATGAAAAGGGCAATACCAATGAAAGGAGAAATTCCCCACAGAAAAGGAATTGAAAGAGGAAGATATCCAATAAAAGCCTGCGAAGTTTTCATTAAATTATTAAAAAGCCTTGCTGCAAATTGCAATATCAATGGAGTTGAAGAGCCTTTTATATTTATTTCAAAAGCAGACAAAGCTTCAAGACCTTACAGAAGATTTGGCTCAAGAAAATTCAAAAGAACCCATATTACTCTTGAAGCAAAAGAAACAAAAAGAAAACAAGAAACCAAAAATGGAAAAAAAGAAAATCAAATAAAAAAAGAAAATAAAAATAACATAAAACAAGAAAAATAAAATGGAAGAAAAGAAATTTGTTGAATTAAAAAAAGATGAATTCAAAGTAAAGGAATTCATAAAAAAAGAACTTGGAAAAGGAAAAATAAGCTCAATAAAAATAGAGTATACACCAATAGGAGAAAAAATAATAATATCAACAAATAAACCAGGATATATTATAGGAAGAAAAGGAGAAAGAATTACAGAATTAACAACAATACTCAAAAAAAGATTTAATTTAGAAAATCCTCATTTGGAAATCATGGAAATAGAAAAACCAGAGTTTGATGCTCAAAATATAGCTGATGAAATAGCATTATCTTTAGAAAGATTTGGAAGCTCAAAATTTAAAGTTATTGCATACAAAACCATGGAAAGGATTATCAAAGCAGGAGCACTTGGAGTTGAACTGAGATTGTCAGGAAAATTGCCAAGTGACAGAGCAAAATCACAAAGATTTGCATATGGTTATTTGAAAAAAACAGGAAACACTTCAAAAATAGTAAACAGAGCTCAAGCAAGAGCAGAAACTTTAAAAGGAACAGTAGGAATTAAAGTTAGCATTCTTCCATCTAATGTAGAAATTCATGATAAAATAGAATTGCCACAAGACACAAAAGCAATAATAGAAGAAAACGCAAGAATAATTCAGGAAAAAAACAAGCAAGGAGAAATTAAAAAAGAAAAGAAAGAAAAAACTAAAAAGATTAAAAAAGAAAAGGAGAAAATATAATGGCAGTACTAAAAACAAAAGACATAAAAAACATGACTAAACAGGAAAAAGAAAATAAATTAAAAGAACTTCAATTAGAATTAATAAAGAAAAATGTTCCTGCAAATAAATCAAATAAAATTAAAGCAAAGGAGATTAAAAAGGCAATTGCAAGGATATTAACACTCAACAAAACTTAAAAATGAATATATGCCCAAAATGTGGCCTTCCACAACAAGCATGCATATGCGAAGAGATTGTAAAAAGTGAACAGAGGATTGCAGTGAATGTTGACAAAAGAAAATTCGGAAAACTTATTACAATAATATCCGGATTCAAAAAAGACATTGACATAAAAGACATAGCAAAAAAACTTAAAAACGAACTTGCTTGCGGAGGAACAGTGAAAGATGAGAAAATTGAATTGCAAGGAGATCACAAAAGAAGAATAAGAGAAGTGTTAATAAAACTTGGATTCAAAGAAGAACAAATAAGTGAATAAAGTTCCAAAATTTGAGGAGGTTAAAAAAATGAAAGAAAAAGAAAATAACATAGAGAAGAATAGCAAAAACCATAGCATTAGCTGTAATGATAAAAAATGCCATGTTCATGGACATCTTAAAACACGAGGGAGAATATTTAAGGGGTATGTAATAAAAAAATTTGAGAAAAGAATTGTCATAGAATTTGAAAGAATTAATTATGTCAGAAAATATGAAAGATATGAAAAAAGAAAAACAAAACTTCACGCAAGACTTCCAGAATGCATGAAAGAAGAAGTAAATGTAGGAGATTATGTAATGATTCAGGAATGCAGGCCATTAAGCAAAATAATTCATTTTGCTTTTCTCAAAAAAATTAAAAATAAGGGAGAAGGAAAATGAAATCAATACAAGCAAGAGCAACAAGAGCACTAAACATTGGAAGCATAGTAAATGCAGCAGACAATTCAGGAGCAAGAATTGTAAAAATTGTTTCAGTTAAAAAAGGAAAAGGAAGAAAAGGAAGGCAAATGTCATGCAAAATTGCAGATTGGGTAAAAGTTTCTGTAAGAAAAGGAAAACCAGAAATGAAAGGAGAAGTTTTTGACGCTGTTGTAGTTAGAGTAAGAAAACCATACAGAAGATTAACAGGGGAGAGAATCTGCTTTACAGATAATGCTGTTGCATTATTAAAAGATGAAAAAGGAAATCCAAAGGCCACCCAAATCAAAGGAGCTGTTGCAAGAGAAATTTCAGAAAGATGGAAAGAGGTAGCTAAAATAGCAAGCATTATTATTTAAAATGAAAAAAACAAGAAGTTTTTTGCCTTTTCAAAACAGGAAATTTTTAAAATGAAAAAAATATTTTCAAATTCATGGAAATCAAGCAAACAACCAAGAAAGCAAAGAAAATACAGAGCAAAAGCTCCATTGCATATAAAACATAAAATGATGTCCGCAAATTTAGATAAAGAATTAAGGAAAAAATATTCAAAAAAAAGCTTTCCTGTTAAAAAAGGAGATTTAGTCAAAATAATGAGGGGGAAATTCAAAGGCAAAACAGGAAAAATAAATAAAGTGAATTTAAGAAAATTAAAAATAAGCATAGAAGGAATGCAAACTCAAAAAAAAGACGGAACAAAAATAAATGTTTATTTTGACCCTTCAAATGTTCAAATAAAAGAACTTGATTTAAAAGACAGCAGAAGAGAGAGAAAATTAAAAAGCACATCTCAAAATAAAACTGAAAAAATAAAAGAAAAAACAACAGGAGAAAAAAATGTATCTAAAAAGAAATAAAATCCCAAAAACATGGCCATTAAAAAGAAAAGGAACAAAATATTTAGTTAGAACTTCTCATGATTTAAAAAACTCAATTCCCCTTATGATAGTATTAAGAGACATTCTAAAATTAACAACTACAAAAAAAGAAACAAAAAAAATCCTGAATCTTCAAAAAGTAAAAATAAACAACAAACTCATAAAAAATGAAAAATTCCCTTTGTCTATTTTTGACAATTTAAAATTAGAAAATAAAAACTATAAAGTTATAATCAAAAACAAAAAACTTAATCTTATTGAAATTCCTGAAAAAGAATCTCAAACAAAAATATCAAAAGTTATAGGGAAAAAAATATTAAAACAAAACAAAATACAGGTTAATCTTCATGATGGAAGAAATTACATAATAAAGGAAAAAATCAGTACAGGAGATTCTGTGATTATTGATTTAAAAGAAAATAAAATTTCCAAGATATTACCTCTTAAAGAAAAAAGCAAAGTATTATTTACTTCTGGAAAACATATTGGAAGACAGGCAAAAATAGAAAAAATAGAGCACAAAAACATAATCCTTGAATTTGAAGGAGAAAAAATAAATGGAAAACTTAAAAATTTAATTGTAATAGAATGAAACAAGAAAATAAAAACCCAATGAAAGAAATAAAAATAGACAAGGTAATATTAAGCATAGGTGGAACAGCAGATAATCTTGAAAAAGGAATAAAACTTCTTGGAGTGCTGACAAATAAAAAAATTTCAAGAAAAACAAGTAAAAAAAGAATCCCTTCTTTTGGAGTCCGTCCAGGACTTGAAGTCGGAGCAATGGTTACATTAAGAGGAAAAGAAGCAGAAGAAATGCTAAAAAGACTTTTTGAATCTATTGGAAACCAATTAAAAGAAAAACAGATTTCAGAAAATTCTTTTTCTTTTGGAATAAAAGAGTATATAGAAATTCCTGGAATTGAATACCAAAGAGATATAGGGATTATTGGCTTTGATGTAAGTGTTGCATTTAGCAGAGCTGGAAAAAGAGTTGAAAAAAGGAAAATAAAAAAAGGAAAAATTCCAAAAAGAAACCAAGTCAAAAAAGAAGAAATAATTTCATTTTTAGAAAAAAAATATAATGTGGAGGTTATTGAAAAATGACTGCAAGTGATTGGAGAAAAATATTAAAACAGCTAAAAAGCAGAGAAGTAAAAGTAAAAAAATTCTTAAAGCACAACAAGCCAAAAGAAAGAAAATATGGAATAGCAACTAAAAAATGCGAAAGGTGCGGAAGATTTGGAGCTCACATATCATCTTATGGATTAAATTTATGCAGGCACTGCTTCAGAGAAATTGCTGAAGAAATAGGCTTCAGAAAATATAGTTAGGAGAATAAAAATGTCACAGGATATAATATCAGATGTATTAAATGAAATAATGAATATAAAGAAAGCAGGAAAAAAGGAATTTGAAACAAAGAAATACTCAAAATTCCTTCTTGAAATTCTAAAAATAGCAAAAGAAAATAACTACATAGAAGATTTTTCAGTTGACAAAGAAAGGAAAAAACTTAAAATAAAAATTGGAGAATTAAGTGTGTGCAAATCAATAAAACCAAGATATTTTGTCCAAGTTAGTGAAATAGAAAAATATATGAGAAGATTCCTCCCATCAAGAAACTTTGGAATAATACTTCTCTCAACAAGTTCGGGGCTTATAACCCACACGCAAGCTTATGAAAAAAACATCGGAGGAAGCTTAATAGCTTATTTCTATTAAAATGCCCCAAAAAAATATCTATGAAGAAATTAAAATTCCTGAAGGAGTTGATGTAGAGATAACTAAAGAAAAAATAAAAATAAGCAAAGAAGGAAATGAAATAGAAAGAAAATTTGATTATGAAATAAAAAAACAAGATGGCAAATTAATAATTGAATTCAAAAAACCAGATAAAAATGATAAAAAAATGATAAAAACAATGATTGCACACCTGAACAATATGCTCAAAGGAATTAATGAAAAATATATTTACAAATTGCAGATATGCACAGTTCATTTTCCAATGAATATAAAAATTGAAGGAAATGAAGTTATAATAAAAAATTTCTTAGGAGAAGTAAAAGACAGAAAAGCAAGAATCATAGAAGGTGTTGATATTAAAATAGATGGAGAGATTATAACTGTTGAAAGTTGTGACAAGGAAAAAGCAGGACAAACTGCTGCAAACATAGAAAGTGCAACAAAAATCAAGAAAAGGGACAGAAGAATTTTCCAAGATGGAATTTACATAATTGAAAAGCAAAAAGGGAGAAAAAGAAAATGAAAAAATCAAGGAGATTTTTAAAATGAAAAAAAAGAAACCAAAATTCTTAAGAGTTGGAAGCCGAAAATATAAAAAACTTGGGAAAAAAAGCAAAAAGAAATTAAAATACAGAAAACCAAGAGGAAGAGACAATAAAATAAGGGAAAATAAAAAATCTCATTTAAGAAAAGTTAAAATTGGATTTAAGCAGAAAAAGGATTTAAGAGGAAAGATTAATGGGAAAAAAGTAATTTATGTTGAAAACATAAAACAAGCAGAAAAAATAAACCAAGGAGATTTAGTTATAATCAAAAAAATAGGAATACAAAAAAGATTTGAAATTGAAAAAATAATCAAAACAAGGGGTGGAGAAATATTCAATAAAAAGAAATCAAAAGAAATAAAAGAAGAAGAAAAGAAAAATGAACTTAAGAAATAAAAAGAAATTAGCATCAAGAGTATTGAAGGTTGGAGTAAAAAGAATTTTCATAGACTCAGATTTAAAAGATGAAATTAAAGAGGCAATCACAAGGCAGGATATAAAAGACCTAAAAAAAAGTGGAGCAATCAAAATAAAACAAATAAAAGGCAGAAGAAAAATAGAAAAAAGAAAAACAAAGAGAAAAGCTGGGAGTATAAGAAAAAAAGTGAATAAAAGAAAACAAGAATATGTTAAAATAACAAGAAAATTAAGAAAATATATTCAGAATATGAAAACTAAAAAAAGAATAACTCTTGAAGACTATAGAATATTTAGAAAAAAAATAAAATCAAGAACATTCAAAGACTTGGCACATCTCAGAAATGCTCTAAAAGAAATTAGTGTTTCTGACTCTCAAGAAAAATCCTCAAATTTAAAAGGGGCAATTAAAAAATGAAACCTGTAAAAATGAAAAGAAGAAGAGAAGGAAAAACAGATTATAAAGCAAGACTTGCTCTGCTTAAAAGTGAAAAACCAAGAATTGTATTCAGAAAAACAAACAAATACATTATTGGACAGTATATAAAAAGCAAAGAAGCAAGAGACAAAGTAATTATTGGAGTAAATTCAAAAGAACTCCAAAAATATAACTGGCCAAAAAACCCTCCTGCAAGTCTAAAATCAATTTCAGCAAGTTATTTTACAGGACTTTTATTAGGCAAAAAAATTCAGGATAAAGAAGAAACTCCAGAAGTCATATTTGATATTGGATTATTAAGAAGCACTAACAAATCAAAGTGTTATAGTTTCTTAAAAGGAATAATTGATTCAGGAATAAAAATCAAAACCAAAGAAACTGTATTCCCAGATGAAAAAAGAATTGCTGGAGAGCATCTAAAAAATAAAATTGATTTCAATAAGATTAAACAAAACATAGAAAAAAAATTTGTATAAAATGAAAAAAACAGGAAATTTTTAAAATGATAAGAAAAAGATTAACAGAAGAAGAAAGAGAAATGAAAAGAGCAGAAGATGAAAAAGAAAAATTAAAATCATGGAAACCAAAAACAAAATTAGGCCTGCTTGTTAAAGAAGGAAAAATAAAAAACATTGATGAAGTTATTGAAAATTACAAAATATTAGAATCTGAAATAATTGATTCTCTTATTGATGTGAAAACAGAACTACTAAACATAGGACAGTCAAAAGGAAAATTCGGAGGAGGAAAAAGAAGAATATGGAGGCAAACTCAGAAAAAAACAGCTGAAGGAAATATTCCCACATTTACTTGTCTTGCAGTTTCAGGAGACAATAATGGACATATTGGAATTGGGCTCGGGCATGCAAAGGAAACTCTTCCATCAAGAGAAAAAGCAATAAGAAAAGCAAAATTAAATATAATTAAAATAAAAAGGGGTTGTGGAAGTTTTGATTGCTCCTGCAACGAACCCCACTCAATTCCATTTAAAGTTAAAGGAAAATGCGCAAGCTCAAGAGTAACACTAATACCAGCTCCTCAAGGAACAGGCTTGGTAATTGGTGATGAATGCAAAAAAATTTTAAGATTAGCTGGAATAAAGGATGTTTACAGTAAAACATTTGGAAAAACAAGAACAACAATCAATCTTGCAAAAGCTTGTCTTTATGCACTTGAAAAAACAAATAAAAAATAAAATGATTTTCAAAACAGGAAAAAATTTAAAATGAAATCAAAAATGCAACCACCACACCAAGAATGTTACCTTAGCAAGAGCATTTTTGATATACAGAAATTAAAATTTCTGTCTTTTAAATTTCAGGAAAAAATTTAAAATGATAGCAATAATTAGAATCAAAGGCATGGTTAAAATTAATAAAAAAATAGTCGAGACTTTAAGCAGATTAAGATTAAGAAGAAAATATTCTTGTGTTGTTATTAGAGAAAATAATGTTATTAAAGGAATGATTAAAAAAGTAAGAGATTTTGTTGCTTATGGAGAAATAAACGACAAAACACTTGCAGAATTAATAAACAAAAGAGGGCAGTGGATAAACAAAGAAAAGAAAATTGATGGTGAAAAAATTATAAATGAAATGAAAAATGAAAAAATTGAGAAAAAATGGCCAGAGTATAATTTAAAGCCATTTTTCAGGCTTCATCCTCCTCGAAAAGGAATAAAATCAAAGATTCATTTTCCAAAAGGAGTTTTAGGAAATAATAAGGAAAAAATAAATGATTTGATTATGAGGATGTTATGAGATGAAATCAAAAATGCAACCATCCCACCAAATAAGCTACCTTAGTAAGAGCATTTTTGATATCCAAAAATCAAGAAGATTTTTGGCTTTTAAATTTCAGGAAAAAATTTAAAAAAATGAAACTAAAAAAACGAACTAAATTCAGTAGAATGAGAGGAACAAGATATCATGGATATGCAATGAAAAAGCATAAAGGCAGTGGAAATCAGGGAGGAAAAGGCATGGCAGGAAGTGGAAAAAGAGCTGACCAGAAAAAAACAAAAATAATCAAGCTTTATGGAAATTCTTATTTTGGAAAAGAAAGCATGAAAAGAAAAACTAAAAAAATTAAAGTAATTAATGTGGGGGATATAAAACCAACAGGAAAAGAGATTAATTTAGAAAAATTCAAGGTTTTAGGCAGAGGAGAAGTAAAAGAAAAATTAATTATAAAAGCAAAAGCATTTTCAAAAACAGCCAAAAGTAAAATAGAAAAAGCTGGCGG
>JAHIRT010000048.1 GCA_018818285.1 Nanobdellota archaeon
CAGGCCTTCCAGCAACTAAATCCTTAATATAAGTTGGAGAAGAATCTGTTTTTCCAGCCTCTCTTTTTTCATGAAGCTCAATATAATCTTCTAAAAAATCCCATCCAGTTGAAATAAACCCTTTTTCTTTAACTCCCTTCAGTAATCTAAATCCTTTTTTTGCTTTTTGAGCAAGTCCTTCTGAAAAAATCAAGCACATTCCCCCACGAATAAAATTCGTTTCAACTCTTTCCAAATCCTTGTAATTTGAAACCTCTCTTTTTTCAGTTGGTTCCCCTGAAATTTGTATTGGAAGATTTCTTGCTAAAAAAATAATCTCCTCTTCTGTTGGGAGATATTGAAGATTAGTTACCCTCTCATGATAATCATAATTCTCTGTTGCATATCTTTTAACTTCTTCTTCTGTTGAGTCATATTTTGCAAACCCAAACATTTCTCTTAAATAATCAATAAGCATTAAAACAACACAAGATGCCGTAGTTCCAGCACTTCGTATAGGCCCTGAAAAATTAGCAATAAAATAATCCTTTCCTTTTTTTGTTTTTCCTAATTTAAGTTCAGTAAATCCCTCTATTGGACTTGAAACAACTCCAAGAGTAGTATAAGCAAATCCAACCCTTATTCCTGCATCAATTGCTTTTAACAAATTCTCAAACTTGCAGAATTTTTGTTTTGCAATCTCTTCTGCAATTTTAAAACTAACAGCAATATCCAACTGTCCGTATTTTTTTTCAAGTTCTAAAATCCTATTAATAATTCTCCTGTCATTAAGCTGAGGATAAATAGTTGAAATTAAACCAAGGCATTTTTCAGCAAGAGTCATAGCAAGAGGAGGCTCAACTTTATCAAGAGGATCAAGTCCTTTTTTTCTTGCTTTTTCAGCAATTTCATAAAGAAGCCTTGTCTTTTCTTCAATATCCTTAAAATATTTATTTATGTTCATTTTAAATTTTTTCCTAAAATTTAAAAGACAGAAATTTTAATTTCTGTATATCAAAAATGCTCTTACCAAGGTAATCTTCTTGAGAGGGAGTGGTGCATTTTTGATTTTAAAAATTTCCTGTTTTTTTCATTTTGTTTTTTAATGAATAAATGTTAAAATTTTCCTGATTTTAAAATAAGCATCTATTTTTGCCATCTTTTTTTAAACCAAAGCAGAAAATCAATTCTCTTTATATATATTTATTTTGTGAAGGATATAAGTTAAAAAAGTTTTTGAGTTTAACAAAAATCTCAATTTCAAGGTGGATGGGAACAAACTTATAAAAACTCAAAACTTAATTAAATAAGGTTTCTTAAAACAAAAGGTTTATAAATAACTATGCCTTAGTGATAACATATGAAGTTTATTGAAAATTTAAAAGAAAATTTAGAAAAAATAGTAAAAGGATTAGCTATGCCATTAGTACTTTCTACATCAATGATACTTCCTTCTTGCTCAGCAATAAGACTTACTAAAGCAGTTTCAGATGCTGTTGTTGATGTTGCAACTTATCCTTTATTCATGCAACCAAAAGAAGACCCCAACATAAAATATGGAATAGACATTGTACATCACAAAACAAGAAACATAACAACCTATCCAGAAGCAGAACAAGAAAAATATGCTGTAATAGTAGTTGGGGACTCTTTAATAGACCCTGTTTTTGATATTCATTTACAACACAGTTTTTGGCACCGCCCTTTTTTAGTAAAAAAATTTCTTGAAAATCAAGGATATAAAAAAAAGAATATTGAGATTTTTTTTGATTATGGCTTAACAAATGTAAATGGCATAAATTCAAAACCAGCAACAAAATCAAAGATAGAAAAACATTTTAAAACTTTAGAATCAAGAATTGATGGAAATGATACATTATTTGTATATTTCGGAGGTCATGGACATTATGGTATTGGAACAGAAAAATTAACAGGAAAAAAACCAAGAATCCAGCTTAAAAGTTTTGGAAAACTTCACAAAATACTCTACAATCCAAGCATCAACTTAGATGAAATCAAAGAAATGCTAAGAAAAGTTTATCCTAAAGAAATGATGCTTGTTTTTAGCAGTTGTTATGGTGGAGATTTTGCTTCAAGACTTAATGACTTAAACAAAAAAATAACAGCAGTTTCATTTTCAGCTCCAAAACAAGCATTATGGGATTATGCCCCGCCAATACCAGAGAATGTAAGTTATTTTGGTTCTAATAGTGTTCCTGATTATTGGAACAATAGTTTTTTTCTGGAAAACAGTCCTGACGGAAGGTTTTTCATGACATTTGGAAGCAATTCTCCAAAATCAACAAAACAAAGATTAGTATATGCAACAGAGTCAAAAGAAACAAAAAAAAGAAACAGAAGACCTCAAATTCATTTATATGGAGGAGCAGATTCAAATAAAGATTTTTTCAGTGGAGAAAAATAAAGATTAATTAAAAATGAACAACCAACCAACACAAGCAAGCAAGCAAAATGAATCTTATACTCCCAAATCTAAAAGCTTTTTCAGTCAAATAAAATCCTATCTCTCTCCTAAAAAATATCTTCCTTTTTTACTTTCAGCAGCAATAGCAAGCTCAGGATGCACTGCTTTATTTAAACCAACACCAAAAATTAATGGAAATGATTATATAAGAACAACAAAACAAGGAACTCTTGAAACCTCTGTTATAGAATTTGAAAAAGAAAATGCAAAAATAACTTTATTTAACATGATTCATATTAGTCCAAAAGAATCAGATTATTATGAGCAAATAAAAAAAAGACTTAAAAATTATGATATTGTTTTATATGAAGGCATTACTGAAGGAGAACATACTCTTGCAAATAAAATTTTAATTGAACCATTTAAATATCCTATGGGTATTGGAATATGGATGGTTAATTATTCTACAAGAAAATTTGGCTCATTAAAACATCAGAATGAAGGTTTAAATTCAGAACAAAAACACAAAAATAAATGGATTAATTCAGATTCAACTTGTGCAGAAATGCAAAAAATAGTTGACAAAAGAAATAATCTTCCTGTTGTTTTTTTATATAATTTACTTACCTTACCGCGCGAACTTATTATTTCCACACTATTAACTCTCCCAACCCCTTTTCAATATGTTGATAAAAAAGCAACATCTCTTATTTTATCAAAAAAAGAATATGAAAAAAGATTTAGAACAAAATTATGGAATGATTTAATAGAAGACATTAATGAAGATTCAAAAAAAGCAAATAAAGATTTTGAATATGAAATGATGGTAGATTATAGAAATAATGGGCTTTTAAAAACATTAGATAAAACATTAAAAAAATATAGGGGGGATAAAGAACTTGATATTGCTATTATTTGGGGTGCTGCACATGGGAGTGGCATTGAAAAAGGTTTACTAGAAAGAGAATTTAAAAAAAAGCCTAATAAAAATTGGTTAAAAGTAGACTAACATTATTAAAAAAATCAAATAAATTTATTCTCTTTCTGGAATGATACAACAAGAACAACTAATTCCATCTTTTTCTGGACAATTTAAATAATCCGCACATTTCCACCCACCAGTCCCAATATCATCACAAGTAAGTGGATAAATATCTACTTGACAAATTCCACTATGTTTAGAACAAGAATCTTTATCAAGATAATCTATTACCTCCTTAAGTATATCTCCACTTATTTTACCAACATCATCAGCAACACTCTCTGCTTTGCGTCCAGCACCTGGCACAGGCACAACATATGAAATTACTATACCTATAAGGCTACTAGTCTTATAAGCATCTCCAATCATTATCTTAAGTTCTTTGGAGTCTTTTTCTTTGATTATATTAACTAATTTTTTTGAATCACCATATAATTTAACAATCTTTTCAGTACCAGAAGTCACATAAATACATGCCCAAGTATATTCACATGCAAACTCACCACATTCCAAAGTAGCTTGAAGTTTTCCATTTGATTTTTGACATTCTTCTTTAAAATCAGAAATTAATTTTTTCCTTTTTTCTTTTCCAGGATCTACAGGAGTATCTTTTAATATCCATACTCCAACATCACCACAAATATCTATAATTTTGCCACCGCAATTTAGGACTGTTCCACTAACTTTTTTACAAAATTCCCCTTCACTTTCTATAACAACTTTAATATCACTTTTACATTTTGTAGTGTCTATAACAAAACTCATATGAACTCTGCATTTCCCATCATCACACTTCCATTCAGAAGCACCTAAACTTTCATCAAGAGGTCCAAGTTTCTCATAACATTCCTCAGCAGATTTACAAGACATGTCTACAGCAGGTTGTCCTTCTAGCAACATTCCTTCTTCAGGAGTCTCTCCTTCAGATGGTTCTCTAAGTGTTTCTGGAGGTGTAAAAAAATCTACTGTTGCATCAATTACATAAATTATACCATCCACCAAACCCCCAACAAAAGATTCTTTTTCTTCGGGTTCTTCTATATGAACAACATCTGCAGGAGGCATTTCTGGTTTTTGGATTTCAGGTTCTTGAGGAGAAGTTATCTCAGGAGGAGGCATCCCACTTTCTCCATTATCAAATTCTTCAGGAACATCAGGAATAGTTTCTACAAAATCATTAACTCTTTCAGGTTCCCAATCTACTCCAGGAAAATTTGCTCTATCATCTATCTGTCCTTCAGGCGGATTCATTAAAACATCTTTTCCAAACAAACCTTTAAAC
>JAHIRT010000049.1 GCA_018818285.1 Nanobdellota archaeon
CTTCCATTTATTTTTGAGAAATTGAGATTATATAAAGATTTGGGACATGAGTTCTGTTAAAGTGTGAGGATTTGTTTTTTAAATAAAATTAGAATTCAAATATCTGTAAAAATTAATTTTGAGTGCTAGGCGTATACCTGATATTTATTGCTCCTTTAACCTCTGCAACGCATATCACTTCCCCTATACCCGCCAGGAAATCTGAAAAGTTTCTCTTATCCATTCCTATTCTTTCAGCATACTCATCACATCTGCGGTAATTTCTTAATAGTCTTTTTAAATACCTTCCAACATGTCTTGTTTGCTGCTCCTTTTTCTCAGGAAATAACCATGCATAGTGTAGTGCTTTTTCACTCGTTAATGAAAGAGGAGTTATCACTACACAGGTTTCATCTGCAGTAAGAAACTCTAGGAGGCCTTTTTTCACACTATCTTTAGGAATGAGTTTTTTATTTAGCATCCCCATAACATGATCAGTTGCTTTATATCTTTCAATATTTTTTTCCATTCCATGAGATAAAATTTTCTCTTCTTTATTCCTCAAAGTTTTTTTCATAATTATTTTAAGAATTCCCTCTTTATAAACCTTTCGTTTAGTTACTCTTTCTAAGTGATTAAATCTTTACAACTTCAACTTCAAGTTGTTTTTTGAGGATTTCCATAAATTGGTTTTCCTGTGATTTTGGGACAAGACATCCTGCTGCTTTTTGATGCCCTCCGCATTCGCCGTGAATTGTTTTCATAGATTCACTAAGAAGTTCTCTTACATTTCTTCCATTTCTTCCGGAAATTCTTGCAGAAACTTTTATTTTTTCATGGTCATATGATGTTCCGATAATTACTGTTCCTTCTTTATATTCTCTTGACATTGACAATATGCTTGCTACTGTTCCTATCATTGTGTCTTTAATCTGATTTTTTGCATTTATTATTACATAACCTTTTCCTTCTATTTTGTTTTGTTCAGCATAATTAAGTGCAGAAATCAAATGTTGTTTGTATTTTACATAGATGCTCTCAGCTTTTTTTCTTGCATTTTTATTTTCAAGGCATAAGGATAATGATATCTCGCTTTTATTCAGTCTTGAGCAGGCATTTATCATTGCAGAAAGCTCTCTTGCATCTTCAATTCTATTAGATAGTTTAATAAGATATATATTTCCAATTACATCCTCTGTTTTTTGTTTTGTTCTCATTAGTATAGAAGTTATTAATTTTGATAGTTCTGTTTCTTCTAATTCTATTAAACTTTTGTATTTTCCATTTTCTTTTTCTATTCCTGATTCTTTTAATAAATTAAAAACCCCTTTAAAATTTCCTGTAACACCTGGTATGAATATTGAAGAAGAGTATTCAAGTGCTTTGTGTATGGGCCTTGTTGCTGGATAAATGAGAAGTCCTTTTTTAATTATTATTTTTGCATCTTCTATTATTTCATTATTTAATTTGCTTATTTCTTTTCCCAACATATCTCCCACCATTCCAACTACAGCAAGATTTGCAAGCTCCTTATTTTTTGAATCAAGAGCTTTTGAGAATAGATAGGATAACCCTGAAGCTGAAATTTCTTCTTCATCAAAAAGATGGGGGTTGATTATTGTTGTGTTTTCCCCTGCATTTCCAGTTATTTCATGATGGTCTATTATAAAAACAGAATTTTCTAATTTTTCTAATTCTTCTAATGAACCGCTTCCTAAATCGAGAAATAGAAGAACCTCTTTTGTATTTAATTTTTTTATGAATTCATTTTCAAGATTTTTTACAATCTTTACAGAAAATCTTTTGTCTAATTTCTTTAAAGTTCTTGCAATAATTGCTGCAGAGGTTATCCCATCTGTATCAAAATGACTTATTATTTTTATTTGTTTACTTTTTGTTTTTTCTAAAAATAATTTTGAAGCATAGACTATTTCTTTTTTCATATTTCCTCTTTTGTTGGATTTTTATTTTTCCTTTAGTTTTTTCAATTTTGCATTTTTTATTGAAAATGCTCTTTTTGTTCTGTAATCATGCTTGTTTTTTTCAATGTGTTTTTTCAATTTTTCAACTTTTTTTTCAAGATTGTTTATGTCCGGGTCTAAGAAAACCTTGTTTTTTTTCAGGATTTTTCCTATTTTTGTGTTTGTGTTATGCTTGCTTTTTAGTTCTAAGCCTATTTTTTCACTTGTCATCCCTTTTTTTGCCATGTCCAAGACAATTTTTTCTATTTCTTTTTCTGTGAGTTTTTTCTTTATTTCTTTGTTTTTCTTTTCTACCATATTTGATTTTCTTGTTTAGTGTTTTTAAATATTTGTATAACCTTGTAAGAGGCAAATATTATCTTGCTTTTTTTAACAGCAAATAGCCCCACCAGTTCTCACACTTGCACTTTGTTATTATTTAAAATTGTTAAAGTGCAAATGTTCGTCGAACCTTCAGGTTCTCATCTTGAGTATATGCTGTTTCACTTTGTTTAACAGCAAATAGCCCCACCAGGATTCGAACCTGGGTCTCAAGCTCCAAAGGCTTGCATCCTTGACCACTAGACTATGGGGCTAAAAATCAAAAGAACCAAGGTTCTTTTGGAATCTCCTTTTATTCAGGTTTTTTTGAATCTCCTTTGATATTGTTTCAAGAGTGATAATCTTAATAAATTCAAATGATTTATAAAGATATTTGTTTTGAGAATAATATGAAAAGGCAAACTGCCTTAAATTAATCATAATAATGAATAGAATCTTTATTCTATGATTTATAACATGGTTTTTGTTGCTGAAGTTATTAGAAAAAATAGCCATGTTTTTTGGTTAGTGTTTGTATCTTCCTCTTGATTCAACTTTTTCAAGTTGTTTTAATATTTTTTCTTTTTCTCGAGACATATATCCAGATAAAACAGAATTAAATAATTCTTTCCAATGTTTGAAATGTTTTGATTCTAATGCTTGTCTTAATAAATGAAGGTCTACTGCTTTGTCTTCTATTTTTTTTGAGTGAGAGCTAAGTCCAAAATCTATAAAATAGATTTTTTGTAACCTAAGATTGTTCCCTTCAATCTTCCCTTTGGCATAAATGTTATCATTATTACTCTCAACTAAAATCATGTTCGAGGTTGTTAAATCTCCGTGGATTATGTCTTGATTATGAATTTCTGAAACTTGTTTTCCAATTTTTTTGCATATCTCTTTTTGTTTTTCCAAATCAAAGAAATCAAGGTTTTCTGAAAGTTTTTTTCCTTCTATAAATTCCATTACAATTTCTTTATTTTTTTCATTAACACTTTTAATTTTAGGAACAGGAATTATGCAGAATAATTTTTCAAGAAGCTTTGCTTCTTTTCTTGTTCTTAATTTTCTGAGTTTTTCATCAAGTTCAGGAATTCTATAACCTTTAGAAATCCTTTTTTTAATTAAATTATTGTTTTGCTTAATCAAAATAGCTTCTGCTCCTGTTGCAATTATTTGTTGTTTTGTTGAAGACATTTTATAACCTTATCTTCTTCCCAAATTTCTTAGCTAATTTTTGAAGTTGTTTTTGTGACATCTCTCCAACACCTTTTGAAGGGTCAAAATCTATTCCTCCATGAATAAAATCTTTTAAGATTTTGTATTGCTTTAATA
>JAHIRT010000050.1 GCA_018818285.1 Nanobdellota archaeon
CAAGCCTATTATGGCCGTAAAGATGATTTATAGAGGGTGTTTTTTTATCTATTATTATTTTTATCATTTTTCTTTTTAAGATAATTAGGATCATTTCTAAATCCGCAATTCTTACACACTTTTCCTAATGGCCCTTCCTTATATCTCGAGCTATTGCATTTTGGACATTTCTTCATTTTTAAAAAATTAAGATCTATTCCTTATTTACAACTGGTAGATCACGTACACCAAAAACAGCTAGGACAACTCCTATCTCAGCTATTAGTGCTGTGATTGCTGTTCCAGGATCTATTGATCCTTGAAGCCATCCACCAATAGTTCCAATAACTGCAGAAAGTCCAACTAAAGCTGCACCTATCTTTGTCTTTGATTTATACCATGGTTTTTCATTCATTTTTTCACCTCCTTATTATTTTTTTAATATTGGAATTTTTCCTTGATGTTTTTTTAGAGTTCCATTCTGCATAACTTCTTTATAATGTGCTTCTGGACTGATCAAAGTCATCTGACATATTTGACATTCTAATCCATAAGTCCATAAGGGAAGTTCTTTACAGAATATCTTTCTTAGGATTTCCTTTATTGTTTTCCACATTTTTACCTCCTTCTTTGTTTTGAATGAAATCTGCAAATTTGTTAATATGTTTTTCAACATCTCTCATAGAAAAATCAAACTCAAAACCTTCTCTTTTATCTTTATAAGGGTAGAGTGCGCATCTATCATGAACTGCAAAATAAGGACGTCCGTGCATTGCATTCTTTGTAAATGCATGAAAAGATCCATTGTAATTATATCCAAAATTGTCTTTATGTGTTCCTCCCCAAAAAGTCAGCATTGATTTTTTGAAACATCCTGCAACATGCATCCAAGAACTATCAATACCTATATGAGCAACTGCATGTTTAACAATTGGCATAATATTTCTAAAAGGTATATCAATTTGTAATGTTCCAGGAATTTGTGGTTCTACTTTGTTCCTTAACTGTAAAACATTAAATCCTTTTTGTCTTAACAATTGCACGATATAATTGGCTATTTGTGGAGGAATATCTCTCTGACTTGAATCTACTTTATTTCTTCCAGGCATCATTCCAGGAGGTAACCCCCCAACTGCTTGGAAAGTTATTAAAGGTTTATACTGTTCACAATAAACTCTTCCATCCATCTCTTCTCCTCTTGTCAAATAAATTTCTGATTCTGGATTCTCGCAGATCTGATTAAATCTGTAAGCTTTTGGAAACAACTGCATTAAATGTTTTTTGTCTTTTTCTCTATAGAATTCTTCAAGTTCATATGGATTCCCTTTTCTATAATCATTACCTTTGATGTAATCTTCAAATAAATAAGGTTGATCTAATCTTAAATTTCTATGTATCCTTGGATTGTATTCAAAAATATCTGGATAAGCTGAAACCACTATTATTTTTTTCTTAGGCTGTTTTTCATTAAGCCATCTGATAAAAGCTGTTGCCATAACATGCTTTCCAATTCCACCAGATATTTCAATTATGTAATTCATTTTAGGCCCTCTGGAATTTTAGTAAATTGTTTCAAGTAGCCTGTAAACTGTCGCCTGCTCTTTAGTTCTTTTTCTCTTTCTGGATCCATAAAAACCAATTCCAAATCTCCATTTTCTCTAAGAATTATCTCTTCCATGAGTTTCCCTTCTCCTCCATGTTTGCCTTGAACTACACATCCAACTCCTTTTATTCCAAACCCTGATTTTTTTGTTGGTTTTTTCAGTCCTAGTCTTTCAGCTTCTTCAGATGTTAAAATTTTTACTGGAATCATTCTATTGGATCCCTCCCTGCTCCGGTTATATATTTAGCTCCGTCACATCCTATGTATGCAAGATGAGTCCATCCGAATTCTCCATCCATCCAGAGAGCTCCTGCATATCCTGCTCCTGGATTTGGATTTGGTCCTGAACTATTTGAAAATGTTGAACAAAATTGACATAATCTCCAGCAAGCTCTATAAATATTTCCTGTGCATCCGACCCAATTAATATAATGATTTGTATCTATGTAAATCGCACCAGGTGTTCCTCCACTTCCAATGTAGTTTCCAATCATTTTATGCTCCCAACAGTTTCTATTGATAAAATGCAAATCACTTCCATCAACCCAAATTGTTCCCATGTATGTTGAACTGCATCTAGCTGTTGATGGTACATCCCCCCAGTAAAGATTTAAGTTGCAATTTGGAATGCTTACATCATTTCCGCTTACTTGTTGAACTCTTGTATCTGCGCAATAATAACTATCAATACAAACTTCATCTGAATCTAATCCAGTCATATAAGCCATCTGCCAGAATTGCCATTGCCAATATCCTGGCCCGGGTGTTGAAATATTTATGTAAGCGGGTGTTGCTGCGCTCACGAATACTGTTGATCCTCTTGTCCAGCATTGCCTTAAACATCCATTTCCAACTAAAGAACTTCCATCTGTAACACACCACCAATATGTAACAATGCTTTCTGCAACTTCAAATCCAGGACATATTCCGTTTGCTGCAAGAGCTCTTGATGTGCTCTCCATTATTCCATCATAACTGCTTACCCATCCATGACACATAGTGTAATTTCCACACCATAAGTAAGAAACAGGCATATTGAAGTTTGTTTTCCAGACTTTGTGGTACTTTCCATTGCACATATATAGTCCTTCTACAATGTGTGGTGTTTGTCCTTTGTATATTCCCATTTTAATAGCAGTTTGTTCCAACTGGAATTTTTAATCTTCTGCAAGCATAAGTGCAAGACCCACAAAGTAATGAAGCTGTTGTGCAGGTTGTGTTTGCATAAGTAATTTGGAGTGTTCCGTTATATACGCCATTTCCTGAGACATAGAATGTGCATGCTGAACTTGCATTGATGTTTAATTGTGATGCCTGCATCAATCCCCCCGCACAGATATCATCTCCTGCTATTACATCATCTATTGCACAAACATCTCCTCCTATTACAGATGTTGTTCCGCAAATATTTGTTCCCTGAACTAATGGTCCACATATACAAGTTGTAAATAATCCGCAAGCTGCATGAACTTCTTTAAATGCTCCTGGACTGAAAGGAATTCCTAAACATCCTGTCCCAGCAGAATCAACTCCACAAATATTTCCTGTTACATATATTCCAGGCACATAAATTCCGCAAGAATTACAAGGCACAATATAAGGATCTGTTCCATCTGCCCACATAGTTGATCCTCCTGCTCCTGGCCCGCAAAAACAATTTGCGCAAATAGTTCCAACATTAATTATGTTTGCACCACACATATTTATCCCCGCGCTAAAAATAGACCAGGTAGAACTCACGCCAGCGTGTGAACCTGCTTGAAATGCCGGGGCGCATACAATCATTCCAGGATCAAAATTTAGATATTGGTTCCCATAACAAACTACAAATATATCACAAAGGCAGGTTACGACTCCATCATAATATAACTTTCCCCCTATATTCCAAGCACTGTCGCAAATATAAGAATTTCCTGCTATGCAGGTTGCGCAATTTGCATTTGTATATTCATCTTGATATTGATCATAAGTCTGCAAATCATTTGCTCTTTTTTCTAATTCTGCTATTAATTTGTTTACTCCTCTTTCAACTGTACTGTATTCTTTGTTTGTAACTTGCAAAGTTAAAAATTCTTGACTATTTCTTATCCCCCTGTCAATTGCTACAATTCTAACTTCTTCATTACTTAGGCCTTTTGTTGAAGAATTTAAAGTAATGACATCTCCAGATTCTAAATCTCTATTTGGATTAATAACATCAAACTCATAGACTTTCACAAGATCTTTCCATTTGGCAACCAATTTATCAGCCAAAGTATTTGCTTCATTTTCTGTTGTGACAGAAGGATCATCATAGATTTTTCTTATTGTTCCATAAGTTGATTTACTTGTTGCATCCTGGCCATAACTTGTATTGCTTTTAATTCTCGTTTCCCCCTCTCCTTGTCCATATACTCTTACATCATTCGCAACAGGATAACTTTGCCTAACTGTAAGATCTTGAATTTGTATACCATCATTAAAAGTCATAACACTTGTTGAATTCCCCTTGTGATCTAAAATATCTACTTCTGTACTTGCATAATTAATTCCCATGTCTTGAGCTGTTCTTTTAATTAAACTTGATAATGCATTCCATAAACTTGAAGTTGCTTCTACTCTAAAATCTAAATTTTCGCCGGTTTCTATTGTTCCTGAACTGAATTTTGAACTCTCTCCAATGATATGGCCTGCGATTGTTGCACTTGCGGTATTAGAGTAAGGAGAATTAGGATAATCTCCATTTTCTTTTCCAAGCCATACTTCATATCCTGCTAAATCTGCAGCAATCCCTCCTGCATCCAAATAACTTAAAGAATTAATTAATCCATGAAATTCTAAGGTTCCATTTCTATAAATATAAACTTCTGACCCTATTTCAAAAAGACTTCTTTTTACTTCCCCTGTTCCAGATATTTTTAACTGGCCTTCATTCATTTCATTTAATTTATCAGTATAAGAAAATCCTGCATTTGCTATTACTGTGCCTTCTGCGCCACTTGTATTTTTTACTTTTATTATATAAGTTGCCATTATGATGTATAAGCATCTCTAAACTTTGCAG
>JAHIRT010000051.1 GCA_018818285.1 Nanobdellota archaeon
AAGTCAGGACCAAGTGTATAGTCTCCTGTTGTTATGTCTTTTAAATTATCTAAATTTACTGTTCTTATATTCCAAGCAACAAAAAGAAGAATCAACAAACTTAAAACCATTAAAAATGTTTTATTTTTCAAAATAAATTTTTCAGCTTGTTTTTCTTCCAAGGAGTATTCAGTTTGTTTTTCCATTTTTTAAAGATTAATAATTATATTATTATTTTTCCCTTTTTTAAGCTATCTGTAATGATTCAGGGTATTCGGTATTAAGATATTCTTTTTTAAACTCAATATTCTCAGGATAATTAATTTCCCAAATTTTAATTGGCCCTAATATCCCGTTATAAAAAACAAAATCTCCTCCAGAAAATCCCTGAGTTCTTAAATCTCCTATAGCTAAGTTATCTTCTTTATGGACTAGTTTAAAATTCTCCATATTTTCATCAAACAAATATAATTTTACAAATAATGAGTTTATGGTTTTTTCACTTAAAAATAAAGCTGCTCCTTCTTCATTTAATTTAAATTCTCCATTTTCTTTGATTAGTTTAGGCAGGATATACAAACACCCCTTGTAACCTTCTTTAAAATCATATAACTTCTCTTGATAATAAATATATCTTATTTTTACTTCAATTTGTTTTTCTTGATAAACAAATCCTGCAGTTGGTTGTTCAAGTTCTTTTTCATTATTTATTCTCAAAAAAAATGCTCTTATCACAGATTTTTCACTCGCTAAAAATATTTTTTTATTTTCACTTTCAAAAATATAATCTTCATCTAAAGTAAAATCTCCAATATAAATCATTTCATTTTTTTCTTCATCAACTTTTTCTTCATCAAGTATAAAAGTTCCTAACCAAGAATATCTGTCATAATTTTCATCACTTCCTATTCTTGAGTATGCTCCATATTTTTTTATTTCTGTCGAATCTATTAAAAGATGAGATGCATTATGAGTATAAAGAAATTCCAATGCTTCTTGTTTTGTTTCTCCTGTTAAAACATGCCTTCCAAATAAATGATTCCAATAGCCTATTACATTCCCGCCATCTAAGATAGTTGCTCTGTTACCAATCGTTTGAATCCAGTATCCATAATCCCACCAATGACTAAACACAGCATTTTCAGGAGTGTTTTCTCTAACCCACAACATTGCTTTTTGCCATTGATAATTATATATGGAAGGAGCCATGTTTTTTGCATTTTCTAAACTTGCTTGAAAATTAAAATAAAAGCTATATAAAAAAGCTATTAATAAAATTATAGCAAAAATCATTAAAAATAATCTCAAAGTTTCATCTTGTTTTTTAATTCTTGCTTTTTCCACAATAGAAATGAGAAAATAACTAACAATTCCAGCAGTTGAAGGTGCTAAAACCATAATCAATCTAATAGCACTCCTTGCTCCAATTAAACTAATAAGAAAAAATATAAGCAAAAAAAGATAGGAAAAATTTATTTTTTTAAGTTCATTAAGTTTGATTTCTTTATAATGCCAATAATAAACATAGCTCCAGCTTAAAAACATAATAAAAAAACTTCCAAAATAAACTAATTTACATAAAAAATTATCTCCACTCATAATGCTATTTTGAGAATATCTGCTGAATATTAAACCAAATAAAAATAAAATATATGAACCAGTTAAAAGCAATTTAGCTTTTTTATTTAGCTTTTTAATAATACCATAAAATAAAAATATTGAACCAATAAAAAACAACCCAAAAAATAATGGAATGCCCTTAATTATTGGTCCAAAACTATTTGTCCATTCTTCGAAATATGGCTGCCTGTTTTCAAATATTGTAAAAGATAGTCTGTCTGTGTAAGGGATAGTTAATTGTTCTATTGTTTCTTTTATAAATTCAGGAACAAAAGAAATCCCAAAAATCATAGATGAAAATATTACTCCTAAAATAACTGTTAAAAATATTGAAATAAACTTATCAGGAATTTTTTTTCTTAATTTTTCTATGAATTTAGTATTTTTTATTTTTGTGCTGAAAATTAAATAGTTTGCAGAAATTAGCAAAAGGACACTAAGGCTAATTATTGATGAATGAGATGTTGCAAGTTTATTTAAAGTGTACCTTTGAGTAAATAAATAAACAATTATCATGGATGTAAAAAACCATATTGAATAGACAAAGAAATTATTTTTAGTGATATTATTAAAAATAAAATTAAAGAAAACAAATATTGCTATGACCACAAAAACATAAATCCAGGCACCCCACACAAGTCCCATTAAAGCTGTTGAGAGTCCTGCTAAAAAAGCAAAAATTACTCCATTTTTTAATTTTTCTGATTTCCATGATGCTAAGAAAAAATAGAAACTAAGAAACATAAAGAAA
>JAHIRT010000007.1 GCA_018818285.1 Nanobdellota archaeon
AAAATTTCAAAAGATTCTGATTTATTAATATGTGAATCAACATTTCTTGGAAATTCAGAAAATGGGGAAAAACTCGCAAAAGAATATTTTCACCTTACAGCAAAACAAGCAGCACAAATAGCAAAAATTTCAAATTCAAAAAAATTAATCCTAACACATATAAGTCAAAGATATCAAGCAAATGAAAAACCAATTCTGCAAGAAGCAAAAAAAGTTTTTAAAAATACAAAAATAGTTAATGACTTGGAAAAACTTGAGATTTAAGATTTGCATCTATTAATCAAATACAATAATCTCTTATTACAAGATTCATAAATTTTTAAAATAAGTGATAAAAAATTATTTTATCTAAATAGTTACCACTAAAAATAAATCAGCAGAATTACGCCGCTGCGAAACCAAGCAGGCAAAAACGCTTATTCCTTTTTATCAGCACTTGAAGGAGATATAAAGATTATTGTATCTCCCCTCAAAAAAGTCAACCCTAAACTTCTCTTAACTTCTCCATCAGACATTTCTTTTGCATTATCCAAAACAATATTGACATGTATATCAAATGCCAACAAAGTTCCTGAAAGTTGCTTGTCATTTTTCAAATGCACCAAAATCTCTTTTCCCTTACTGTTATTAAGTAAGTCAAGTGGTCTTTCAATTCCATTAACCATAAAATTTAGGGTTCAATTTCCTATTTAAATTTTGTGGTTCTGGGTTTATTGAAGATATCAAGAAATAATATCTTCCTAATAAACTTACAAAAACAAAAAAGTATTTAAACTAAATTTTTCCTGTTCTTACATGAAAAAAGGAATAAAAACAACTGGAGGAAAATATCACAAGCAAAGAAAAAAGAAAAAGTATGAATCAGGAAGAATTCCCAGAATTGTGAAATTAGGAAAAGAAAAAAGAAAGAAAATAAAAACAAGGGGTGGAAATGAAAAAATAGTTCTCTTATCAACAGATATTGCAAGCATTATTAATTCCAAAACAAAAACAGCCCATAAAACAAAAATAAAAAATGTTATAGAAACTCCGTCAAATCGTTTTCTTGCAAGGCAGAATATCCTTATGAAAGGAGCAATTATTGAAACAGAATTAGGAAAAGCAAAAATAACAAACAGGCCAGGACAAGAAGGTTCTGTTCAAGGAATTTTAATTGAAGAACAGGGATAACAAAAGGTTTATAAATAAACCACAATTAGTATTAAAAAGGTTTGTAATTTGCCTCTTAAAATCATTAAATCAAAATGACTTATGTAAAAAAATGTCCTGAATGTGAAAGTATAAATCTTGTTTATGATGAGCAAAAAGGCGAGATTGTATGTAATGACTGTGGATTAGTTGTAGAAGAAAAAATGGTTGATACAGGACAGGAGCTTCACGGACAATTTGATAAATCAGATAAAAAAGGAAGAGGAGGAGCACCATTAAGCATACAAAAGTTTGATAAAGGACTCACAACAAACATTGGAGAGATTTCTGACATATACAGATTAGAAAGTGGGCAGACAAAAAAATTCTTAAGATTAAAAACATGGCAGGAGAGAGTTTCAACATCATTAGAAAGAAATTTAAGATTAGCAATGGCAGAATTAAGAAGAGTTGCTTCATTTCTTAATCTTCCAAATGTAGTAAAAGACGAAGCTTCAAGAATATATAATTTTGTTTTGCAAAGAGGACTTGTTCGTGGAAGATCAATGGAATCAGTTATTGCTGCATGTATTTATGCTGCTTGCAGATCTTACAGCATACCAAGAACACTTGATGAAATAGCAAATGCTTCTGATGTAGAAAGAAAAGAAATAGGAAGAACTTACAGATTTATTATGAGAAAAATGGGAATAAAAGTCAAGCCTTCCTCGCCAAAAGATTACATCTCAAGATTTGCTTCAATACTTCATTTGTCTCCAAAAACACAAACCCTGGCAATAAAAATACTAAAAAAAGCAGATATTTCAGAATTAACATCAGGAAGAGGACCTGCAGGAATTGCAGCAGCAGCATTATATGTTTCTGCTCTTTTAAATGATGAGAAAAAAACACAAAGAGAAGTTGCAGATGTCGCAGGAATAACAGAAGTCACAATAAGAAACAGATATAAAGAACTAATAGAAAGACTTGGAATTGAAGAAAAATTAAAAATAAAAGAAGTAGAAGAAAAAAACAAGAAAAAATAATT
>JAHIRT010000052.1 GCA_018818285.1 Nanobdellota archaeon
ATATACCCTCCCTTCTGCAAGTCCCATAATTTCCTATACTGCCCAGGCCTGCTTATTAATTGCTTGTGAGTTCCTTGCTGAACAATCTTTCCATTATCCATTACAATAATCTTATCTGCCTTCATAATTGTAGATAATCTATGAGCAATTATAATTGAAGTCCTTCCCTGCATAAGTTTTTCCAAGTCTTTTTGAATTTCATATTCTGTTTGAGAATCAAGAGACGAAGTAGCCTCATCCAAAACCAAAACTTTCTTATTTGCTAAAATAGCCCTTGCTATTGAAACTCTTTGCTTCTCTCCTCCAGATAATTTAACTCCTCTTTCCCCAACAATTGTATTCAACCCATCAGGAAAACTCTTAACAATTTTGTCTAACTGAGCAAACTTCATTGCTTGAATTACTTCCTTTCTTGTAGCCGAAGGATTTGAAAATGAAACATTCCTATAAATCGTATCATCAAATAAAATGCACTCTTGAGGAACAATTGACATCTCTCCTCTTAAAGATTCTTTCTTAACATTTCGAATATCTTTTCCATCTATTTTAATTCCTCCTGAATTAACATCATAAAATCTGTAAAGAAGTTTAATCAAAGTTGTCTTACCACAACCAGAATGCCCAACTAAAGCAATTTTCTTATTCATTGGAATCTTTAAATTAAAATTCTTAATTATTTTTCTTTTATGATAACCAAAATCAACAGAATCAAACTCTACAGTTCCTTCATTAATTTTCAAATCTTTTGCTTCAGAAGAATCCTTAATTTCATTATCTATTTTTCCATATTCAAATAAACCATTGAAATCAGCCATTGCCCGATAATAGTTTTTAATTCCATGGACAAAGCTAAATAAAGGCCAGAAAATATTTCCATAAATTGTATAAATAAATACAAGTGTTCCAATTGTTATTTTGCTATCTAAAAAGTCCATTAAAGGAAAATAAACTAAAAAGAAAGCACCAATTGCAAGAATTAATGTTTGCCCTGCATCTTGCCATCTAAAAAAGTCATAATCTTTAATTATCGCATTTTTTGTAAATTCTGTAACTCTTCTAAAATTTCTTTTAATTAAAGAGTCCTTGCCAAAATATTTCACAGAATCAATATTAGTAAAAACATCAGAAATCCCTGCTTTTTCTTTATCTTCTGCTTCATTTGCTAATACACTATATTTCTTTTGTATTTTTTGAATAAATACACTGTATAAAATAAAAACCATACAAATTACAACAACCACCATAGCAGGCTTCACACTAAAATAAATTAATGAACCTAAAACAATTATTAAATTAAACACCAACGGAGCAACATTAAATACCAACACATCAGTCATTCTTTCAATTGCCCCCCCACTTCGAGTTAATTTAGAAATTAAGCTGCCTGTTTTATGAGTGGTGTGAAAACTATGAGACAGCGAAACAATATGATTAAAATATTTTCTCTTTAAATCAGTCATCAAGTTTACACTTAATCTATTAACAAAATGAATATACAACCAATCAAAAATATTCTTTGCTAATTTTATTACTAAGAAGGCAACTGCAATATAAATCAATATCTCAACAAAAAGATTTCTAAGCAAAGTTCCTGCAAGAAACTCATTTCCTTTATCAATAATTATTTTAAACAAAAATTTATCAACTACTCCACCTGCTTCAGATAAAAAACTAATAATTAAAATAGTTCCAAAAAGCAACTTATATTTTTTCAAAAAACTCCAGTATTCACTAAGATTATACTTATAGTCTATTTTCTCTGAATTTTTCTTCTTGTTTTTTGCCATTTTGTTAATTCTGCTATCTGAAAGCTTTAAATATCAAACAACCCTTAAAATATCATGCAAGAACGTGTTCCAATGAAAAATTCAAGTCAACATGAAAAATTATTAGAACTCAGTCTAGATGATGAAGACTATCCTATTCAAGAGCCAGACTCAGCTGAATAGTCAATAATATTATATTTAATCAACCTCCTTTTTTAAAGTTTTCTGATTTAAGACAATTTACAACTCCCACTATAACCTAAATCAAGATTAAATCCCCTTTTTGTCCAAAATTTCTTAGCTTTTTTATTATTAAGAAAAACAAAAGTTCTTGCTCTTTCACATCCTTGTTTTTTTAGATAGTTCTTAACATATTTAACAAGTGCATCGCCATAACCCTTTCCTCGAAATTTTTTTGTAATAACTAAATTATGAATTACTCCAATATTGCTTTTTCCTCTACGATCTATTGTTGCATTTAAACAACCAATAATTTCTTTATCTTTTTCTACAACAAAATAAATTGTGCCGGTTTTGATGTGTTTCCTTTCTTCTTTTTTAATATTTGCTAATTTTTCTAACTTTACTTTTTTATCAAGATTATGTTCATATCTTGTATATTCACAGAATAATTTTGCTATTGCCTCCAAGTCCTTTATTGTTGCTTTTCTTATTTTCATCTTAACTTCCTCTTTCTTAATTTAAAAATCAGACATATTTTTTCATCTTTTATAGTATCGTAAAAATCATTAAAAGCCCTTTTTACCTTTTTTTTATTGATTGACTTGCTTGAAACTTCTTCAAATAAATCAACAATTTCTAAATTATTTTTCTTGAAAACTTTAATGAACTCTCTGAACTCATGAGGATAAGCTTCAATAAAATATCTATAAATTCCTTTTTCAAGAAGAACCCCCCCCTCTCTATTATGCCTTCTTTTCCCAAAATCAACAATTCCAGGATGTCTCGTCGTAATAATTATAATTCCATTATTTTTCAAAACCCTTGCCATCTCTTTTATTGCTTTGTTTAAATTTTTTATATGGCTTAATACTAAAGCACAAATTATAAAATCAAACTTCTCATTCTTGAAAGGAATATTATAAATTCCAGCTTTCTTAAAATTAATCTCTAACTTTTTCTTTTTTATATTTTTCTTTGCCACATTTAACATTGCTTGATTCGGCTCTATTGCAAATATTTCAGAATCTTTTCCAGATTTTCTTTTTAGTTTTATACTCCATCTTCCAGTTCCACACCCTACATCCAAGATTTGTTTTTCTTCCAAATTTGGAAGAATTTTTTCCACTATCGGTTCTTCAACTAAAATCATAGGATTTTTACTTTGTAGCTTATCATATTCTTTAGACCAGATTTTATATCCCTGAACAACTCCTAATTTTTTGTTTATTCTCTCTTTCTTTATTTCATACCATTTATTAAGAAGTTTATCTCTTTTTTCTTTTAAATTTTTTATATCTGAAATTTTCATCAAAATTTTATCAAAAGTAAATAACTCAATAAAAATCTCTGTTTGTTTCTTTTTAGATAATTTCTCATTTCTCAAAATTTCTATTTTCTTTTCAATCTTATTTAAAATATCTTTTCTATTGAATTTAGTGTTTTTCATCTCACCCTCTTTTCTTTTTCTAAACAATCTAACTTATAAAAACCTAACTAAAGAATTACCCTTTCCACTCTTTTCTTAACAATCCCCAAACATTTTCATCATGGATTTTTCCAGTAGCCTTGCATTTAACTGCTTGCCTTAAAATTCCCTCAAATGTAAAATCCAAACTTTTTGCTAATCCATTAGAACCTTTGTTTGTTGCAAAAGCAGGAATCATTAATCTTCTTAATTTTAATTTATCAAATGCATAATTTATCATTTTACTCACTCCTTCAGAAGCATATCCCTGCCTCCAGTAATCCTGCCCAATCCAATAACCTAATTCTGCTGTTCCCTGACCCTATCTACATGAGTTATTCCCATTCCCCCAATAATTCCTGAATCAGCTTTTAATTCAACTGCAAATTCATAATCACTTCTTGGCTTTTCTTTAACTGTTTTACTATTTATTCTCTGGTTGCATTTAAGAGATTTAAATTATAGTAAGGAATTAAATAAAACAAAATGACAATAATAACACTACCAAAAACAATAAAAGAAGCAATAGATAGTGCAAGACACTATTGGTATTTAGCAAGGAATTAAAATGGTAATTATACACTGTTACAATACAAAGAATAATGATAGTAATATTTAAAAATCCACACACTCTATATTTATAATGGAAA
>JAHIRT010000053.1 GCA_018818285.1 Nanobdellota archaeon
CAATATAAAAAATCTGCTTTGGAAATAGTTATGACTAAACTGCATGCAGGAGGAAAATTTGACAAAAAAGCATATATGATTTCTGGGGGGCTTCATGGAGTTGGAATAAGTGTTGTTAATGCTCTTTCAAAAAAACTTAATGTGCAAGTAAAGAGGGATGGCAGAATATATGAACAGAATTATGAAAATGGGGGACATCCAAAAAGCAACTTAAATGTTATAGGCAAAAACAATAAAGATGAAACAGGAACAACAATTACATTCTGGCCAGACCCTGAAATTTTTTCTGTAATAGAATATGATTTTAATACTCTTTCAACAAGAATGAGAGAACTTGCCTTTCTAAATGCGGGATTAAAAATAATTTTAAAAGATGAAAGAAAAAACAAGCAAGAAGAATTTTTCTATAGTGGAGGCTTAGTGGAATTTGTAAAATGGCTTAATAAAAATAAAGAGAGCTTACACAAACCAATATATTTTAAAAAGCAGACAGATTCAACTTCTGTTGAGATTTCTATTCAGTATAATGATTCATACCAAGAAAATATTTTTGGTTTTGTAAATACTATAAATACTGTTGAAGGTGGAAGTCATATTTCTGGTTTTAAAACAGCACTTACTAGAATTATAAATGACTATGCAAAAAAACAAAATATCATAAAACAAGGCAATTTGACTGGAGATGATGTAAGAGAAGGATTAACAGCAATTGTTTCTATAAAAATCCCAGAACCCCAGTTTGAGGGGCAGACTAAAACCAAGCTTGGCAATAGTGAAGTCAAGGGTTATGTAGATTCAATTGTTAGTTCTGCCTTGTCCCAATATTTTGAAGAAAATCCAAGTACAGCTAAAAAAATAGCTTTAAAAGCTTCTGACTCAGCAAGAGCAAGATTAGCAGCTAAAAAAGCAAAAGAGCTTGTAAGAAGAAAATCAGTTTTTAGTTTATCTGGATTGCCTGGAAAGCTCGCAGATTGCTCATCAAAGAAAAAAGAAAAAACAGAAATATACTTAGTAGAAGGAGAAAGTGCTGGTGGCTCTGCAAAAATGGCTCGAGATAAAGAAATTCAAGCTATTCTTCCTCTTAAAGGAAAAATCCTAAATGTGGAAAAAGCAGCTCCTGCAAAAGTATTTTCAAGTGAAGAGATAGCTAATCTGATTACAGCAATAGGGACTGGAGTTGGAGAAGAATTTAATCTTAATAAATTACGATATAACAAAGTAATAATCATGACTGATGCAGATGTAGATGGGCAGCACATTAAAACATTATTGCTTACATTATTTTACAGATATTTTTCAAGCTTAATTGAAGCAGGCAATATTTATATTGCAGTTTCTCCTTTATATAAAATAAGAAAAAATAAAGATTATTATGTATACAGTGATGAAGAATTAAAAAAAGCATTAGGCAAGATTTCAGGTTCTCCCATTGTAACAAGATTTAAGGGATTAGGAGAAATGTCTGCACAGCAATTATGGGAGACTACTATGAACCCAAAAACAAGAATATTAAAGAGAGTTACAATTGATGATGCTGTTGAAGCAGACAGAATTTTTTCAATATTAATGGGAGATAATGTTGAACCAAGAAAACAATTTATAATTGAAAAAGCTCATGAAGCTTTTGTTGATATTTAAAATGAAATCATGAAATTTTTAAAAAAATGAAATCAAAAATGTATTCCACCACCAATAAAAAAGCTTCCTTATTAAAAACATTTTTGATATACAGAAAACAGAAAGTTTTCTGTCTTTTAAAAACAGGAAATTTTTAAAATGGAAGAAGAAAAAATAATTCCGGAAAATAATGAAATAAAAAAAGATGAATTAGAAAAAGGAATAGTCGGAGCTGAGATAACAGAAGAAATGGAAAGATCTTATATTGATTATGCTATGTCAGTTATTGTTGCTCGTGCTCTTCCAAGTGTTGAAGATGGTTTGAAGCCAGTTCATAGAAGAATATTATACTCAATGATAGGGTTAGGATTAAAACCAAACTCTCAGACTAAAAAATCAGCAAGAATTATAGGGGACACAATGGGTAAGTTTCACCCGCATGGTGATATGGCTATTTATGATGCTTTGGTGAGAATGGCTCAGGATTTCAGCTTAAGATATCCTCTTGTGTTTGGACAGGGTAATTTTGGCAGTATTGACAATGACCCTCCTGCTGCAAGCAGATATACAGAGGCAAAATTAATGCCAATGGCTATGGAGCTTCTCGAAGATATTGATAAAGAAACTGTAAAATTTCTTCCTAATTTTGACAATAGTTTAAAAGAGCCTGAAATTCTTCCAGGAAAACTTCCAAATCTATTGATTAATGGTGCAAGTGGAATTGCAGTAGGAATGGCAACAAATATTCCTCCACATAATCTGACTGAGGTTTGTGATGGAATAATCAAATACATAGAAAATCCTGAGATAACAATAGACAAACTTATAAGAATTATTCCTGGGCCGGATTTTCCAACAGGAGGAAGTGCTAATGGAAATATGGAGGAAATCTATAAGACAGGAAAAGGAAGAGTTGTTATAAGAGGAAAAACATTAATTGAAGAAAAAAAATCTAGGCAACAAATTGTAATCACAGAGATACCATATCAAGTTAATAAAGCAGACTTGGTAACACAAATAGCAAAATTAGTTCAGGACAAGAAATTAACAAGTATTTTTGATATGAGAGATGAGTCCTCAAAAGGCAAAATCAGGATAGTTATTGAATTGAAAAGAGGAACAAACCCAAAATTTACAATAAATAGATTATACAAATATACAAGACTTCAAGACAGATTTGATGTTAATTTAATAGGTTTAGTAAAAGGAAAACCTCAGGTTTTGAATTTGAAAAAAATGATATTTGAGTATGTAAGACATAGAAAAGAAGTTATAGAAAAAAGAACAAAGTTTGAGCTAAAAAAAGCACAGGAAAGATTAGAGATAGTCAAAGGATTGATTATAGCACAAAGAAATATAGACAAAATAATAGAGCTTATAAAAAAAGCAGGCAATGTAACAGAAGCAAAAGAAAAACTTATAAAAGATTACTCTCTTTCAATAAAACAAGCAGAAGCTATTCTTGATATTAAACTTTCTTCATTAACAAGATTAGAACAAGAGAAACTTAAAAAAGAAGAAACCGAATTAAAAGCAGTTATACAAGAATTGGAAAAGATTTTATCGAGTGAGAAAAATATTTTAGATTTAATAAGAAAAGAATTACTTGAAATAAGGAGAAAATACGGCGACACAAGAAGAACACAGATTCTTCAGAGAATACAGGAATTCGAAGAAAAAGATTTGGTTCAGAAAAAAGATGTTGTGATTTCAATTACAGAAAGGGGCTATGTTAAAAGACAGGAGTTGAAAACATATAGGGAGCAGAAAAGGGGTGGGAGAGGCATAATTGGAAGTGATTTAACAACAGGAGATTTTGTAAAAGATTTAATAACCTGTTCAACCCATGATTATCTTTTATTCTTTACTTCAAAAGGAAGAGTTTATTGGTTAAAGGCATATGACATCCCTGAAACAACAAGATATGGAAAAGGAAAGGCATTAATTAATTTATTGAATTTAAAAGATGAAAGAATAGCAAGCATATTAAATATAAAAAAGTTTGAGGAGCATTTAATGTTTGCAACAAAAAATGGGCAGATAAAGAAACTTTCATTAGAATCTTTATCCAAACCAAGGTCAACAGGAGTGAGAGTAATGAATCTGCCTTCAGATGATGAATTAATAGATGTTCAGCCAATTAAAACTGAGCAGGAAATTATGCTAATTACAGCAAAAGGACAGGCTATAAGATTCAGGAATAAAGAAGTCAGAGAAATGGGGAAAGCAGCTTATGGTGTTACAGGAGTAAAATTAAATTCAGGAGATAGTGTTGTCAGCTTGGAAATTCCTGAGAAAGAAATATCAGTTTTAACAATTACTGAAAAAGGATATGGGAAAAGAACTAAGATTGATGATTACAGATTAACTGGAAGAGCTGGGAAAGGTGTTATTAATCTTAAGGTTACAGAGAAAACAGGCAGAGTTGTAAAAAGCATATCTGTAAAACCAGCAGATAGCATAATGATTACAACTTCAAAGGGAATGATAATCAGAACTTCTTTAAAACAAATCAGAGTTATGGGGAGGGTAACACAAGGAGTGAGAATAGTCAAACTTCAGCAAGGAGATAAAGTTGCCGATATCTCAAAAACTCCAACTGATAGTGGGGAAGAAAGTTTTTAGTGGGGGGAAGATTATTCTAAACTTTATATTAATAACACCCTCAAAAGCATCTAAGTTTTTCTTTAACAACTTTCTGTTTGGGTTTTTTGATTACAGAAAAATTTATAAAAAGAAAACTTCTTAGAGTAATATGTTTAAAGAATTTTTTCAAAGATTATATGATTTATATTTAGTTAGAAGATATTGGGATTCAGAAGAATCTGTTCAAATAAGTGGACAAA
>JAHIRT010000054.1 GCA_018818285.1 Nanobdellota archaeon
AACTCTTTTTTATCATTCTTTTTTACTTAACCTCCTTTCAATAAATTACTTATCAAACTATCACAATAAAAATCAAATAGCATATTTAAACATTATCGCACTACAAACTATAATTCTTTTGATTACTTTATATTGACGAAAAATCAATAAAAATTTTAAATCTCACATCTAATTTTTAAAGCAAGTTTCTCTTCATCAATATTAAAATCATCTGTTTCAACATCCTTATCATATAAACCAAACTTATGGTCAACAAGAATCATATATGCATGATGAAGAAATGCTCCAAAAGGCAACATTTCTGTATATCTTTCATCAATTTTATTTTGTCTAACATTTTCTCTTAATGAGGCAATAAAATCTTTTCCAGAATCAAAATTTAATCTTCCTACAAATTTTTGGTATGCTTTTCCAATATCTTTTAATCTATGTGCATCTGAATTACAAACAACAGGTTTTCCATGAGCATTAATCCACACCAAACCATTTGCTTCTTCTGAAGTTGATGCATTCCACTCATAAGCATCAAATCTATGTTTTCTTTTTTCTAATTCTCCTGTTTCTCCCAATCCCCCCCTATAAAAAGTGTGGTCTGAAATTTTTGTTAAAATAGTATCCCTTTCAATTTCATCAAGAATATCATCTATTCTAAATTCTTTAGAAACTTTTTCTTCATATTCTTTAAGATTTGCTACTGGTTGAAACATCTGTCCAAACTGAGTCCCCCAAATTAACATATGCCCTTCTTTTGTAAATAATTCTTCTGCTTTGAAAAATATACAAGGTATTCCATCTCTATCCAAAACCTGAGTTACTCTTTCATCTTGATAATATCCCCAATCATTTGGCAAGTCATCTACCTGACTAACAAATCTTTCATATAACCAATCATCTCCTGCATTAGTTAATCCAACACAATTAATTCCAGATTTTTTCACTTGTTCAATTAAATCAACTAATCTCCTACTTCCAGAATCTCTCCACCACACATTTGCTTTTGATCTTGGATTTGAAAAAACATGCACATGCCCATCTAATTTAACTTCTTCAACTTGTTTAAGTTTATTTGTTTTATTTACCATCTTAATTAACTCAAAAATAATCTGAGGTTCTAATCACCTCTTATTTTATATTATCTTTGCCTTTAAATATTTTTCCAATATACAGAAGTCGAATGTATTTAACTTACCAAATAAATTATATCAAAAGTTGATGCGGGAGGCGAGCGCATTTAAATCAGCAAATAAAATATGATTAGGATTTGAATAAGGGAGCCGAGCGTATGCAGATTAACAAACCAATCATTATATAAAATCTGCATGCGGGAGGCGAGCGTATGCAGATTAACAAACCAATCATTATATAAAATCTGCATGCGGGAGGAAGGATTTGAACCTTCGTAGACACTAAGCCACAGGATTTCTTCTTGGAAATTTTTGGGAACCTTTTTTAAAGGTTCATCTTAAGTCCTGCCCGTTTGACCACTCCGGCACTCCCGCAAAATAATTGTTTTCTAAAACAATCACAGCTTTCAAAGAAAAATCTAATTTAAAAAATTAATGGTTAGAGGTTTTCCTCAACCTTTATATATTCTTTAGTTCTTTTTACAATATGAAAATCTCAGACAGAATAACAAAACAAAAACTTGAAAAATATTTAAAAATCACAGAAACAGCTCTAAAAATAATTAAGAAAAACATAAATCAAAAAAACAAAAAACAAGCAAAAAAAATAATTGAAATGTCAGAGAATTACCTTAGTGATTCAAAATACTTTAAATCAAAAAAAGATTTTGTAAATGCCTTCGCTGCAATCAACTATGCTCATGGATGGATTGATACAGGAACTTGTCTTGGAATATTTAATGTTAAAGACAATAAATTATTTGTTTTAGCATAATTATTTTTTTCTCATAGCCCAATCTAAAAAAGGAGCTAATGCATATTCAAATATTGTCTTTCTAATAGAAGACTTGCTTTTTAATTTAAGAAGAGGTTCTCTAATCTTATAAGTCACAGAAATAATATCCTTTGGCTCCCCATTAATGACTCCTTGATATTTATGCATCTCAAAATATTCCAATCTCCCCGCATATTTTCCAAATACTCTTTTATTTCCAATAGTCTGCAAGTTTTTTCCTTTAGAAAAAATTTTTTTTGTTTCCACATCATCAGCTATAAAATCCTCAAGCCCATCAAGTTCTTTTTTAAATGGCAAAATATCAATTCTCAAAAATCTGTCTTTACAATTATCACCATTAACAAATCTTATTTCAAAATTAATCCCGCGATAATCTACATCTACTAAATCCCCATTTATTCTTCTTGCTTCTTTTTCCAAGCCAAGTCTTTTTACAACATAATTCCCAAAATCCACCGCACTTATTTCAGGATTCCAATAAATCATTTTACCTAACTATTTTATTAGGTTCTTTTAGTTAATATAATTTTCTATTCCAAACATTTTTAAAATTAAGAATACTGATAATCTCATGAAAAAGGTGATTGTAATAAGTCTCGGAGGAAGTTTAATAGTTCCAAAAGACATAGATATAAAATTTCTTGAAAATTTTAAAAAAATAATAAACAAGCATAAAAACAAATATAAATTTGTTATTGTTACAGGTGGGGGAAGCATAGCAAGAAAATACATAAATGCACTGAAAAATTCAGGAAAGTCAGAATTCTTGCAGAGCATGAGCGGAATATCAATAACAAGACTTAATGCAAGATTCTTAAATTATTTTTTTGGAAAAGACAATGAAGAAGGAATTCCTCATGATATGAAGCAAGTCAAAAATCTTCTCAAAAAAAATGATGTTATATTCTGCGGTGCACTAAGATACGAAGCAAACAACACATCAGATGGAACTTCAGCAAAACTCGCAAAATTTCTAAAAACAGATTTCATAAACCTCACATTAGTTTCTGGGTTATACACAAAAAATCCATTGAAATATAAAAATGCAAAATTCATACCAAGAATTTCATGGAAAGATTTTCAAAAAAAAGCAAGTGCAATAAAATTCAAACCAGGACAGCATTTTGTCCTTGACCAAAAAGCAGCAGAAATAATACTTGAAAACAAAATCAAAACTTACATACTTGGGAAAAACCTAAAAAACCTTGACAACTTTCTTTTAAATAAAAAATTTAAAGGAACTGTAATTGAGAACTAACTAATTTCTTTCTTAATTTCGAAATTAAATTTTCTCCTTTTAAACTTTGTGTTTCAATTCTTTCTTCATCAACTAAAACACCATAAGAACCAACTACAGCAAGAACATACATATGCCCCTTTCTTCCAGAAAATAAATGTGCTTCATCAACACATTCAGGCAAACATTCTTCATCAATCTTTAAAGTCCCTGTTTCATAATCTGGAAATTCTAATAAACCCCTTAAATTATCTTTAATGCCTCTCCAACCATTGTGTCCTGAGACTATTTGTTGTATAGCTGTTTCTTCAAAAACAAAATCATAAGGAGTCAAGGGTCTAAAAACCTCTTCATCTTCATCTCGCCTCTTGCAATCTCTTTTCTGCCCTGCATGAGAACCAATAATTATCTCTATAATTTTTTCAATACATTCATCTCTTCTGTCACATCTTCCATAATGTTTTCTTGTCATTTTAATGCTGGATAAAATTTAGTGAAAAATAGAAATTATAGGGATTTAAAAAACTTTGTTTTGAAATTTTTGTTTAATTTATTCAAAAAAAAGTTTTAAATAACTGATTCTCTTAAAATATTTATGAACAAAGAAAAAATAATTCAAGGAAAAGATATTTCATTTAATAGACTTGTTCTTGAAAACAAAAAACCAAATGTGCTTGTTCTTTCGCATGAAAACAAAAAAGACAGATTAAAACAAAGAGATTCTGGATTAAATCAAGTTCTCTGCAAAATTGCAAAGGCAAACAACACAACATTTGCAATTGATTTCAATGAAATAAAACAAGAAAAAGATAAAAAAACAAAAGCAGAAATTCTTTCAAGAATTATTCAAAACATAAAATTAATAAAAAAATACAAAAACAAGTTCAAATTAATAAACTGCAAAGACAAACACAATGCAAAATCTTTTTTAATAAATTTAGGATTGCCTACAAGCATGATTAAAAATTAAGTCAAATAATTACCCTAAAAATTATAGTTCAAAAACAATCCCTGCATAACCAACAACATTCTCCCAATTTCCTGTAACTTCTCCTGAATTTGTATATTCTATTTTTTCAACTTTCCAATTTTTAATCTTAGCAATTTCAGTTATAATAGTCAGAGCATAAACTCCACAAACAGTTGATTTAAGAGCCCGAGTAAAAAAGCTCTTGCTAGATTTTTTTAAAATCTCAAAAATAAGCATATCATCTATTTTTTCAATATTTTGTTTTGCATCTCCGTCTTTAACAAATCCATAAGATTTTCCATAATGAGTAAAATCACTTGACACAATTAAACAAACATTTTCATCAATAAACTCCTCAATAATTTCAGCAATTTTTTTGCATTCTTCATATTTCAAATCTTTCAGCAAAATAGGAACAATCTTAAATCTATCCTGACTATTTTGCAAAAAAGGAATCTGAACCTCAATGCTATGCTCTTGCTCATGCGCATTTTCATCAAACTCAACTTCTAATTCAGAATGTTTTAATTTATTAAAAATCTCTTCTCCAAGTCCCTTATTGTTTTTTGCAATCCCAAGAGGAGTTTTAAAATCTTCCAAAGACATGCTGATTTTTTTTCCAATACCAGAATGATTAACTCCAAGTATAATAAAATCTTTTTTCTCAGGAATTAAACTATAAATCTTTCCAGCTGTCTTTCCAGAAAAATCATATCCAGCATGAGGCACAATTGCACCAAAAACATTTTCTTTTTTTTCATTGATTAAAAAACCCTGAACTTTCTCAGCAAGCTCTTTTTCTTCTGAAGGATAAAAGCTTCCAGAAACAATTGGTTTTCTTATCATAAAATAAATAAGAAAAAAGCATATAAAAAACTATTTAAATTGCCCGCATTTGAACTTTGTATGGAAAGAAAAATTGAGGAGGTTCTGGAAAGTTTAAATCCAGATGAAAGAGCAATACTCCCTTTTCTCAGAGAAGGTGATTTAAAAAAAATATCCCTTCAATCAAAGATTGATGAATTAAGAACTTCAAGAGCATTGCAATTTTTAGGAAATAAAGGGATATTAAAGCTGGATTATGAAAAGAAAAAATTAATTGATTTAGATGATAATGGGATTATCTATATGAAAAATAGTTTGCCAGAAAGAAGACTTCTCAATTTACTATCAGATAAAAAAACAATTGGTTTTGAAAATGCAAAAAAAGAATCTGGATTATCTGAAAATGAATTTAAAGTTTCACTTGGAGTTTTGAAAAAAAAAGCAATGATTTCTTTGTCAAGAGGAAAACTAATTTTAGAAGCAAAAAAAGAAGAAATAATTAAAAAAAGTTTAGAGGAGCAATTCCTGGAAAGTCTGCCATTGAAATTAGAAGAATTAAAACCAGAACAAAAATTAGCTTTTCAAAATTTAAAGTCAAGAAAAAATATCATAATTTTAATTGAAGAAAAACAAGTAATAGTAAATTTAACTGAACTTGGAAAAGAGATAATCACAAAAGATTTGGGGAAAACAAAAAATATGATAGAAGCACTAACCCCAGAAATAATAAAATCTGGAAGCTGGAAAGGGAAAAAATTCAGAAGATATGATATTAAAAGCCCTGTCCCAAAAATATATGGAGGGAAAAGGCATTTTGTAAATCAAGCAATGGATTATGCAAGAAAAATATGGACAGAACTTGGATTTCAGGAAATGTCAGGAAATTTAACTCAAACAGGATTCTGGAATTTTGATGCTCTGTTTACAGCACAAGACCATCCTGTTCGAGAAATGCAGGATACTTTTTACATTAAAGACATTCAGGCAAAACTTCCAGACAAAAAATTAGTAAATGCAGTAAAAAAAAGCCATGAGCAAGGGGTTGATGGAAGCAAAGGATGGCAGTATAAATGGAATGAAGAAGATGCAAAAAAAGTTTTACTAAGAACACACACAACTTGTTTGTCTGCAAAAACCTTGTCTGAATTAAAAAATAAAAAAGGAAAGTTTTTTGCAATAGGAAAAGTATTTAGAAATGAAACAATTGATTGGAGCCATGGATTTGAATTCAATCAAACAGAAGGAATAGTTATAGACAAAGACGCTAATTTCAGGCATTTGCTTGGATATTTAAAAGAATTTTTTAATAAAATGGGTTTTGAAAATATAAAATTTACACCAGCATATTTCCCATACACAGAACCAAGTGTAGAAATACAGTGGTTTCATCCAGAGAGAAAAGTTTGGTTAGAATTAGGTGGCGCAGGAATATTCCGCCCAGAATTAACAATCCCATTATTAGGAGAGCACATTCCAATTTTAGCATGGGGCCCTGGATTTGACAGAACAATAATGGATTATTATAATATAAAAGACTTAAGAGAACTCTATGAAAACAATATAATTAAATTAAGAAAAAAGAAATTTTGGTTAAAATGAAACTTGAAGATATTGTATTCTGGTTTTTGATTTTAGGGATAATAGCAATTGCTTTATGGATGCTTCATGGCTCTCCAACCGAGGCAAGCGCAATTATTGCTGTCTCAGTTTTTGTTGCAACATCAGAAATTTTAATTTGGAAAACAATATTTGAAAAAGATAAATCAATCTTTATAAATTTTGAAAAATTAGACAAGAAAACTTCAATTAGTTTTGAAAAATTAAAAAATGAAATAAACACACAATTTAATCAATTAAATATAAAATTAGAAAAATTAATTAAAAAATGAAAACTAAAAAAATTATATTTGAAACATTATTTTGGATTTTAATATTTTTATTAATAAGCATTGGCATTTATGCCTTATTTAGATAAAATGGCAAATATAAAATTATCAAGAAAAGAATTTGAAAGATACATTAGAATAAATCCTGAAATAGAAAGAAAAATAAGCATGTTTGGAACTCCTCTTGAATCAATTAATGAAAACGAAGTTGAAATAGAAATTTTTCCAAACCGTCCCGACTTGCTTTCATTGCAAGGTTATCTTAGAGGTTTTCTTGCTTTTCTTGGAAAAAAAACAGGATTAAAAAAATATAAGTTACAGCCCCCTCTTGAAAACTATGAAGTAAAAATAGACAAGTCAGTTAAAGAAGTTCGTCCTTTCACAGCATGTGCAATAGTGAAAAATCTGAATTTTGATTCTGAAAAAATAAAAGAAATAATTGACATTCAGGAAAAAATACATACAACATTAGGAAGAGACAGAAAAAAAATAGCAATAGGAATTTATCCATTAGAAAAAATCTCTCTGCCAATAAGATACGAAGCAAGAAAACCAGAGGATATAAAATTCATCCCACTTGAAATGGATAAAGAAATGTCCGGACTTCAAATTCTTCAAAGACATCCAACAGGAAGAGAATATGCACATTTATTAAAAGACAAAGAAAAATTCCCTATTTTTATTGACAGCAAAGATAAAATTTTGAGCATGCCTCCAATAATCAATTCTCATAAAACAGGAAAAATAACAGAAAAAACAAAAGAAGTTTTTATTGAATGCTCTGGATTTGATTTTGAAATTTTAAGTAAAACTTTGAACATCCTTGTTACAATGCTTGCAGACATGGGTGGGAAAATTTATCAAATGAAACTAAATTATGATAAAGAAAAAATAACACCTAATTTAACTCCAGAAAAAATGAAAATTAATCTTGAGAACATCAACAAACTTCTTGGATTAGAGTTAAGTGAGAAAGAATCAAAAAAACTTCTTGAAAAAATGGGCTATGATTACAAAGATAAAGAAGTTTTAATTCCTGCATGGAGAACTGATATTCTTCATGAAGTTGATATAGCAGAAGATATTGCAATAGCATATGGTTATGAAAATTTCATTCCAGAAATACCAGAAATAAGCACTATAGGAAGTGAAGATAAAAAAGAAATAATAAAAAGAAAAATCTCTGAAATTCTCGCAGGATTAAATTTTCTTGAGATTTCCTCTTATCATTTAGTCACAAAAAACGAGCTCAAAAAAACAAGGCAAAAATCAGAAATTGAAATTGAAAAAAGTAAAACAGAATATAAATTTCTAAGGCCTTGTCTTCTAACAAGTATGTTAAAAATTCTTTCAGAAAATATTGATAACGAATATCCTCAAAAATTATTTGAAATTGGAAAGGTTTTCAGCAGAAATATAGATAATGAAACAGGAATTGAAGAAAAGGAAAAATTAATTGTTTCAATAACACCAGGAAACTTCACAGAACTAAAACAAGTTTTAGAGTATCTTGAAGAAATGCTTTCCATAAAATTAGAAATTCAAGAATCAGAAAATGAATCTTTCATACCGGGAAGAATAGGAAAAATTATATTCAATGGAAAAGATATTGGAACAATAGGAGAAATCAAACCTTCTTTATTAAAATCAGCGCATCTCAAAATGCCTTTAAGTTTAATGGAAATTGAATTAGATGATATTTTGGAAAAATTAGTTGTGTGAATGTTTTAAAGAAAATTCTTTTTTTAAAACCATGTTCTTAATGAAGAGCAGAAAATTTTGAGTTTAACAATTTTAATTTTATGGGTGGGAGGGTGGGCACCTTCTTATCAAAAGTCAAAGCTTGAGTAGGGCGGAAACCATCTTATCAAAAACTCAAAACATCAATTCCCAACAAACCTCATAATCCTCTCTTTAAACTTAGGCAAATCATCTAATCCAACTTTTGCTCCAGTAGCATATTCATGCCCTCCTCCTGTTGCATTTTCAAGTCCTTTGATAGCTTTTTCAGTAAGTTCCTTGACATTCTCTCCTCTTAAAGAGATATTTGCCTTATTTCCTTTAATATAAACAACAACAATTGTTTTTCCAGGAAATCTATAAGAAAGCTCATTTGAAATATCAGCTGACAAACTAAACTCGCCACCATACTCAAAATAAATTATTTTATTCTTAGAAACATTTTTAACACTATCAATTAACTTTCTGTATTTTTTATTTATATAATTAAATCTAACAAGCATAGAATTATTTGGCTCTTCAGTAAGAATTTCATCAGGGCTTCTTGTTTTAAGTAAAAATTTAATCATTTTCACGACATTGCTTGTTCTGTCCTTTAAAGCAAAATTCAAAATCCTCACCACTTTCCCGATTTTAGTTTCATAAACAGCTTGAAAAGGAAAGGTTATATTCTCTTTCCAAAATTCTGGATATTTCTCTCTAAAATCCTTAACAAAGCTTGGAAAAAATCCATCACCTATACAACCTACCATAGCAATCCATAAATCATCTTTTTTCTCTGAAATTTTCCAGCACAAATAAGTAACTGGTTCAGAACTTTTTTTATTTCCATTTAGAGGATTATAATAATTCACACCTTCAGAAATTTCCTGACTCAATTCATGATGATCTATCCAAATAATGGGAATATTAAGTTTTCTTGCTTCATCAATAAATTCTTCAGAGACAATAGGCTTGTCTAAAATAAAAATATAATCAGGATTAAGTTCATATAATTTTCTTGTATAACTTTTATTCAAATCAGGAAAAGACTTTATTGCAACTCCTTTTCCTTTTCCAGAATATCTTGCCAGCAATAAAAAACTGCACAAACCATCAGCATCATTATCAAAAAAAAACAAAGGATTTTGTGCTTTTTCCAAATATTGCCTTATCTCTAAAATTTGATTTTTTGATAACATATATTAATCTAAAAACTAATGTTTAAATAATTTCCTGAAAAAGATGATGATTGGATTTTATTATAAAAATTACTTCTCAAGGGAGGGTGAGGAAGCACTAACTTATTAAAAATAGGTTTTAAGCAGAAAGTTTTGACTTTAACAATCTCATAATTTCTGGGAAGGTGGGTGGGCACAGACTTATCAAAAACCAAAAACAAACCAAAGAATTAAGAGTACAAAACCATAGAAATCTTTTTAAATACAATTTCATTAAAAAAAACAAGATGAATAAATGGATAGAATTATTGTTAGGTCTTATCCTTGTAATAGGAGCAATTCTTTTTGCTTTTCAAGGAGGAATATGGGGAGTTGGACAAGCAGCAATAGAATTCCTTAAAGGAGGAATCTTTTGGTTTGTAGTTATGATAGGAGCTTTGTTCATATTGCTTGGAATATCTGACTTAAAAGAATAGACTTAATAATACAAAAGACTCCTGAAAGTGATTTTTATAGATTAGTTGAGTATAATAAATTATTAATATAATCTTAGATTTGTATTCTAATGAATTTTAATTCAGAAACCTGTATTCAATGCAAAGGAAGAGGTTATTGCGGAAAACCATGCCCAATTTTAAAAAGATTTTCAGAATTTCAACCAAAAGTAAAAACAAGTTTTTCTGGCTCTTCTCCTCCAGAAATTTTTGTTGGAAGATACAATTATCCAAATGTAAACACAGGAATTCTTGCTCCAGCAGAATATGGACAAACAGAAGAATACAGCATGCCGGAATTATGGCACAAAAAAAATTTTAGTATAAATAAAATATTAAGTCTAAGAGCCAAGTTAATTTATGGAAAATTCAAAAGCAATGTAAAAGATACAAGAAAAGAAAAGAGAATTTTAAAAACAATGCAGGAAATAAGTCTTGCAGACAGAAAAGTTGATACAGAATTCATCTTATCAAAACCTGTAAAGAAAATCCTTAATATTGAAAAAAGCAATCCCCTAATAACAAACTCTGCTCAATTAAAATCTGCAAGATTACAGGAAAATCCTCATGTTCATAAAAAAGTTGATTACCTAACATCAGACACAAATGTAAAATCTTCAATAGCAATTAATGAACTCTACAACTCAAAAGTAAATGTCAGCAATATAATAAAAATTCTTTCAGCAGGACTTCTTGGAAAAAAAACCTCAAGAAAACTTGTTCCAACAAGATGGGCAATAACAGCAACAGATGACACACTATCAAAAACTCTGCTTGAAAAAATAAGATATTATCCAGAAATATCAGAAATATTATTATTTAATTCAGAATATGTAGGAAATCATTATGAATTTCTTTTACTGCCAGAAAAATTCTCTTTTGAAGTTATAGAAGCATATATGAAAGGAAGCATATGGAATTTGTTTTCAGAAAAAATAGCGCTCTCTCAAGACTATGAATCTTTTAATGGAAGGAAAAATTATGCCTCAAATGTAACAGGAGCATATTATACAGCAAGATTAGCTTTATGTGAATATTTTAATAATATAAAAAAACAAGGAGCTTGCCTTGTTTTAAGAGAAGAACGTCCAGAATACAATGCCCCTCTTGGAGTCGGGATATTAAGAGAATGTTCAAGACAAGCATTCACTAAAAAACCAGAAAAATTCAGCACAATCCAAGAAGCTTTAAACAAGATTAAAACAAGATTAAAACTTGGAATTGAAATTTTCAAAGACATCTCATGGTTATTAAGAGAATACAAAAAGCAAAAAAGATTGGGGGAATGGTTTTAGATTTAAAAAATTCCTTTTGAAAAAATTAAATATTAATTATTTAGTAGTAAAAAAGAAAGATTTAAATAGTCTTAGAGTATCTCATTATACACAAAAAAATTAAAATGGAAACAAAACAAAAAGAAACTGTTAATAGAAGAACTAATAAAAAGCATTTAGGAAAGATTGTCTTAACATTGTTACCAGTTGTAATGGGATTTGGTTGTAGCAATATTTCAACCCAAAAAATAGATCCTTGGCAAGATTATAGAAAATCAGATAATACAATTGATTATCAAGAAGCAACTAAAGAAGGAATTTTAAATAGTGCACCTGTATATAGTGCTATAATAAATAGTTTATAATTATTGTATATAAAATGAATAAAAATTTTTGGTTAGCAACATTAGGAGCAATTGGTTTAAGTGCACTTACTGGATATTCTAACATTTTTGCAGATAGTCCTAAAGAAAATAAAAAAATTACAACTTCTACTAAAGAAAAATCTAAAGATGATAAATCCAGACAAGATGCATTTGCTGAACTTGATAAAGAAGTAAAAAAATCTTTTGGTGAACAACCTAAATGGGTAAAACAAACTCAAAAAGAATTAGAAGAAATTGCAAAAGATGCTCGTGAAAGAACAGAAGTGGGAGATTACCCACAAAAAAATGATTATGATAATATTCGTCAGCAAGCACAAAAAGCTTTTGAAGAACTTGATAAAACCACAGATACCCAACCCATGAGAGATTCAAAAGGAACTCCAAGAAAAACAAATGGAAAATTTAATTTTTTCCAACAAAAATCATCTGGAACTTATGTTGATGGAGGTAAAGTTTTAGAAGAAAAAACTGAAAAAATTATTAGAGGTAAAAACCCTCCAACTACAAAACTTGAAGCTTTAGCAAGACATTTTCCAGAAAAATATAAATCAAGTGCTGATAACTTGGTAAAAGAACTTAATACTGAAAAAAAAGATTTCAGCCAAGTATATAAGGGAAATAGAATTCTTGAATATTTGCATAGCACTAAAGACATCAATCCAAATCAAACAGCCATGTTAAAAAGATATATTATAGAACAATTACCAATTCATCAAAGAGGTTCAGTTTTAATGTATACTCACAGAAAAGAATTGCAACAAAAAAAATAAAATAATTTTTATAATTCACTAAATCTTCTCCCACAGTTTGCTATGATTAGAATTTTTTATTTTTTGTTTGTAAAAACTCTGCTTATAAAAAGCTTATTAATCATTTATAATTAATATACAAACCCTACAAAATTTTTACCTTTAATAAATTTATCATCAGTTTTTATTTAATTATTTTTAATTATAAAAAATCCCCTCAAAAAAATCAACTAAATCTCCAAAAATTCCTTTTCCATTTTCATAAGGACTAAAAAATGGTTCATCCATAAAAGGTTCTTCCATCATAGGTTCTTCTTCAGGAAATGTCATAACAAAATCTTCAGGTGGCTCCCCAGTTGTTTCTTCTTCAATCACTTCTGGCTCATCTTCTCCAAAAATAAAATCAAAAAATCCTGGTTCTTCTTCTTTAACTGCAACACATTTATGCTCCTCACAAGAAAATACACAATCTAAAATTCCTATTGGGCATAATCCATAACAGTCCTCATCAGCAATGCACACCCAATTATTTTCATATCTACTTTTAGTTCTCTCATATACTTCTTTAGAAAGATAATCATCATCATAGTAACTCTTTATTTCTTCAACATATTCTTTAGTTGGAACTTCAGTAGAATAATCATATCTTAATTTAAAATCAGAACAATCTGTAGCAAGCTTATTAATTTTAATTTTAACTATCTCCCCCTCTTTAATTGAATCTGGCAAAATACCTATTTCAAAACCATCAAGTCTAATAACTTCAGTAGAATCTGTAATCTCAAACTCCTCTGATTTAATTACTTCATAATCACAAGACATTAATTCTTCATCATGCAATACAATAATCTTGTCTCTATCAGAAGAATCAATCGTCACTGTAATATCTCCAAGCTCTCCTTCATAAACATCTGTTTGATAAGCAAATTCATCTATTCCAGGAAAAACTAAATCATCTCTTGTTGCATAGAAAATTGAGCGTCTTTTTACTACTCCACCACGGAGGATAAATTCATAAGAAGGGTCAGACCCCATCTCCCATCTTACAATGTCTGTAGCTGCATATGCCACACTAGCACCAAAAAAATCTTTAGTTCTATCAAGAAACGCATCACCCTTATCACCTTGTCCAACTGAACAGCCTGAAGGAATAACTTTATCAATGCAATTAAAATTATAATTATTTTTCTGATGAGAATCATACCATTTTTTATTTACATCTATAGCTGAATAATCCCCAAAAGTCATAGTTCCAGGCTGACCATGATTTCTCATAATTAATGTTATTTTTGAACCAGGACATCTATTACAAATCTCAGTAACTTTTTGAAAGACTTGTTCTGGTGTTCTAAATTCTAAAAAACTATTTTGAGACGTAAATTCTTCCTCTCCAAAAAATTTATGTCCATCATCAGGAGAAGGTTCAAAATCAGATGTATAAAAACTTATAGAATGAATCTCAGAACATTCTTCACATCTTGCTTCAGTTTTACGCCCTATTAGGTTTCTAAATTCTCCTTTGTTTTTATGTGTAACACAAACCTTTTTATATTTATCACAATCTTCTTCTTTTTCAGTGTACCCTCCTTCTCCATCAGGTATTCTTCTTACTTTTATATTGCCTTTTTTGCAATAAGATGTTTCTTCCCCTTTCATTATAATTTTTGCTTTTTTTATTAAAACACCACAATTATTTTCAGATTCTGGTTTAATATCAATACATTCTTCTCCTAACCAATCTTTAACACGAATTAATTTCTTTTCGCAAACTTTTCCAGGTGTACAGACCCCCTTTACTAATATAGAAAATACTTTAGAACCTTCATCTTGGTCTTCTGATATTCCTGCTAATTCATCAAATGCTTCATAACCTTTTTTACAAGAAGAAGGGCAGTCTTCATTAGTTTCACAACAATTTTCTTTGCATTCACCTGAAAACTCATCCCAATATTCATTTTCTTTTGGACAACAACCCATAGGGATTGTTCTAAAAGAATATTGTTTATATTTTACTTTATCTTCGGTTGTGCAACAAATACTGGTTTCTCTTGCTCCTCCCTTTACAGTTCTTCCTGTTTTTCCACAAAATAAGCCTTGTCCATCAGGACACGAGCATTCTCTTGGGCGCCCACCATATCTTGATATTAAATTAGCAACAATTTCTTCATCTGAACAGCATATTCTTGACTCTCGTCCAGTATCTTTTTTAAACTCTCCAAAACCATAAACCCAATCAAAACCCTCTCCACAACTTTCACATTTAACAGGTCTCCCAATATTAAACCATAAATTCTCTTTTTTATCACAACAAACACTTGTTGCTATTTCCTGTCCTTTTCCTGCTTTAGCTCTTTCAAGACCAAATATATATTTATAATTTTCATTTTCAGTACTGCAATCCTTACATTCTTCAGGAATTCCATTTGTGAATTTTATATTTTCTTGTTTATCACAACAAATACTTTTTGACTCACTACTCTCTTTTGAAAAAAATCCAAAACCATAAAAATATTGATGAGTTTTTATTTCACATGGTTTACAGTATAAACCCCCTGCTGTTTCTTTTATACTCTCACTTTTATCACAACAAATATTAGTTGCATATTCTTCTCCCTCCCCCCTATTTTCTCTAGTACTAAAAAAATATCTATAATTACCATGCACAGATTTAGGCTCATAAGAAGCACAATCCTTACACTCGCCTGGTGCACCTGAATCCCAATATACATTTTCTTTTTTATCACAACAAAGCATTGGTTTTCCTTTAATTGAAGAAGGTATACCATAAAAAGCCTCTTCACCTTTCTTGCAACAAATAAATTCTTTTTCAAATTTTGTTCTAGAAAGTCCATAAAACTTTTTTGGTTTCTCGCTTGTACAATCTCTATCTACAGGAGGCCTACAACAAATAGGAAGTTCTTCATCACATTTTAGTGAAGAATCATAGGTCCATCCTTCCTGACAATCTTTAGAATCATCACTTCCATCATGATTAAAATCTCCTCCCTGACAAACTCCACCATATAACAAACAATCTTTCCCTAAATTAATTATTTCTTTACAACAACAATTTTCACCTTCTTCAAGTTCAATAGATTCCCCAGTTTTAATTAAATTCACCTTGTCTTTATCACATTCTCTATAAGTTATCTCACCTTGTGTAAATTCCTTCTCAATACATTTATCATTACAAAGCGTATTTCTCTCACTAGTTTTTTTTACACAACAACAAAACTTATCATAAACTTCTTTAAAAGAATCAGGCTCATCATAAAGCTTATAGTGTATTTCATCTTTTTTACATTCTGACCTTAATATCCCTGAGATAAATTTCCTACTTTTTTGAGGATCAGTAATGGAAACATATTCATAAGTTTCGCGGCACATTTCACCACATAATTGATTAGGGTTTTCATTTTCTTTCTTACAACAACAAACCTTATTATCTCTAAACTTCGGAATTCTATTATTACCTATGAAGATATTATTAAGATTTACATCCCCAGGATTACAATTACTTCCTGCATCTTTCAAATATGCTACTAAATCAATTTCCTTGTTATACTC
>JAHIRT010000055.1 GCA_018818285.1 Nanobdellota archaeon
AAATAGGGATATTAAAAAAATTAAATGCTGAATCAGTTGGAAGAGGTTCTGTATTGATTCCAATAAAAAATAGTTTAATATTTGAAGAATTTTTAAAGAAATGGAATATTAACTATAAGAAAAAAAATATTTTAGTTTCATAAAATGATATCAAATAAAGAAATAAAAGAAATAGCTAAAAAAGAAAAAAAGAAAATAGGGGAAAAAGCAGTAAAAATCCTTAATAAGATAATTAAAGATAAAATTAATGATATAATAAAAAAAGCTGCGCAAAATGCAGAATTTTATGGCAGGAATACAATAAGAGAAATTGATATAAAAGAAGTTATGCTTTGAAATTAGTTAGCTTGGGATTGATAATTGAGGTTTATTATTGAAATTCAAATAAATAGAAATGTTTAAAAATTAAAATCTAGGCCTTCATTCTTGTGTTTGCCTACCTGCTTGCAAAAATGTTTGTATCCCCTGACTAATATCTGTCCTGCCTTTATGAGCTGCCCACGCTGCCTTTTTTTCAAGTGCCCATTTTGCACCCCATCCTAACCCCATAAAAATGATAAAGGCCATACCAATAGCTATAAAAATTGCTACTGCACCTAAGAATCCTAATATAACTACAACAAAAGTAACAAAATATTGAATGGCTCCAATATTTGCGATAATTATAGACATTGCCCCTCCAATTATCCAAGAAACCCATGTAGAAAAAGGAGATATTATAACAAGAGCATCAGATAATCCTACAAACAAAATCAACCATATCAAAACAAAAAGGATAATTGCTGTTGTAATAGAATACTCTTGAGATATACCCTCTATATCATACATCCCAAAAATATAAACCCCTGCAAATATGGTCATACTTTTTATAACTGGAGATTTTATAGCGAGATTCTTTTCTAATTTTCCCTTAGCATTATCATAATTAAAATTAAAATTAAGATTAAGCAAGCTTGCGGATACAAAATTACAAATTAAAATAGTCAAAACAAAAGAGACAATTAAAATTAAACCTATTTTTTTCATAACTTATTGAATAAAACAAGGTTTATAAATTTTTTTAATTTGAAATTTAACTCACGAAACATTTATAAATATAAATTATCTATAAATAATATTAAATAAGTAATATTAAATAATAAAAAAGATGGCAGAAATAGAACCAGTAAAATATGCAGTTTGGTTGGTTATTGGGGTTGCTGCAATTATGTTGATTGTTGGTGCAACTACAGCTTATTTTACTAATGCTAGTGGTGCTATCTCAAGATATGTTTTTTTTGGAACTGCAGATTTAGGTTTTGCAGACCAAACAATTACAGGGCAAATAGGAGTATTAATTACATCATTAATGGTTTGGTTAATTATTTTTGCAGGATTTGGAGACATACTTGAAAATTTTTCTGCATTTTCTAAGGGAATAGCTTGGGTGATTGCATTTGCTATTGCAATTGTTGCTGCTAATACCGGGATAATTAAATTTTCTATAGTTTGGTTAATTGGTAGTTTTGCGTGGTTAGGAACTTTTGCAATTGTTTCTGCTCTGGTTGCATCATTTATTGCTTTTTTTGTTGTTAATTGGGGAATGTCTGGTTTAACTACATGGTTAAAAAATAGACAAACAATGATAGGAGCTGCAACTGGAAGAACATATGCTGCAGAAGGATTAAAGACATTAAAAAAAGTTGGGGAAGGAACAGAAAATTGAATAATCCTCAAAATTTAAAAACACCCACTTCTTATTCTTATCATGAAAAAAATTTCATTTTTCAAAATCAAAAACTTTAAAAACACAAATCTCTTTTTTAGGATTGATTAATCCTATTTTTAGGGTTAATTAAAAGGGATTAAAATGCTGAAAAAAGAACATATTATATTAGAAAAATTTGCTGAAAAGCCATGGAAAAAATTTACTTTTGGAGAGATTAAAAAACTTTCAGGCAAAAAATCAGAGAGTTATATTTATAATTCCCTTAAAAAATTTGTCAAACAAGAAATTTTAGTTGAAGAGAGGATAGGAAAAATTATACTTTATTCAATTAATGTGAATTCACTAAAGGCTTTGTCTTTTGTTGGATTTGTCGCAGAATATGTTGCATCAAATAAAAAATATCTTCCAATTAATGATTTAGAAAAAATATCTTCCAAAATTCCAACAAATTTTTTTATTTTTATTATTACTGGAAGTTACGCAAAACAAAAACAAACAAAAAATTCAGATATTGATATTGTGATTCTCTGTGATAATGATTGCGAACCTAAAAAAATTTATTCAGAGTTAAGGCATGACTGTGAATTAAGTATCCCTAAAATACATTTATATGTTTTTAAAGAAAAAGAATTTTTACAAATGTTATTAGATAAAAAAGAAAATTATGGAAAAGAAATAGTAAGAAATAATCTTATATTTTTTGGTGGAGAACCGTATTATAAAATAATTTCAGAGGCAATAAAAAATGGATTCAATGGTTGAAATTTATATTGAAAGAGCGAAAAATGAAACACTTACAGCAGAGTCTCTAAAAAAATTAAGTGAAGAAATAAAATTTAAGGAAAATTTTGATATTCCTAATAATACAACATTTTATAGTTCAGTTATATCTCATTCATATTATTCTATTTTCTACTCAGCAAAAGCAATTTTATTGACAAAAGGAATCAAAACCTCCCCTCCAAATGTTCATATGGAAACATATAAAGAATTTAAGAGGAATTTTGTTGATACCGGAGTATTAGACAAAGAATTATTATTAATTTATAATAAAATAGTTATAAAGGCAGATGAATTACTTGACATTTTCAAAGATGAAAAATGGAAAAGAGGAAATTTCACTTATAATATTATTCCTCAAGCAAATAAAATACCAGCAGAAGAATCATTAACAAATGCAAAAACATTTGTTGCAAATATTATTAAAGTAATAAATTCATTTAAATAAAATGAAAAAAATATCTTTTATCTTAATCAGTTTATTAATTCTAAACCTTGTAATTATAAATTTGGTTTTAGCTCAAGAGTCTCCTATTGATATTGGAAAGTTAAACCCAGAAACTGGCTTGCCAGAAGGAGTTCCATCAGATTTAGCAGGAGTTCAAGAAATAGCAAAAACAAAATGGGATTATCTTGGAAAAGAATGGCAGAAAATTTTATTAAAAAATCCTGTTGTTTCTAAAATAGATTCTGCCTTAGCAAAAGTTTCTTTTGTTTTTGTAATATTATTTGGCATGCCTTATTCTTTATCTCTCACCTTGCTTGTAATAATTATATTATGGTTTTTCTTTTTCTTTAAATTTGCAGAAATTTTCAAAAATTTCTCAGCATTTTCTGAATCAGCATCATGGGTTATTTCTTTAGCCCTAGTAATTTTCATGGCTCAAACAAAAGTTCTTCAGAAAATAACAGAATGGCTTGGCTGGTTAGTATTTGCAAAAAAAGAATGGTGGTGGAATCTAAGTATGATAATATTATTAGTTTTTTTATTTATTTTATTCTATAAATTATCTTCTGCTTATGCTAAAAAGATAAAAGAACAAAAAGAAGAAATAGAAAAACAACAAGAAAAAATGGACAGAAAGATTTTACATGAAACTACAAAGGGAATAGTTCATGGAATTGAAGGGGTAGATTAATGAGATTAAAACAACTTTCTTCACTCTCCTTCACCCCCTCTAATTTTTCTTCAAAAAACCTTCAATTTCTTTGATTACCTTTTCAAAATCAGCTAAACCTTCTTTTATGTTTTCAAATGCTTTTTCATCATTTATCTCTCCATATTTATGAATAAGTATATTTCTAAATTTTTTCATTTCTTTGATTGAATCAATAGTTGTTTTAGTGAAAGTTTTATTTTTTTCAATATGCTCAAAAATACTGTCTTCTGTTTCTGGAGAGCCCAGCCTTAAATCAGAATTAATAATAGAGCATACATCAATAATATTTTCAATTGCATATTCTATTTCTTTATAGACTGCATTTCTTATGACTTTTGAAGATTTAAATTCTTCAAAATCATCTGGAAAATTTTCATTTATAAATTCCAAGGAATTAATTATTTGTTCTACTTTATTTTTTATTCTGTCTTTTCTTAATTCTTTTCTTTTTATCATATTACCTCTGGCCTTCTTTCTATATAATCATAATAATATTTTTTAAAATCCTCAAATTCTCTAATAGTTTCATAAGCTTTTTCATAAACAAAATCCAAATCTTTAACATAAATCAATTTTCCTTTTAATATTTCCATTCTTACATATAAAGGCAAATCTTGGAAAATTTGAATATCAAAATTATCAGGAAGTTTTGCTCCTAATTTTATTCTAAAATTGAATCTCTGTTTTGAATCCCCTTCATAATAGATAGCAAAATCAATATCAGAAAATCTGTTTTCTTTTTTCAAGATATAAGAGCCAAATAAAAAAACAAATTTCACTTTATGAAAATCAGGCATTTCTCTTAATTTTTTCAAAAATAATTTTACTTTTTCTTTCATAATCATATCAAGAAAATTTAGTTTAAATTCTTTTCTAAAAC
>JAHIRT010000056.1 GCA_018818285.1 Nanobdellota archaeon
AAATCAGCTTTTTTCAATTTTCTCAGCATTAATTCCCTGCTTTTTGCACATTTCAATAAAATCATCAGCATCTTTTTCTGTTCCAATAACACTTCCATAATGCATGGGAACAACAAGCTTTGGATTGATTATTTTTGCTGCATTGCTTGCTTGTTCATGGTTCATTGTATAAATTCCTCCGACAGGAATCAGGGCAAGGTCAATTTCTTTTAAATTTTTTATTTCAGGAATTAAGTCAGTATCTCCTGCATGATAAATTCTTGTTTTATTAATCTCAATTATATATCCATTCCATAATTCGCTTTTATCATGGAATGCTTTGTTTATGTTATATGCAGGAACAGCTTTTATTTTAATTTCTCCTATTTCCCATTCTTGTTCTGGTTCAGTAATCCTGACATCAATTTCCTGATTTAGTTTTGTTAATTTGCTTTGGCAGTCTGCAGGACAAAGAACAATTGTTTTATTTTTTGAAATTTTTTGCAAATCTTCTAAACTGCAGTGGTCATAATGTGGATGTGTTAAAAGTATAATGTCTGCTTTTTCAGTTGTGTTTATTTTATAAGGATCAATGTATATTTTTATTCCATCTAAAGTTTGAATTAAAAATCCTGAGTGTCCAAGCCAATTTAGATTTATGTTTTCAAATTTCATTTTTTAAACATAGGAAAAATGCAACATCTATAAAATTTAATTTTGATAACAATACAATCATATTTAAAGTTTTTTATTAATAAATTTTTCTTTGTTTGTGCGGGATTTATTTGCTTTAACATTTTTTTACTTATTGATATTTTAGATTTTGAGGTTTGGCTAAGGTAATTTTTCAAATTTTTCAGCTACACTGAACATTTTTTCTTCATCAAATCTTTTTGCCATAATTTGAATGCCAACTGGAATATTGTTTATTTTTCCTGCTGGAACTGATATTGCTGGGATTTCTGAGAGATTAGCTGGAATTGTGAGGGCATCATAATTATACATATCTTTGATTTGGATTTTTTCTCCTATTTTATGGGGCAATTTAGGAATAGTTGGCATGATTATAATATCAACTTTTTTAAATGCATTTTCAAATTCTTGTTTTATCAGCTCTTTTGCTTGGAGAGCTTTTCTGTAATATTTCCCATGATATTCTGCTTTTGAAATTTCAGAGCCTCCTAAAATTCTTCTTAAAACTTCTTCTCCACAGCTTTCCTCTATTTTTTTTCCAAATCTTCTTCCATCAAATTTTCTTGTTCCTGAAAAAAATTCAACATAAACAAGAGGATAATAAGTTTCAACAGCAAGATTAATATGGGGGAGGTTTATTTTTTCAATTTCCCATTTATTTTTTACAGCAATTTCTTTAATTTTTTCATCAATTAAATTTTTTATATTTTCATCACATTTAATATCAGGAACCCCAATTTTTATTTTATTTAATTTCTCAATTTTAATTTCTCTTGAATCATAAGTTGTAGAGTCTCTGTTATCTTTTCCTTTTATTATATTCAATAGTAACAAAGCATCTTTTGTATTTTTAGCAAAACAACCAATTGTATCCAAGCTCATGCTTAAATCAATTAATCCATATCTTGAAACTAAGCCATAAGTTGGCTTGACTCCAATAATTCCGCAGTGAGAAGCTGGGTTTCTTATGCTTCCTCCTGTATCACTTCCTAAAGCCATGTCGCAAAATTCTGCTGCAACAGATGCTGCACTTCCTGAACTTGAACCTCCTGGGATTCTGTCTAATGCTCTAGGATTTCTTGTAATTCCAAATGCAGAGTTTTCTCCTGAAGAGCCAGATGCAAACTCATCGCAATTTGCCATGCCAATAATAATTCCATCTTGTTTTTTTATTTTCTCAATTACACTGGCGTTATAAGGGCATTTGTAATTTTCAAGTGTTTTTGAAGCACAGCTTGCATTTAATCCCCTAACATTTATATTTGATTTTACAACAATAATTTTTCCTGCTAATTTTCCTGCTTTTCTTTTTTTTATTTTTTCATCAATTTTTTTTGCTTCTTCTTCAGCATGAGGATTAATTTGAAGAATTGCATTTATATTTTTTCCTCTTTTATTGTTTTTTTCAATTTCAGCTAAATATTTTTTCACTTTTTCTTGTGTGTTCATCTTAATTAAGTTTGTTCCAAAAAATTTAGGGTGTTTTTAATAAACAAGCTTACTTTAATTTGTTTTTTAAGTATACATTAAATACAATTGTTCCATCAACAATTAATCCTATAATTCCAATTATTAATAAAATATATCCAGTCCAGTTTGATAATTTTTCTGCTGATGAGATTATCAAAATACTTATTAGAACAATTAAAATAAAACCAAATATTCCAAAAAATTCTGGTTTAAATATTTTTTTTAAATTCATTCAATCCACCTTCCTTTTTCTCCCTGAATCCAATCCTCTTTAGTTTTAGGAGAATTATCAAACATAATCTCTCTGAATTCTTTGTCTATTTCATGGCTTTCATTTTCTTTTCTTCTATCATTATTTCTTTCAACAATAGACTCTTTTACATTTACTTTTTTTAAAGCTCTCGCAAAACTATTCATAATTTCTTTAGCCTGCTTTTTTATCTTTTCTCGATTCATAAAATAATAAAAAGAAATAGATATATAAATTTAATTAAAATAAAAAATAAATAATTATTCAGGAAATTTATTCATCGCTTTCTTCTGATTCAGTTTCTGGTTCTTCTTTTTCTTCTGATTCAGTTTCTTCTGTTTCGTTTTCTTCCATTTTATTATCCTCCCATAGTTTAATTAGATAAAACTTATTAAGAAAAACAGCTTTTAAACTTTTCTATACAAAGTTTACTATTAAAAAATAAAAAGATAATATCAGAAATGCTGGAAACAAACCTCAATTTTTAAGTGTGGATAAAACATAGGAATTTTTTGATTTTAAAAACTTTATTTAATTTCCTGAGGGGTTTTCATTGTGTTCTCTATGAAGTTTTATTGCTGGTTGAATAACTTCCTCATCACAAGTATAATCACAAAGAAGACTGGAATCTTTTGTTTTATAATGAAAATTTTTAGAAAGAGGCATTTCTAAATCCGGATGCATTTTGATTGCTTCTTCTCTAGAATATGCAGAAACCACAGCAACATAGTTTTCTCTTGAAGCTTGTTTTAATAATTCAATAGTCGGATGTCCTGGTTTTTTATCAAGAATTTCAATTTCTGAGATAATTACTGCTCCACTTAAACCTTCAAGTTTGGATTTTGCTTCTTTAGGTGTTCTTGCTTTATCAACAGCAAATTCTAAATGTTCAAGAGTTTCGCCTATTAAAAACTGCCAATGTTCGCAGTGGCTAATTACAAGTGCTTTTTTTTTCATTTTAATAAATAAAATTATAGAAACTTTAACAATTATCTCTAAAAAAGAAGGTTTATAAATCTTATGGTACGAGCCTGTCTCTGTCTCGAGGAAACATGCAAGCTTCTCTGATATTTTTTTCTCCTACAATTAATTGAGTTAATCTTTCCAAGCCTATGCTCCAACCAGCATGAGGGGGAGCCCCATATCTAAAAGAATCAATATAATACTTGAAATTCTTAGGGTTCATTTTTTTAGTTTTTAATCTTTTAATCAATAATTCGGGCATATGAATTCTTTGTCCACCTGAAGTAATTTCTAATCCTTTGTATATTGCATCAAATCCTTCACTTAATTTTGCATCTGGCTTTTCATCTTTAGTCATAATATAAAAACATCTTAAACTTGTGGGCCATGAGTGAACAAATACAATTGTGTCAGGAAATTTTTCATTTAATTTTTTTTCATCTTCGGGACTTAAATCCTCACCATATTTCATTCCTAATAATTTAACTGTCTCATCATAACTAATATATTCTGCTTTTGGAACCTTTAATTTAATTTTCAAAAAATCTAATTCATTTTTGCATTTTTCTATAACTTTTTCTATAATATATTTCACAACCCTCTCTTCCCATTTCATTATTTCCATTTGATTAGCAAAAGCAACTTCGATGTCCATTTGTCTTGCTTCATTCAAATGTCTTATTGTGTTGTGCTTTTCAGCTCTCCAAACAGGAGTTATCATAAAAGTTTTTTCCATTGAACAAGCCAGCATTTGCTTGTATAATTGAGGTGACTGGGCTAAGTAAGCATTTTTTTCAAAATATTTTGCTGGAAATAATTCGGTTCCTCCTTCAGATGCAGAAGAAATTATGCATGGTGGTTGCATTTCAATAAATCCATTATTATAAAAAAATTCTCTAAATGAATTGCAAATCTCATTCTGAATTTTGAAAATCGCCTGAATTTTTTGTCTGTGAAAATCCAAGAATCGATAATCTAATCTTTTTGATAATTCTGTTTTAGAAAAATCACTAACATCGATAGGAAGGGGATGCTCTGCTTCTGAAATTATTTCAATTTTATCTGGGATTATTTCAATGCCATTAGGAGCTTGTTTTGATTTTTGTGTTGTCCCTTCAACTGAAATCACGCTTTCTCTTGGGATTTTGTCAATTTTTTCAAAAACATTTTCAGGTGTTTTTCCTTTAATTGCTGTTATTTGAATATTCCCGCTTATATCCCTTAAAATAAGAAATTTGATTTTGCTTAAGTCCCTTGTTTCATGAACCCAACCCTTTACATTTACTTTTTTTTCTTTTCCTTCAAAAACCTCTTTGATATACGTTCTTTGCATGATACTTTTAAATTTTCAAGCTTTTTATATATTTCTTTATTAGATTCTGTAAAGCCTATTATTTCAGAAATACTGGAAACAAACTATACTTTAGTATATTGTAAAATGCAAGACTTTTTGATAGTTAATCTTCAAGAATTTTCTCTAATATTCTTACTGCCTTTTTTTTGTCTTTTCCTAAAAGTCTTGGGAATAAGTCTCTTTTTGATATTAATTTTGATTTTTCAATTAAACCTTCATCAACTAAACTTCTTGCTATTGTCATACCACAAAGATATATCTCTGCTTCTGCTAAAGATTTTAAATTAAGCTCACGCATGATGGTTTTTTGCAATTCATATTGGTTTCCTGAACATGGGGAAGAAAGAGGAGTAATGTTTATTTCTAATTCTGGAATACTTTGAAATCTCGAATAAGGGCTGTTAGTTGCATTACTTTTATAATCTCTGTAAGTCATAATTTATTTTTAATATTCTTTTAAGAATTTGCATACCTCTTTTTAACTACTTTTTTCCTTTGACTTTTTTAAAATTATATATTGCCATTTTTAATTCTTTTAAATAAGTTCTTTTGTTTAATAAATTTAACTGAAATTCCTGATTTCTTTTTTAGAGCCTTAAATTGTAATTTTGCTTTA
>JAHIRT010000008.1 GCA_018818285.1 Nanobdellota archaeon
TGCCTTCTTCTATTGAACCAACAACTTCTCAAGAACCTGAATCTCAAGGACCATCTGCTGATAATTTTATTCCTGTTGTAGAAGAATCTACACTTGAAGAACCACAAGGACCATCTGCTGGAGTTGTTCGTGTAGAAAAACATCTTCCTGAAGAACCTGGATTTGTTGAAAATCTATGGAGTGGAATAGTAGATACAGTAGTTGATTTTTTTACACCTGAAACAGAAACACCTAAAGAACCTTCTCAGGAAATATTTGCTACTGACATTGTTTTGGAAGAATCTCAACAAGAACAAATTCCAGAAGAAGAAGGATTAGTGATTCCTGCAGATTTTGTTGTGACCGTTCCTGATGGAGAAATTCCAGAGACTACACTTGTTTCTGGAGAATTAGATGAATTAAAATGCAATGGAAGATATGAGGGTTCAACTTGCAGTTATGTAGATTTACAAATTGCTACTCGGGGATGTTCTAAAAAGAATGAAAAGTGTATTGAATGTAGCTTGGTGAATGGTGTTTATCATAAAGCAGAGGGGCGTTGTGATTTTGAAGTAGAGCATGAAAAGATGGCATAATCTTTTTCAGTCCTGATGAAAGTGAAAAAGGATTTTTTGGAAAATTGTGGGAGTTTTTTAAATCTTAGAGTAATAATATACTATATCATCAACACGATTATAATCAGCACTTAAATAATTTTCTTTTAACAAAACTTTTGTGATACTTTTATTATGATGAAAATAAAAAAGGAATTTTTGAGAATTCTTTCTAAGATTAAGATATAATAAGAATTTATTAAAGGTAAAATCTTGTGGTGCTGTTGTATATTAATTGTAAATGATTAATGAGCTTATTATAAGCAGAGTTTTTTACAAACAAACCCAGTCCAGTCAATTATAAAAACCTTTATATACTACTACTCACTACTACTCACATGAAAATTGTTTGTCCAAAATGCAAGCATAAATGGGATTATTCTGGAAAAAGCAAGTATTATGTGACCTGTCCTTGTTGTTATAGGAAAATAAATATAAACAAACTTAAAAACAAAAATGTTGGAAAAAAATAAACTTAATTTTTCAAGGCAAAAAGAATCTCTTGAAACAGAAGAATTGAATCTTTTAGCACAATTAATAGAGTCAATGGATATTGCCTGCAATAAACTCGATGAGGCTGTTCAAAAAAGTGATATTAAAGAAATAAATAAAATAAAATCTGAAATTATTAAATTTCAGAAACAAATAAGTTTGGTTTTAGGATAAAATGGCATTAGAAAATCTTAAAAATAATATTGAAACAGAGAAAAAAATAATTAAGGAAATCTTTATTTTAAATTCTCAGGTAGAAAATGCAGAAAGGGGTTCTTCTAAAAATATTTCTGAAATAAGAATTTTAAAACATAGTATGAAGTCTATGATTCATCAACTTAGGATAATAAACAATCCAATTCCAGAAATTCTTAATTCTATATCTGGATTTAGAAAACTTGAAACTCTAAACCACTCAGAAAGCAAAAGTGAAAAAGTCAAAAATCTTGTAAAAATTAGTTATCCTATAAAAAATAAAAGAGTTTCTGAACAGCAAATAAAAACACCTGATGAAAAAATAGTTTCTGTTACATTAAAAAAAGCAGACAAGCAAAAATTCTTAGAGGAATTGAGTTTGAGTGAGCTTACTATAAAGAGGCTGAAAAAAGAGAGAAAAACAGAAATACCTAAACAAGAATTTTTTGAATTTAAAAGAGCGAGCTTGTATTCAAGAATTTCAAATATGATTTTTATTGGAACTTCAAATTCTTTAAGAGAAAGGGCTTTTTTTCAGAGACTTAATTCTCATTTGAGAAAAGCAAATATGCCTTTTTTGCTTACAACATATATTTCTGTTATTTTCTTTTCAACACTTTTATCATTTTTTTTAGGAGTAATTTTTTTTATATTCTTGATGTTTTTTGAAATTCATTTTGCATATCCTTTTATTGCTTCTACCACAAGAACTTTTATTGAGTTAATGATAAACTCATCTGTTATAATTGTGGTTCCAGTTTTAACATTTTTTTCACTTTATTTTTATCCTTCTGTTGAAGCTAAAAGCATAGAAAGCAAAATAAATCAGGAATTGCCTTTTCTTACTATTCATATGTCTGCTATTGCTGGTTCAAGTATTGAGCCTACACAGATTTTTACTATTCTTTCTATGAGTGAGGAATATCCAAATATAAGAAAAGAACTTAAGAAAATTATAAATCAGGTTAATGTTTATGGTTTTGATTTATTGACATCTTTGAAAAATACTGCTAAAGAAACATCAAGCAGAAAATTATCTGAATTGCTTGGAGGCATGGCTGCTGCAATATCTGAAGGGGGAAGCCTCGCAGAGTATCTTGATAAAAGAGCTGAGACATTAATTTTTGAATACAAACTTGAGAGAGAAAAACACACAAAAAATGCAGAGACTTTTATGAATATTTATATAAGTATTATGATTGCTGCTCCAATGATAATGACTTTGCTTTTGATTTTAATGTCTGTGAGTGGAATTGGAATGGGTTTAAGCATGGATGCAATAACATTAATAATTGTTTCAGTTGTTTCAATAATAAATATAATATTTTTGGTATTTTTGCATTTAAACCAACCAGAGTATTAAAAAAGAGGAAAATAAAATGAAATCAAAAATGTACCACCCAACTCGAGCCCTGACTTTAAATAATAAAGTCAAAATACTTAAGTCAAAACTCTCGCCCCAAGAAGGTTGCCTTAGTAAGAGCATTTTTGATATACAGAAAACAGGAAGTTTTCTGTCTTTTAAAAACAGGAAATTTTTAAAAAAATGAATGTTAAAAAATTTCATATTATGGGAATAATAGCAGCTGTATTAGTAATGATTGTGAGTTTTATATTTTTTTCAAATAATAAAATATTTTATTTTTTGGTTGGGATTGGATTTGTAATTGGGGGTTTTCCTTTTATTATTTCCCTGATGTTAGAGGGGGGAAGAGAAAAAGAGAATAATGAAATGTTTTTGGAATTTTCAAGAAATTTAGTTGAAAGTGTAAAAGCAGGAACTCCAGTAAGCAGGGGGATTGTAATGTTGCAAGATAAATATTATGGTTCTTTGACTCCCCATATAAAGAAGCTTGCTAATCAAATTTCTATTGGAATTTCTGTTAAAGATGCTTTTAGAATATTTTCAAGGGATGTTAACAGCAAAATTATAAACAGAGCAATAACTTTAATTAGTGAGGCTGAAAAAGCTGGGGGAGAAATAGAGAATATCCTTGAGTCAGTTGCAAAATCTGTGAATGAAGTTGAAGAACTAAAAAAAGAAAGGCAAAATTCAATGTATAGTCTGATTATTCAGGGTTATATTATATTTTTTATTTTTATTGTAATTATTCTTATAATGCAGTTTAAAATATTTCCTTTAACATCTGATATAGGAAATTTAAGCCCGAGTTTAGGAGATTATGAAACATTTGAGCCAGTTCCATTTGAAGATGTATCTAAACCAATGTTATATCTTCTTATTACTCAAGGATTATTTACTGGATTAATTATAGGAAAACTTGCTGAAGGAAATTTTAAATCAGGAATAAAACATTCATTTATGATGGTAACAATGTCTATATTAATTTACACAGGAGCAAGGGCTTTTCTTTAAAATGAAAAACAGGAAATTTTTAAAAAAAGGTGCAAGTCATGTAGAAGTTATTATGTCTTTTGTTATATTCATTGGTTTTTTTGTTTTTTTGTTTTCAATTTTTAATCCACTTAAAATTCCAACTGATAATGAAGCTTATTTGAGTATTGCAGAAAGAGGAATCAAAGATTTTAGCTTGATAAAAGTTTATTTTATTACAATAGATGTTAAAAATTTTAATAAAGATTGTTTTTATTTTGATTATGATGGTTTGAGCAGGATTATTGTTAAGGATAAAGATGAAAGGATTGTTGAGGCATATAATGATAAAAATATTATAAAAATCAACAGTGGAAAAGGATTTTATTATATTTACTCTAATGAGATATTTAAAGAGAATAAATTTCCTGATGCAGATTGTAAAGAATTAAAGGGGGCAGATTTTGAATTTGGTTTATTTAGAAGTTATGATATGGTTTCAAATAAAACTTTGTTTGATTTTGAGAAAAAATATAATTCAGATTATGAAGAATTAAAAAAAGAAATAAATTTTCCTGCTTCAAGGGAATTTTCATTTAGTGTGAAGACATTTGATGGGCAGAGTATTGCTGACGGAGAAAAAGAAGTTCCTGCTACTGCAGGTGTTCTTGCAAAAAATATTCCTGTGCAGGTTGTTTTTGAAAACGGAGATATAAAATACTGCGCACTTAATATAAAAATATGGGGTTAAAAAAATGATGATGAAAAACAAAAAAGGATGGCTCAGAATTGCTGAAGCTTTTTTGGCAATACTTCTAATAACCGGGGTTTTAATTTTTTTAAATACTGGATTTGATTATTCTAATAAAAAAACTGATGAAATATATTTTTTAGAAAAATCAATATTAAATGAGATTTCAAATAATCAAACTTTAAGGGGAAATATTTTGCAGGATAATCCAAATATTGAACTTATTGAAAATGAGATTAAATACAGAATTCCTTTGATATTTAATTTTAGTGTAATGGTTTGTGAGATTTATGAAATTTGCAACCCTGATTTTTATTATGAAGAAGTTTATGCTAAGGAAAAAATTATAAGTTCCACTCTTCAGAAATATGAACCAAAGAAAGTAAAGATATTTTTATGGAAGAGGAAATGAAATCAAAAATGCACACCACCTCCAAAAGAAGTTCCTTTAGCAAGAGCATTTTTGATATTTTGAAAATTAAAAATTTTCAAACTTTTAAAAACAGGAAATTTTTAAAAAAATGAAATATAAATTCCTTGAACATACTGCAGATGTGAAGTTTCAGAGTTATGGGAATAGTTTAGAAGAAGCATTTGAAAATGCTGTTTATGCTTTGGCAGAGGTGATAAAGGGAAAGATTAAGATTAAAAGCAAAATAAAGAAAAAATTTACTGTTAAAGGAAAAGATTCAGAAAGCTTACTTTATTGTTTTTTAGAGGAGTTTTTGTTTTTGCTTGACAGCGAGGGTTTTTTGATAAGCAAAGTAGAAAAATTAAAAATTAAAGATAATAAATTAAGTGCTGAGATTTCAGGAGATAGAGCAGAGAATTATAAGTTTAGCAATAATGTTAAAGCAATAACTTATAATAGCATGTTTGTTAAAGAAAGCAAAAATAAATGTGTTTGTCAGGTTGTGCTAGATGTTTGAAAGTTTGATAATGATAAAATTTATTTAAAGACAAATAAAATATAAATAAAATGGAATATAAAGAACAATTAAAAAAAGTCGGAGAATATGAATATGAATTGCCAAAACAAGGAAAGATGTTGGTTCCTGCAAGGTTGTTTTTATCAGAGAAATTATTAGGTTTGGTAGAAGAAAATGCTATTCAGCAGGTTGTAAA
>JAHIRT010000057.1 GCA_018818285.1 Nanobdellota archaeon
TCCCTTCGGGAACCCAGACATAACAGCGATTTAAAGGAATTTTCCTGCCGAAAATTCCCAAATTAAAATTTTGTGGGTTGCCTCAAAATTTTAACTTCTTTAAATCGCGATGTTAAAGTAAATAAAAATTGATTTTTTCCCACTCCAAATTTGTGCGTGTGCTTATTTTACTTTCTTTAGATATTTCTTATCCATCAAAGTTCCAATCTTTGACAATCTTCTTAAACTTTCTTTAGAAAACTTATTTTTCTTTAAAGATTCCAAATCTTCTTTTACTTTTTCTTTTGCCACATTGTTTGTCTTTAATGTTGTAACAATGTGTTTTTTATCTAAAATTTTGAATTTTTGATTTATCCCCTCAATGAAAACAGCCTTTCTATCAAATTTAACTCCATAAACATCTGCTATTATTTTATACCTTGCATAACTTTCTAAGGGTTTATTTTCTCTTGGATAATGTATTACTTTAAACCCTTTTTTATTTAGCAAGCTTCTAACTATTGCCAACGGCAAACCCATTTTCCCACCGATTGGCTCAAATGTAACTGTCCAATCAAATTCATTTTCCTCTTTTGGAACATTAACATAATTTGCACAGGTAAATTTTAAGATATTTTTATTTTTTCCAAACTTTCTTCTAGCAAAATTTACCAGTGTCTTGGACAGTTCGCTATAAATTGTTTTACAACCTGCCTTTGCAATAGCATTTGTCCAATCTCCATAATATCCTGCAATAGTTAGAATTTTATCTTTTTTCTCTAATCCAATTTTTTTAAGCAGATGTTTATCATTAACAATAGAATGTTGGCTTCTGGCTGTTTTCTTTTTCCACACCTTTCGGTTTCCTTTCTGTTCTTGAATTGCAGAAACCTTCCAAGCCTCTGCTTCTTTCAAAATTTTCTGAAGATTTGGAATTAACATTTTGCCTCTTTTTAATAAAGAGATATTATGCTTTAATAAGTTTTCTAAACGCACACGCATTATTTTATTATCCCGCTCAAAAATCAATTTTTACTCTTCGGAATTTTTTTGCTTCGCAAAAAACCACTTGCAGTTATTCCTCGTCCTCCGCTTCGCTTCGGATACTTTAACAGCGATTAAAATTCCGCTCACTTGCAGTTCGCTACGCCCTTCGGTTTTGTGGGTTGCCTCAAAACCTACGGGGAAATAAATCTTTCGGATTTACTTCTCTTAATCGCGATGTTAATAGAAATAAAAATCACTTTTCTCCCCCAAAGATGGTGGCGTGCCTCTATTCCAATAATCCTTCAAGAGAATCTGCAACTTCTTTTTCGGAAGTTAATTTTAACAGATGTTGCGCCTTTTCTGTTGGAATTTGTCTCAATGGATTTTCTAATTCATCTTGAATTTCATCTGCTCCATAATTTACAGCTTTTGCTTTATCGTCAGTAGTCCATTGAGTTCCGCACATTGCATCTTGATAGAATAAAGTCGCAACATTGAAGTATCTCCTTCCGTCTTTCTCCCATAGATTGAAGTTGCATTTTCCATCCATTCTTTCAACATAATATCCTTGTGTCATGATTATTGTAACCTAAGAGTGGTATATAAGTCTTTCGGTCGGCATACATTGGTGCATTAAAGGTTGGTGAAATCAATTAATGAGATTTTTCCTCTTAAAAAGAATCTCATAAAAAACTATCTTCCACCAAAATAAATATCCTTAATCTTTGGATTATTCAAAATCTCCTTACCACCTGTCAATGCCACTTTCCCATCTTCCAATACATAAGTTCTATTTGCAATATCAACAGCCTGTTTGGCATTTTGCTCAACAATGATTATTGTAATACCTTGTTCATTAATTTCCTTAATCTTTTCAAATATTTCTTTAACTGCTTTAGGGGATAATCCCAAAGAGGGCTCGTCTAATAAAAGAATTTTAGGACTTTGAATTAATGCTCTAGCAATAGCTAATAATTGCTGTTGTCCTCCAGATAATGTAAAAGCATAATCATTTTGTTTTTCTTTTAAGAATGGAAATTTTTTAAAAATATTATTAATATTTCTTTTAACCTGTTCTTGGTTTTTGATTATATAAGCACCCATTTCAAGATTTTCTTTTACGGTTAAATCATTAAAAACTTGTCTTCCTTGAGGAACAAAACTAATTCCTTCATAAATTAAATCATGCGTTGGAAGTTTTGTAATATTTTTATCATTAAAACTTATTTTTCCAGATTTAATTTTTGCAAGATTAAAAATGCTTTTTAATAAGGTTGTTTTTCCTGCACCATTTGGTCCGATGATTGCAATTATCTCTCCTGGCTCTGCCTGAAAATCAATCTCGTGTAAAATTTCATTGTCTTCATAACCACTTTTTAGTTTTTGTATTTGTAACATAATCCTAATAAGAAATTTAATTTAATAAACTTATTTATTCTAAAACTGCTTTGCCACCAACAATTTTCATCTCTTTCCAACTATCAAATGCAGGGTCTCCATTTTCTTTAAATGTGAATTTTCCAGAAACACCATCGTAGTCTGCTAAATTATTGAAATATTCTGTGACACAATCTACATCTTCTCCGCAATCTTCCAATGCATCTTTTAACATATAAGTTGCATCATAAGCAGCAGAAACATAATAAAGATTATAGGGTATTGTTGTTCCAAATTTATCTTGATATTTCTCTTGCACAAGTATTGATTTTTGAGAAGTGGGGTCTGCAAATAAAGTTATAGTAAATGCATTACTTGGTAAAAGCCCACCTGATTTATCATACACATCACTGCTAATAAAGACTGTATTTCCGAATAGAGGAATATCCATCATGTCTAATTCTTTCATTTGATTTAAAATAAGAACGGCTTCATTTGGGTCTTGTGGAGAAATCCAAATAGCGTCTGGAGATTCTGCTTTTATTTTTGCTAATCCGGTTCTAAAATCTTTTTCTCCAGGAACATAATTTAACTCTTCAGCAATTGTTCCTTTAAATGTTTTCTTTAGATCTGTAGTAAAACTTTTAGAATATGCCGCTTCTTCTGTAATAAGTGCTATTTTTTTGTATCCATATTTATCATATGCAACATCCGCTACTTTTTTTGCTTGGTCTAATGTTGGAGGACTAGTTCTAAATGCATATTTGCTTGAACTAACTGCATCATCTGTGCTAGTTACTCCTGCGAGTAAAAAAACTTTTTTCTCATTAATAATCGGAACTATTGCCGTTGTTTCTGGAGAACAATGACCACCTAGAATAAATTTAACTTGATCTACTTGTATAAGTTTATTGACTGCATTAACTGCATCTTGTGGGGAACATTTGCCATCTTCAATTATTAATTGGACATCTCTTCCATTAATTCCTCCATTTGCATTAATTTCTTCAGTAGCCATCTGAATCATATTAACAGACCCTTGACCCCATAATGCCGGGCCTCCTGTAAGTGGGGCGATTATACCTATTTCAATTGCTTCTTTACTTGGAGAAAAAACAATCAAGTTTATAACAATTAGTACAAGGATTGCAACAATTCCAACAACTATTAGGTTTTTCTTATTCATAATAATATTAAGTAAAATTCTATTTATAAACATTTCGCCCTACCCCGTGGGCACAAACAAAAGAAATATATAGTTGTGATTGTTGAAAATTAAATGTATGAAGAAATTTTTATGGATATTGGAATGACTAAATCGGAAACAGCTGTTTACTTAGCTCTGTTAGAGATAGGTAGTTCAACAACAGGCCCGATAATAAAAAGAGCAGGCATTGCTTCCGGAAAAGCATATTTGATTTTAGATAAATTAATCCAAAAAGGGTTAGTAACATACACTATCCAATCTGGCACAAAACATTATCAGGCAAAAGACCCAGAAACATTAATTGATTATTTCAAAATGAAACAAAATGAGTTAATGAAAAAAGAACAAAAATTACAGAAGATAGTTAAAAACCTTAAAATTAAATATAATGAGAAAATTAGCCACCCAATCACAGAAATATATGAAGGCATAAATGGAATCAAATCTTTTTACAATTTCGTATTAAATGACCTTAAAAAATATGGGGGAGAACTCAAAATTTTAGGGGTTCCAAAAGATGCAATGGAACAATTTGACGAATTTTTTATTGGGTGGAATAAAGAAAGAATTAAGAAAAAAATTAATGTGAAAATAATTTATAATCATGATGCTAAGAATTATGGTGAAAAAAGAAGGGATATTTGGTTATACTGAAGTAAAGTTTACACCCAAACACTTAGAAACTCCTGCATGGGTTGTAATTTTTACAGACCATGTAGCTACCTTAAACATGCATGGAAAAATAATTTGTTTCTTAATTAAAAGTAAAGAATCTGCTGAATCTTATAATCAATATTTTGATTTAATTTGGGGACAATCTAAAGCTTAATTATTCGCCTAAATAAGCTTCTAAAACATTTTTATTATTCTTAATTTGTTTTGGATTCCCTTCAGCAATTACCTTGCCCTCATCCATGACAATAACATTATCTGCAATGTTTAAAGTGAAATTCATATCATGTTCAATCAGCAAAATTGCTTCTCCTTTCTCTTTCAATTTTTTTAGCAATAACAAAATCTCTTTTCTTAATTTGGGATTAACTCCTGCAACCGGCTCATCAAGTATTAATAATTTATGGGGATTAATAATTGCTCTTGCAATTTCAACTAATCTTTTCTGACCAAAACTTAAATCACCTGCTTGTTTGTTCATAAATGATTCAATCCCAACTACTTCTGCAATTTTATTTATCTTTTTATAATCTTCATCTGTAAATTTATAATTTATTAAGTTCTTCCAGAATTTTGTGTCTTCATTATTTATTGCTAAAAGTAAGTTTTCTTTAACTGTTAGATTATTAAATAGTCTTGCTTGTTGAAATAATCTTGAAACTCCCAGATTTGAAATTTCATTTACTTTTTTATTTGTGATTTCTTCTTTGTTAAAAATAATTCTTCCCGAATCTGCTTTCAAAATTCCGGAAATTAAATTAAACACTGTTGTCTTTCCGCTTCCATTAGGACCTATTAAGGCAGTTATTTTATTCTCTTGGATTTCAAAACTAACATTATTTACTGCCTTTATTCCTCCAAAGTGTTTTTTTAAATTTGATATTTGTAACATTTTATTATAATTTTACTTTTCCGTAAAATCCTTTAGGTTTAAAGATTAATATTAATAATAATATTAAAGCATATAAGATTTGTCTTGCAGGACCAATCACCGAGCTTGGAAATCCTACAAACCTCAACATCTCTGGAATCGATACTAAGACCACTGTGGCAATAATTGTTCCTTCTAAACTTGCAAGTCCTCCAACAATCACAATTAACAAAACTGGAATTAACTGTATTATTGTAAAACTAGATGGATCAATAAAAGTGATATAATGGGCGTAAAGGCTTCCCGCAATTCCCACAAAAAATGCTGAAACTACTAACGCAATGGCTTTACTTTTAAAAGTATTTTTTCCAATTGTTTTTGAAGCAAGTTCGTCATCCCTTATAGATTCCAATACTTTCCCAAATGGAGATGTTACCAGTCTTTTAATAATCAAATAAGAAATTAAGGTAATAACTGCTGTTAATATTAAGAAACTTAAATTTGAAGAAAAACTAAATCCTAACAAAGAAGGTTTTGGAATGCCTGGAATTCCTAAAGGACCTCTTGTTAATTCTGTCCAATTTAATAAGATTGCATAAACAACAAAAGAAAAACCCATTGTTGCCAAAGCTAAATAATCTCCTTTTAATTTGTGAGTAGGTATTGAAAGTAAGAATCCAAAAAATGCTGCAATTAATCCCGCAAGTAAGAATGCAATCCAAAAAGGCCAACCTGCTAATGCTAATAACGCAGAAGTATATGCTCCTATTCCCAAGAAAGCAATATGCCCTAGATTAATAAGCCCTGTAAATCCCATTGCTAACTGAAGTGATATAGCTAATATGATGTAAATTCCAATTAAGATTAATAAGTGAATAAAATATGCTTCTATCATAGTTATTTATCTCCTCCCTTTTTAATTCCTAAAATTCCATTTGGCCTAAATAGCAAAAATAAGAATAATAAAACAAATGCAATAGCATCTTTATATCCTGAAGGCAAGTACCAGATACCAAAGTTTTCTGCAAATCCTAATAAAAATGCACCGAGTATTGCTCCTGGAACACTCCCAATCCCCCCAATAATTGCAGCAGTAAATCCTTTGATGATTAAACCAGTTCCCATTGTTGGTTCAAGATTTTGTTCAAGAGCAATTAAAACTCCAGCAATTCCTGCAATAGCTGAACCAATTATAAAAGTCCAATTGTAAATTTTTTCAGAATTAATACCTAAAATTTCTGCAACATTTTTATTATCTGAAACTGCCCTCATTGCTTTTCCTATCTTAGTTTTTTTCATAAACAAGAACAATAAAACAAGCAAGACAAGAGATACTAAAATAATCATTATTTGTAATGGGGTAATAATTGCTCCAAAGATTTCAATTCCTTTGGCTACATTAATATAACCAATTGTTTTAACATCAGCACCAAAATATAATAAAACTAGAGATTCCAATAAAATCAATAATGCAAAACTTGCAATCAAAAGTATAACACTACTCGCCTTTCTTTTTCTTAATTCTTTGTAAACAATTAAATTCATTCCAAGTCCGATTAATGCTCCAAAAGTTACCGCTAAAATAGCAGACAGCCAAAAATTTAATCCAGTAATTGAAAAAAGAAAATATAAAGCATAAGCAGAAAAAGCTATTGTTGCTCCGTGAGCAAAATGAACAAATTTATTTACAGAGTAGATTAATGAAAAACCTGAAGCTACCAATGCGTAGATTGCTCCTGCAATCAATCCATTAATAAGCAACTGAGTTATAATTGACATCTTGACCTCTTTTAATAATAAAGATAATCTACCTTAAAAATCTATTTAATTAAACTGCTCCGAACTCGGCTTCGCTTGATTTCTCCGCTAAAAAGTCTGTTAATGTCAAAAGAATTCTTCAAGTAGGGTTCAACTATTATTTTTTTTTGGTTTATTCCAATATGGGCTTTTACATCTTGGGCAAATTATCGGTTTCTCTTTTTTATTTCTTGGAGCCCATTCATGTCCACATCTTTCACACTTGTAACCTTTAACTTTAATTGTTATTTCTGCCATAATTAAGATTAGAATAATACCTATATAAATCTTACCTTTGGAGGTATTACCTATATAGTAATAACTTTATAACAGAAACATTTAAATAGTTTACTTACCTTAATAAGTTATACCTAATTAAGTAAATATAAAGAGGCTCCGAAGAGCCCCAGATTCCATCCAACGCAAATCAAATGAAATCTAAAAACATAAAAAAGAACAAGTATAAAAAACTTTCCTGTCCTAATTGCAAAAGCAAGAAGATAATCAAATGGACAAAAAGAAGGACACAAAATAGGGGATTAATTCAGAGATATAAATGTAACGATTGTGATAAGACCTTTACAATTAATGAGGGTTTCTTTAGAATGAGAAATCATCCAAAGAAAATAACTTGCGCCTTGGATTTATTTTATAGAGGAGTTTCAACAAGAAAAGTTCAGGAACATTTCAAAGCATTTTATCCCCATAACTCTGACCACACTTCCGTTTTAAAATGGATTAGAAAATACTCAATAATGATTTCAAAATTCACAGATAATTTATATCTCAATATCGGACAAGAGATTCAAATTGATGAAATGGAATATCATAGAAGAAAATTCTATAATAAAAAAGGTGTTGATAAAAATTGGTTTATTGATTCTATTGATACTAAAACAAGATTCATGGTTTCTTCTGGATATGTTAAAACAAGGAAACAAAAGGATCTAAAATTTGTTTTATCAAAAGCCAAACAAAAAACAGGAGAGCAAGTTAAGACAGTTACTTCTGATGGGCTTTTAGCTTATCCAAATGCTATTAAGAAAGTTTATGGATTTTCGAATAAAACCCATAAACTCAATGTTATTCATAATCAAGTTAATGCTTCAAAAGGTGAAGGTTTTAACATTATGATTGAAAGATTGCACAATTCAATTCGTGAGAGAACAAAAACTTTCAGGGGTTTTCATGGGAGTGTAGAAAGTGCAAATGCAATAATGAAAGGTTATGAAATATTCTATAATTTCATAAGAAAACATCAGTCAATTAAGAGATGTCCTTATGAGCTTGCTATTTCTGAATTGAAACTTAATTCTGAAAATAAATGGATGGAGTTGATTAAAATGGCAAATGGATAAATCATAGCGAAATTACCAACCTTTAATGCACCAATGTACGGTCGGCACGCCTTATTTTATTTTCCCACCCCGAAAATTGATTTTTACTATGCGGATTTTCTACGAAAATCCTTGCCACGCTGCGCTCTCCTCGTTTTACTCGTCGGGTCTATTAACAGGAATTTAACGGAAAAATCCTCGGCTCCATCCAAATTTTTTTGTCAGCTCTGAAAAATCCTCCAGCCATATGGGTCGGATTTTTCGAGGACAAAAAAACTTCTTTAAATCGCGATGTTAGTTTCAATTGAGAAAAAGACCTAAAAATAGAAGAGGCGGGGCGTTTACAATCTGTCTATTCCCTGCTCGTGTTTGTATTTTTCAGCTACTTCAGCGATTTGAACAAACATTCTCTTGATTTCCGGAATATTGCCTGTTTGCGAAACATCATCCCAATATTTTCTAACTAATGGTTTGATTTCTTTTTCAGCAAATTGTGCAAATTCTGGATCAGATTTTATTCTATCCTGCAAAAGAGACATACTAGGAACATTCGTCCATCTGTAAATCCCTGGATTGCGATTTTCCATATCATAAACTGTTTGTCGTAGGGATTCTGCAAAATCTCCTGCAGGATAATCACATCGTTCTGTATCCCATAATCCATTTGAACTTCCAAAAAATGTTGAATATTCTTCATCTGTAACCCACTCATTTCTTGGAGCAATGAAGTATTTTTTTTGAACTCTTCCAGCAGTATATTTAACCCTCTCCAAATTGTCCCCTGCTATCTTAATTGGAATTTCATAAACTCTATTTCCATTAGCATCTTCTACAATTTCACCAACAAATTCTTTTCCTTTACCATAATCACCTGTTGCTTGAACATAAAGATGCCATAAATAATCCATTGCTGTATCTAATCTTTTGAATTGTCCTTTGAATTCTTGAGATTCTCCATTTTCAAAAGAGAGTAGAATATTCACTAAATCTGATTGTTCAAATTCAACTTCTGGATTCCATGAAACACTTGCACGAATTTTCATATTACATTAATGATTAACACTATATTTATAAAGCTTTTGCCTATTTACTACTTGCAGATTACTACATAAACGCCCCCGCCTTTGATTCTTTTAATTAATGGCACTTCGTGCTTGATGAACGGTCTTTTTCTCAACTTTGGATTTTTCGGACTTCGTCCGAACGTTGCACTAAAATCCAACCTCTATTGAGGGAAACTAACAGGAATTTAACGGTTCCGAAACCTTGCAGGTTTCTCCACCCAAATCGCCTTCGGCGACTTCTTTAAATCGCGATGTTAGTTTCAATTTTTGAGAATGCCTACAAGTTAGAGTTAAAACAAAGAAATAGGAAATAATATTTTTTCTCCCACCCACTAGGAGAAGTTGTTGCTCTGTCCTTCGGACATTTTGCTGAAACTTCGTTTCAGGATTTATTTTGGGCACTTTTACGATAACTTAATAAAATACCTTTATTTCTAAAATAAAAAGAGGAAATATGGAAAAACAAAAACTAAATGAATTAATTTCATTGTGGGATATTGGAGAAATTTTAACTTTCAAAAAAGCAACAGAGGGTGCTGTAAATTATAATTATATCATAAAAACCTCTAAAGGAAAATATATATTAAGAAAATTTTGTGCAGAACATGGAATAAACAACATAAATTTTGAGATGTCTTATTTAAATTATTTGAGTGAGAAAAAATTTCCCTATGAAATTCCAAATCCTTTATTAAACAAGAAAAATAAAAGACTTATCAAAATAGAAAAAGATTTTTTTTGTTTGTATAAATATATTGAAGGGAATCACCTTAAAGAGTCCAGACCCAGAGAGCTTTCCGAAATAGCATTGATGATAGCAAGAATGCACAATCTATTAGAAAAGTCTAATTTAAATAATGGCGTCAAAAATCAAGAAGATTTTGGCAGGAAAGGAATTATAAATGAGATGAAAGAGTTTATTTTGAAAATTCCTTCAAGAAAAAATCAAAGAGATAAAATATTTTTGAAGGAATCTAAAAGTTTGATTGAAATCTTAGGTGGTTTAAACTCAAAAAATTATAATTCTTTAAAAAAATATCCGATACATAGAGATTTTAATCCACAAAATATTTTATGGAAGAATAATAAAATTGTGGGGATTATTGATTTTGAAAATGTTGGAAGAATAAATGATGCCTTTGTTAGAGATATTGCAATAATATTTCAATATTTTTGTAGCAACAAAGAAAAAAATTTTAATTCAAAAAAAGCGAAATTTTTCTTAAGGGAATACGAAAAATATAGAAGGTTATCTAATAAGGAAAAAGAGGTTATAATTGACCTTATGATCGCAACAAATATTGAAGATTTTGGTTTTGCTTATTGGCTATTAGTTAATACTCCTGAAAGGGCAAAGTTAAGCCATCTAAATAAATATTCTAAAATGTCTAAATACTTATCTAAGAATCGAGAGAAATTTATAAAAGAACTAATAAACTAAAAGTGCCCATCTTCTTTCTTAGGAAGAAAGAAGCAAAGAATATCGCAACAACTTCCCTAATATAATGCCCACCCAAAAAAAGATTATTTCTAAATCATAAAAACGGCATTCTCAAAAACTTTGATTTTTTCCTTCGGAACATTGCATTAAAAATCAAGTCCTCCATGTATTCGGACGAAACTAACAGGGCTTAAAGGGTTCCGCCTTGCGGTGCTGTGGCTCTTTATGGCATCAATTTTGCTTAAGCTCGATGCAAGAATACCTTCTCATAAAGATAATTCCTCCGATAAGCATAAAAATATTTGAAACAACTAATGCTATTGAAAATGATTTTAGTGTTTGGTTGAAAATTGTGAGCAATAAAATTTCTATTAAAACAAATGCAAGGAAAAAATAGGTTGATTTTATTTTATGAGATCGCAAGCCATAGATTATAATTAAGTTTGTTATTGAGAGAAGGCTGAAAGCTATTCCTGTGTAAATTAGTATTCCGGATATAGGAAGATACTCTTCTCCGAATTGCAGTATTGTTATTATAAATTTTGGCATAAATGCAAGAATAAAAACAGCAGAAAGACAAAGCAAGGATATTAGTGATAATGATTTTTTTAATATTTTGTTTGAGTTATCCCCTGTTTCAAATTTTTCAGATGCAATTGGAAACATTGCTTTGCTTATTCCGATTGTTGCAAAAAATATCATTTTTCCAATTATAGATGCAACTGCATATTGTCCTGCTAATTCTGAAGGAAAAAATCTTCTTGCAAGTATTACATCAAGACTGTACATCAAGGCAATTGATATTACTGCAAAGAATACTGGTTTTCCATAAGAGTAAATTTCACTTGTGTCTATTTTTTTGCTATTGCTATTTAAAATGTCTTTTATTGGCAAAAATGCAAGGAAAAAAGCTGAGAATGAGCCAATTAAAACACCTCCAATTGCCCCAAAAACTTTGAATCCTAAAAGAACAAACAAAACTGCAAGCAAAAGTTTTATTACTGATTCACTAACCATATTAATTCCTAGTTCATTAAATCTTTTTTTTCCTTGGAGAATACCACGGCTAATTGGCATTGTAAAAACAGTGAAGAGCATGCTCCCTGTTAAAAGGGTGAGCACAAAATTTATTTTAAGAAATTCTGATAATATAAAAGCTATTGGGATATATAATAAAAAAATGATTATTGCAATCAAGATTCCTTTTTTCAATGATTTTGACAAGAGATATTTTATTTCTCCAAGATTTTTTTCAGACGAATATTTTGAGGTGTATCTTGAAATTACTGTTTGTATTGTTTCATTTGGAATGCTAAAAATATAAACAAGAGACATTAGAACTGCTAAGATTCCATAATCTTCAGGACCAAGAAATCTTGCCATAGAAATATGAAAAACATAATTGAGAAAATTAAATATATTTATCATTATGAAAAGCGATATGCCACCCATAATAATCTTATTTTTTCTAAGTTCAATTAATTTTTTAAGCATTTTAAAATAAATAATTTTTAAAAATTAAAAATCCTAGGAGTATTATAAGGATTTGGAATGAGTGGATAAGATAAACAACATCTTTTTCATAAACTTTTTTCTTGAATTTGCTTAAAATTAAAATTGATAAATGCTCTAAACCATAAATTTTTTTGTATGGGAGCTCTAAACTTCCATCTTTGTTTGGTTTTCCAAAAGACTGCATTTTTAGTTTTCCTCTTAATTTAAGAAATGTTTCAAGTATATATGGAATAAAAAAGAAAACTGCTATTTTTTCAAAGTTTCCAATTATTGCCATTATTGCAATCATTCCTCCTACAGGATAAGTTAATATGTCTCCTGGAAAAACTCTTGCAGGAAATTTATTGAAAATAAGAAACCCGAGTAATGCGAAAATCATGCAAAGTCCAATTATTGAAATCCAACTGTTTCCTGTGATATATGCAACAAAACTTAATGCGGATAATATTAAAATTCCTTGTCCTGCTTCTAATCCATTAAATCCTGCAAGAAAATTAAATGTTGTTGAAGCTCCGATAATTCCAAGAGGGATTATTATTAATGGATAAATTAATTTAAGATTTATTACACCTATAAAAGGCAAGCCAACTTTTCCATAACCAGCGTTTATTACCATCAAAGGAATTGCTGCAAATAAACAAAGAATTAATCTGTTTTTCTTGCTTAGTCCTCCTTGTCTCCATCCAAGCAAGTCATCAAACATTCCGATTCCAGCAAGGATGAGAATGCTTGTTGTTAAGGCAAGTATTTCTACAACCTTTTCTGATGATTCAAACCAAAATGTTTTTATTTGAATAAAAATTAAAACCCCTAAAATAAATCCAAGAATTACTCCAATACCCCCACTTCCTGAAACTTCTTTTTTATCATATTTGTTCATGTCTTTCCAAACAAGTCCAATTTTTTTTGCTTTGTTAATCCATTTAGGAATAATTAAAAAACTAACAAAAAAGCTTATTACAAGTGGAATTAGTAATAATGGTTCCATTTTTATTTAATGAATAATAGGTTTTTAAAACTTAAGAATTTATTCTTCATAAGCTATTAACTGATAAACAAATCAGTGGCTGTTATGTTTGTTTTATTAAAAAAAAAATTTTTATCTCGCAATCTTGACTTCTTCTGGCCAGTAAGTATCAAGATATTCTGGTTTTGATTTTATGTCAGAAGGATAATTAATTTCCCATATTTTTATAGGGCCCCTTATTCCATTGTAATAAACAAAATCTCCAATATTAAATCCATTTTCTTTAAGACTTTTTATAAACTTATCTTGTTCTGTATGAACAAGCCTGAATTTTTCACCTTCTTCTAAAAGATATAATCTTATCCATAAAGCTTTCATGTTTCTTTCACTTAAAAAAAGAGCAGAACCTAGGTTGTTTATTCTCATTCCATTTCCTTCTTGTTCTACTTTAGGAATAAGATACAAACATCCTTCATAACCTTGTTTAAAATCATAGAGCTCTCCTTGATAATAAAGATACCTCAAAAGAATATTTGCTTGTTTTCCTTGATAAACAAATATTGCTTTTGGCTGTTTAAATGAATCTCCTTCTCTTTCAAGCAAAAGAGCTCCAACACCAGTGTTTCTTGAAGGAAGAAGAGTTGTTTTTTCATCTTCTTTTAAAAGATAATCTTCATCTAAAGCAATTCCTCCTTGGAAAAAATAAATTGTTCCATTTTTTGTTTCAACTAATTGTTTTTCATTAAGTATAAAAGTTCCTAACCAAGAATATCTGTCATAATCTTTATCACTTCCTATGCTTGAATATGCTCCATATTTTCCTATTTCTGTTGAATCTATTAAAAGATTGGTTGCATTATGAGTATAAAGAAATTCCAATGCTTCTTGCTCTGTTTCTCCTGTTAGGACGTGTCTTCCTAAAAGATGATTCCAATAAGCATAAACATTTCCTCCATCTAAGATAGTTGCTCTGTTCCCAATAGTTTGAATCCAGTATCCATAATCCCACCAATGACTAAACACAGCATTTTCAGGGGTGTTTTCCCTAACCCAAGACATTGCTTCCTGCCATTGATGAGTGTATGTGGAAGGAACCATGTTTTGTGCAGTTGCAATACAGATATTATAATTAACATAAATTGCATAAGCAGAGGAGGTTATTACAATAATGCCCAAAATTAGGAAAAATAATTCTATTGTTTCTCTTTTTTTATTTGTTATTTTTTCTATTGCATCAGCAATAAAAAATCCTGTGATTCCTGCAGTTGGAGGGGATAGAACCATAATTAATCTTATAGCACTTCTTGCTCCAATTAAACTTATAAAGAAAAAAACAAGCAGGAAAAAATAAGAGGTATTTATTTTTTTTAATTCTTCAATTTTCTTTTCTTTGTAATATTTATAATAAATATGGAGTGAAGTTCCTAATAGAATTATAAAACTTCCAAAATAAACAATCAAGCTTAGATTATTGTCTCCATTCATTATGCTGCTAGGAGAATATCTGCTGAATATTAATCCAAATAAAAATAAAGTGTATGTTATTACTAAAATATATTTTTCTTTTTTATTTATTTTTTTAATAACCTCATGAAATAAAAATATTGAACCAATGAGGAATATCCAGAATAATAAGGGGATGTGGTTTATTATTGGCCCAAAACTGTTTTCCCATTCACCAAAATAGGGCTGTCTGTTTTCAGCTACTGTAAAAGAAAGTCTATCTGTATATGGTGTTGTTAATTGTTCAAATATATCTTTAAAGAAATTAGGTATAAAAGAAAAACCAAAAAATATTGTTGCAAGAATTGTTCCAATAATAACAAAGATTAATACTGAAATGGCTCTGTCTGGAATTTTTTCTTTTAATTTTTTTATTAGATTGGTATCTTTTATTTTTGTGTTGAAGATTATGAAATCAGTAATTAATAAACAAAAAACAAAAAACCCCAGTCCACTTGCAGTTGAGGAAAGAAGTCCTTTAATAGTATATCTTTGAGTAAATAAATAAGCAACAATAATAGATGTAAAAAACCATATTGAATAAAATAAGATTTTTTCTTTGTTTATTTTTTCAAATATTAATCCAAAAAATGTGAATACTGCAATTGTTATGAAAACATAAATCCAGGCACCCCACACAAGTCCCATTAAAGCTGTTGAGAGTCCTGCTAAAAAAGCAAAAATTACTCCATTTTTTAATTTTTCTGATTTCCATGATGCTAAGAAAAAATAGAAACTAAGAAACATAAAGAAA
>JAHIRT010000058.1 GCA_018818285.1 Nanobdellota archaeon
AAAATCAATATCTTTAACCATAAAAATAAATATTTTTCCTCTTTTTAAAGATTGTTGCACTTGCTTAACAACTTCCGCCAGAACTTGCAGTATTTCCAGAAGCACTCCATCCCCACATAGGACTTGGGTTTTCACTTGACATTGTATTTGAACATTCTTCTGGAGCTTTATTAAAAGCAGAGCAAATTGTATTTAGATAAGCTGCAGAGCTTCTTCCTGAATCAACAATCTGGTTATTAATAACAAGTGTAGGACTTCCACCAACACCATACTGATTGCTTAATCCTGAATCCACCCCATAATAAGTTTCTGCTTTCTCACTAATGCATTTTTCTAATTTTGCTTTATTAATTCCTGATTTTGCTAAACATGATTCTGTTTCTCCGGCTTCTAAAAAACATCTCATGTAACTAAGATATTTTTCATTTTGCTCTTCTCTTATGCAAACTTGATTGTTGGTTTCTTGCTCTTCTACATCTCCATGCATAAAATAATGAACAAATCTTATATCTGAATTAATTTTATTTCCTAATAATTCAAATACAGGAATAATTCCTTTTTCAGCTTGGGTTCCGTAAGGACAATGTGTCATTACAAATAATTCAACAACTGGTTTATCTGATTTTTTAATTTCCTGAGGTGTCTGCCGGACATTTTCTTGGGTTATTGAAAGAGGTGTTAAACCTTGGACAAGATTTTTTCCATCTTTAGTAATATAAACTGATAATATTTCTCCATCAATCGAACCCATAACTTCATATAAATTAAAATTATCTTTTATTTCTGTTATTTGAAAATTTACTCCTTGTGCTTTTGCGAAACTTAAGAGATTTTCTCCTGCTTGTTTTTCAGAAACAATATTTCCTGTAATTCCAGAATTAAGTGAAGTAATTAATAAAATTAAACATATAATTCCAAGCACAACTGTAGAAACAACCCAAGGATTTTCTCTTAATTTTTCTGTTAAATCTTTTTTATTATTTTTTTCTTTGGTTTTTTCTTCTGTTTCTTTTTCTTCAACTTCTTCTTCATTTTCTTCTGATTCTTTTTCCATAAAATATATTATTAAATTTGCTTTAAAAATGTTTTGATTAATTTGTTTTTGTGGGATATCCTATAATTTTATTTCAATGAGTAATTAAACTGTTTAATTAAATTTATATATCTGTTTTTATTTGTAACATTGAAAATGCCATATGATATAATCATAGGAAGAGATGAATCTGATAAAAAGAGGTTTGGAAAAAAAGGGCTTATTTATATTGGGAGAGGTTATGTAAAAATGGGACAATACACTTCTTTAAGCAATAATATTTTTATGGATGTTGCAAGGAGTCATGTTATCCTTGTGAGTGGTAAGAGGGGAAGCGGAAAATCATATTCTCTCGGTGTTATAGCAGAAGAACTTGCCTGTCTGCCACTTGAAGAAAGAAAAAATATTTCAGGACTTATTTTTGATACAATGGGAATTTTTTGGACAATGAAATATGAAAATGAGAAAGAATCAGAGTTATTGGAAGAATGGAAATTAAAACCAAAAAAAACAGATGTGAAAATTTTTATTCCATTTGGATTTTATGAAGAATATGAAAAAAGAGGAATTCCAGTTGATGAGAAGTTTTCAATTAATCCTTCGCAGCTTGAAGCAGAAGACTGGATTATTACATTTGGCTTGAATTTTATAGAGCCTGTTGCAATATTAATTGAAAGAATAATTTCAGAACTTAAACAAAAAGAAAGTTTTTCTATATTAAATGTAATTGAAGAAATTCAAAAAGATAAATCTTCAACACAAGAAGTGAAGAATGCGGGTATTGGGTTGTTTCAGGCTGCTGAATCATGGAAGGTTTTTTCAGAAAGTGAAACAAAGATAGAGGATATTGTAGAAGCAGGGAAAACAAATATTCTTGATTTAAGCATGTATAGTTCTGTTGGGGCATTTAATGTTAGGGCTTTGGTTCTTGGCTTAATATCTAAGAAATTATTTAATCAAAGAATGATGGCGAGAAAATCAGAAGAAGTTCAATCTGTTCAGCAGGGAGCTGATTATATGAGTTTGAAATATAAAAGAGAAATGCCCTTAGTTTGGCTTTTTATTGACGAGATTCATGAGTTTCTTCCTGATAAAGGAAAGACACCTGCAACAGATGCTTTGATTCAGTTGTTAAGAGAAGGACGACAGCCAGGGCTGAGTTTGGTTATGGCAACACAGCAACCAGGAGCTTTATCAAGAGATGCAATAACACAATCTGATATTATTTTGAGTCATAGGGTTACTGCTCTTCCAGATATAAAATCCCTGAATGAAATAATGCAATCTTATCTTCTTTCTGGAATAAAAAAATATATGGATGAACTTCCTTCTTTAAAGGGTTCTGCAATAATTCTTGATGATAATTCTGAAAGAATTTATCCAATGAGAGTCAGGCCAAAATTCACATGGCATGGTGGTGAAGCTCCTACTTCTGTAAATGTTGAAAAAAGGATATAGGGATTAAATTATAATAAAATTTAAAAAGAAAAAGTTTATAATTAGAGTATGGGGCAAAAAGAGTTTGATAAAACAAGAGAAGAAGTTGAAAAAAGAATTGATGATTTAGAACCTTTAGGTTTTCCTGAAGAAAAAAGAAAAGAATATATTTTAAGTGGACAATATTATATGAGGAGAAAACAGCTTCTATTAAATATAAGAATAGCTTGTGCAGATCATCTTTAAAATGGAAACAGGAATTGAAGAAAATCCAGATTCAGGTTTTGATTTGGAAAGTGATTCTTCAATAGAGATTTTTTCAGAAATTTTTTTGAAGGGTTGTCTTACTGGTTTATTAGTTCTTCCATATACATTATTAACAACTCTTTTTAGAGGACACCACCATATTAGTAGAGAACAGGCAAGAAATCATGTTAATGATACATTGCTTTCTAAAATAAAAAACTCTGGTGGCGAGGTTCCTAAAAAATCTTGTTTTTACCATGGCATCCAAGAAATGATTGGTTCTTGTGAAAAATGCAGGAAAAGATATGAGGGGGTTTATGCGGAATTTGAAAATGGGAGATTTTTAAAATGAATTCAGAGTTTAAAACAAGAGAAGAACTTGAAGAAAGAATTGATGATTTATCTGAAGCAGATGTTATGAAGTATTTGGAAAGGCATGGTTTTAGAGATAATGGCATGGTAACTGATGATAGGGGACAAGCTTATTTTTTATTTAGTGATGGAAAACTTGAAGTTATGCTTGGAGAAAAAATTAGAAAAGTAAATTCTCCTCCAAGAGAATACAGTGAAGTTCATTATTTAAAGGATTAATTTTTAATTATAAACTCAATTCTAAATTTATATTTATAAGGTGCAACTTCACCTGCTTTTTTTATATCTAAAATTTTGATTTGTTTTTTTGATTTTTTAGCTTGCTTTTTAATTTTTTCTAAAATTTCTTTAATATTTCTTGAAAAATCATAATAAAAAATCTTAGTTGATTTTTTTGAAACAAGAAAAGCTGATTTTAGAAATGTGTCTTTTAATTGGGGGCGAGGCATTATAATCACATCAAATTTTTGTTTTGCTAATTTAGGAATAATCTTATTAACATCTCCTTGAATTATCTTGATATTATTAAGTTTGTTTAGTTTTATATTTTCTTTTCCATATTTACAACACTCTTTTCCAAGTTCAATTGAAACAATCTCTTTGCATTTTGAGTGCTTTGCAATAATAATTGGAAATGGCAGAACACCTGCAAACATTACAAGAACTTTGTTTTTGCTTTTTATTTTTTTGGCAATCTCTAATCTTTCATTGCTTATTCTCGGAGAAAAATAACATTTTTCAATATTAAGCTTAAACAAACATCCTGATTCTTTGTGAATTGTTTCACTTGTTTTTTTCCCTGCAAGATGCTTTATGTTTAGAGTTCTTAATCTTCCTTTGACTTTGTCTAATTTTTCAACAACTGTCTTAATGTTTTTCCTATCTTTCAAAATTTTCTCTGCAATTTTCTTTTTTTCTGAGAGGTTTTCTTTCTCAAATTTTAGGACAGCAATATTTCCTATAATATCATAACTCATGGAAATATGAATAAAAAAGAATTTAAAAAACTTAGTAAAATTTAAAAACTTCTTTCTTTTTATAAAACAGACAAAAAAGGTGAAAAACAGGAAATTTTTAAAATGAAATCA
>JAHIRT010000059.1 GCA_018818285.1 Nanobdellota archaeon
GTCCTTGTGGTTCTTCAAGTGTAGATTCTTCTACAACAGGAATAAAATTATCAGCAGATGGTCCTTGAGATTCAGGTTCTTGAGAAGTTGTTGGTTCAATAGAAGAAGGCATGTTTTTATTAGACAAATCTTCATCAGTAGATGTTTCTTCAGGAGTTGTGGGTATTTCCTTATGTGTTTCAGGTTCTGGAGGAATAAAAAGATAAAGCCCCCCCCCAGTTTCTTGGGTTATTTTGTCTACTTCTTTTTTAATTTTATTAATTTCTTCAAGAGTATAACCTACTGCCTGAGCCAAACGACCACTTATATGTATTACCACTGAATCTTTAGCCTCCCCCGCATTATCCGTCCTACTCAATTTTTCTAACAAGAATTGTAGTTCCTCATCACTAGGACTCTTAAAATTAATTAGGTGTTCTCCTTCTAGTACACACTTTCCTTCTTTAATCATTTGCCCTCGATTACAACATAAATCAGGTTCTCCACCAAGAAAGACAAAGCCGAAAATTCCTCCACCACTTATACAAAATAATCCAGGCTCACAGTCTTCATTTGAACTACACCTCCCATTCCCCCCAACAAAAGCATTAGGACGACCAGCTCGTAGAAGTGCTTTCTTAATATCTACTTTATTTAGCAACCGAATCTTAACTTCTTCAGATAAATCTGACCAACCCTCCTGAGCACCTAAGTTAAATAACCCTTCCTCTATGTACTTGATTAGGCGATTTTCTATTTCTTTTAATCTCGCTTCTTCTTGAGGAATCATATTTTCTAGTGGCTCATCAGGTGTTGGATTATCATCAGGAGTTGTTACAAACCAATCAAAAGGATTCCAAGCAGAAACAGGAACAGACAACATCAAAAACATTAAACTAACCACAAGAACAAAACCAAGCTCTTTTTTCATAAAATACTTATGGAAAGATAGTTTATAAATATTTCTCACTCAACAATCCCATATCTCTTTAAAATAGACTCAGGATTCTTATAGTACTCATTAATTTCTTTTTGAACTCTTTCAAAACCAAATATTTTTCTTCTGAACATTTCATAAATAAGTCTTGTTCTCAATCTAAACTCTCTTTGAATTTCTTCTTTTGTCAGTCCATATCTCTCAATTATCTTGTCAAAAACCTTGCTGTCTTTTTTAAAATAAAACTTATCATCAGAAGGATTCCACATAAAAGGAGTGTTTGTCAAAGCAATCCCCTTAGGATCCACATTAACAACTTCAGTTACAGCCCTTAGTCTTCTTGTCTGCTCTTTGTTTATAACTGTATGACTCATTATAGCAACAACATCTAATGTATTTAATAATGTTGGAGAAAGTTCAATTGGTGGAGTTTCCAATCTTTTAACAACAGTATCAACAGAATCAGCATGCATTGTGCTTATGCTTGAATGTCCAGAAGCCATTCCCTGAAATAAAACAAATGCTTCTTTTCCTCTAACTTCTCCAACAATAACATAATCAGGATTTTGCCTAAAAGAATTTCTTAATAATGCAAACAAATCAACTTCCCCTGTTTTGCCAACTCCGATTGCTGTTCTTGCAACACTCGGCAGCCAGTTCTCTCTTGGTAAATTAATTTCTCTAGTATCTTCAATACTTACAACCCTTGATTCAGGAGGTATGAAAAAAGCAAGTGCATTCAGCAAAGTAGTTTTCCCAGATGAAGTTCCTCCTGTTATTAAAATATTTGATTTGTACTGAACAAGTATCCAAAAATAAGCAAGCATCTCCGGACTTAATGTATTAAAAGATATAAGCTGAATTGGAGTCCATGGAACTTTTGTAAATTTTCTGATTGTGAAAGTAGGCCCTTTGCTTGTAATATCAGTTGAATAAGTTGCATTCACTCTCGAACCATCAGGCAAAGTTCCATCAAGTAATGGAGCTGCATAAGAAATATATCTCCCACATCTTTGAGCAAGCTTCTCTACAAAATTAGCAGAAACATCAACATCATTAAACATAACATTTGTTTTAAGATTTCTGTAAATTCTATGAACAATATAAAAAGGAGTTTTTGCACCATTGCACTCTATATCCTCAATAAAATAATCCCTCATCAAAGGCTCAATCTCATTTAAACCAATAAAATCCCTAAACAAATAATAAAATATTTTCTTATAAGTCTCTTCACTAACTTTCAAATTAAGCTCAGAAATCAAAAGCTCTGCTGTTTTATTTATATAAGAAATCATAGCCTCATTTGTTTTTTCAACAAGCACATTAATATTAATTACCTCTCTCATGCTTGTCTCTATTCTTTCTAAAATTTTTTTCTCTTCATCATTAAGAACAGGCTCTTCAACTTCATAAACCAGCTCTCCTGATTTTTCATCCCAATATATATGTGCAAATGCAAAAGGAGATATCAAAGCATATCTAATATTAACTTTAGTCTTGTCCCCTATTCTTGGCAATGCAGGAATACTTGGCTTTAAATTTATGAAAACCTCTTTTTCATCTTCCATATTTTATCTTAGAAAAAGTTGTATTTAAATTTTTGTTTTTTAATAGCTTTGCATATTATCCAAAATCCACATTAACCATCTCACCAACCTCTCCCTGATTTGTAATTTTTATCTTATGTGGTGTTGAAGCAGGATTATAAGTTTTTATTTCATCTTCTTTTTTATAAGTTATATCCACATATGAATAACTTAATTTCAACAACACATCATAATCACTCCCAGATTTTTCTGTCTTCACAATTACATTTCCAACTTCAATCTCATCTCCAATCTGGCTGTATTGATATTTGCTTTTCATATTAAACTTCACAGAATTTTCATTAGAGTCAATAATTAGTTTTCCTTTTTTAATCTGAACTTCAATAGCTCTTGAATTTCCAGCACCATAATTTATTATTTCCTGTATCTCAGAATCTATTTTATTCAGCATATTCAAACTCTGCTCAATTATAAGTTTATCTTTTTCTTTTTCTATTTGAGGTTTGATTATAGCAAGAAGCATTCCAATTATAGCAAGTCCAATTAAAGTGTAAATTACAGTTTCTATCCATACTTGGCTTTTTTTCATTTTTTAAATTTTTTCCTGAAATTTAAAAGTCAAAAATGCTATTACTAAGGGAACTTTCTGAGTGGTGTTGCATTTTTGTTTTCATATTATTAACATCTGTTTATATTATATTTTCCCATCTCACATAATTTTTTATTAGAACTTACTATTCCCAATTCAACATTTGTTGCATCTGCAATTTCAGTAAAAATATATGTTTCAGCTCCTCCAAAACCAGGAAGACTAATTATTGTTGAACCATCAAACATTTTAACACCCTGGCTTGTTCCATCCATGCCCTCTTCTAATTTAATTGTTTTTGATTTTCCTCCAAAAACCAACCTAATATCAATCTCAGAAATACTGTAATTTTTCATTCCTCTTTCTATCATAACTCTCGTATCTTCTGAACTATAACAAGTGTATTCTGAATTAACAACACTAACATAATCCAATAATTCAAAACAAGTTGCTCCTTCTTCTAAATTTGATTTAATCATTGGAATAATAAAACTTGCAATCATACCAACAGCAGCAACAGAAATTACAATTAGCAAAACACTTACAACAACTCCAGATACAGCCCTACAATTTTTCATTTCAAACTCCAAAACTATTTTCACAAGTGTATATTTTCTTGCTTTCACCAGACATTCCTAAAACAGCAGGATAAACTTCTATATCAACACACTCTCCAACATCAATTGAAACTATTTGAGAAGAAGTTAATTTTTTATCAGCATAAGTTGTTTCTATTTTGCTTCCTGTTTTTTTCTTTATATAAAGATTAGAAATAGGAATATTCCCTGTATTTGTTACTTCTAATTGTCCAGAAACACAACTTATGTCTAAACTTATATCATTGCAAACATCAGCAACATTTCTTCCATTTTTAATAACAGCTTCTTTTATAAAACCCTTTGCCCATAAAAAAATAATAGAAGATAAAACAACAACAATTGCAATAAGCAAAACAGTGGCAATCACAGGACTTATCCCTCTTTTTTTTAATGTGTTCATAATTCAGATAAATGAATCAAGTTTAAAAATTTAACTGCACCCTTCTACAGTCTGAGAAATAATTGAATTTTCACATAATATAATCTCTCCTTCAACAATTAACGGCTGAATACTTATTTCATTTATATTATTATAATCTTTATAATTAAGATTTTCAATAAAAGTAGTATTGTTTGGAATAAGTTTCTCATTAAAATAAATTTCAGGAAATCTTTTATCTTGTCTTAAATTATATTTTAAAGCTCCTTTAGATTCATTGCTTATCCTGATAAAAACACCATAAACATCAAAAAGCCCATTATTCTTGATTGTTAGATTAATTTGCTTATCTAAAATATCACATCCATATTTTTCTAATGAAATTGAAACTCCTTCCGGACATTCAACTCCTGGCTTTGGCAGCATGTCCTTAAGCCAACCATAAACAAGAATACTCAAGGAGATAGCTATTACTATCATTAAAACATACCCTACAATTCCACTTAGAGCTCTGCGATTTTTCATATTTTAATTTTCAAAAACATAGTTTTCAGAACCTATGACAAAAAAGAAGTTCTCCCCTTTTTTTAATTTAAAATAATAAGTAAAGTTATTAAATGTTACTTCAACACTATCCCCTTTATTTTCCTTACTGATAATTGTTTTGTTTTTAATGCCCTTTGTTATTTCTATGCTCATGTTTTCCTCTCCTGTTTTAAATCCAACCTGCCCAGTAATTTTTGTGCTAAATGTCACAGCTCTTATTTCTTTTTTATTTCCATAAGCAAAAATCCAGTTTTCAACAAGACTATTTTTTGAATAATCAATATATTTATCAGTCCAGTTATCCATTAATAAATTCTTATCCTTTTCATTATAGATTCCATAATCATAAACATTTCCTGTTTCTATGTTTAATTCTTCTCCCAAATCATAAACAGGATTAAGGCGAACATCTTGCCTTGCATAATTTTTAATTGTAAAAAATCCAATTAAAATTATTATTATAATAACAGCCGCTGCAAGAAAAAGTTGTCCTCTTTTTTTGTTTTTTATAATCATAGAAAAAAATAGAAGCAGGTGTTTAAATAATTTTCTTTAAAAAGCAGACTCAGGGGTTTGCTCAATATTTAAAATGAAGTATCTCTGAGCATCCTCAGTTTTGCAACCCTTTAAGCACCTTGTTTCCTGTTTAGGGCTGCTCCGATCAAGGTCTGACCCAGTTTGCAAGAGCAAGATCAAAAAGGACAAAACATCAACGTTATCTCAAAGGCTTTCAAAGCAAATATATCACTTGCCCCCTTGCAGCTTGCCTAAAGCCCACTTGCAAATGGCGTAGGGCTAACACGCCAGCTTAGTCTGCATAAATACTACATAAACAAGATTTTTAAGTGTTTTGGATACTAATTCCTTCTAAAAAACAAAACAATTAAAATAAAAACTAAAACTATTCCTATAATAGAAAGAACTAAAAAAACATAAAAATTATCTGAATCATAATTCAAAACATTTCCTTTAAATCCAATAACTAAATTTTCTGCATCTTCTGATTCTATAACTTTTCCAGAGATTTTAATTAACTGCCCACAATCAATAAAACAATTAAATTCATTTTCATCATTCTCAATTTCACAAAAACCATTTCCACAAAATTTATTAATATCTTTTTTATCATCATCTTTTTTCTTACTACTATATTTAACACTAAATGAACCAACATCATAGCTTTGATAATTTCCATTTAAATCTTCAGCATATATTTCAATAAAATAATCTTTTTTATCTAAGCCTTCTTTTATCTTATAAGAAACAGGCAAGTCATTTAAATTATTCAAAACATAAATTTCTGAAACATCAATTAAATTATCTGCGCTGTCATATAAAGAAATAAAAACAGAAATTGGATATTCATCAGATGAAAAATTAATTGTAATATCTTGTTCTTTTCCTTTATTAGTTAATGGTAATTCAGGATTTGTTGAGATATCTGTAATCACAGGAGCAGTTGTGTCTATTGAAAAACTTACTTCAGATTGAGCAATATTATTTGAAGTATCATTTGAATAAGCATAAAAAGTATAAACTCCATCTTCAAGTATTAAACTCAATGATTCTGTATAAATCAAATCCTCTGTTCCATTATTCCACAATACAGAACTTGAATCATCAGAACTTGTTATATTTAAAATTATTTCAGAAGTTACATATGTTTGATTTAATGGAGAAACAAAACCAACATAAGGAACAACTGTATCAAGAACAATTTCTCTTGTTTCAGTGCTGTTCTCATTTCCAGCATCATCAATTACAGTTGCATTAATATAATAAGTTCCATCATTAAGAGCAGAAAAAACTACAGCTTCTTGAGAAACTGAATCAATAAGAATTTTATTTGAATCATATAAATTTATAATAACAGAATCTACTTGATTATTATCACTTGCACTAACATTAACAGAAATATAATTTTGTGAATGAGCTCCTTGAGAAGTTGTTGATTCTTCTATAAATTGGATTGTTGGAAATGTTGTGTCTTTGCAATCTCCAGAACTATCACACACACCTTGTCCATTATCACATGATTTTTCAGCGCCAGGATATACACAAACACCATCTTGCCAACCAGAACCACCCCAACTAACTGCAACACAGTTCATAGTTTTAGTTCCAGCGCAAACTCCACTCCCACCACAAGGTTCAGTATATTGCCATCCAACATATCCATCAACACATGCTGCATGACAAGCATCTCCGCAATTATCCCAAGCAGAATTAATCTGACAACTTCCAGACTCTGTCCCACCACCTGATTTACACCTGCCACATGTTGAACATTGATAAGCAGAAACAAAAGTCATTCCTAAAATAAAAAAACTAACTAGTAAAAACAAAAAAATAACTGATGCAATAAATTTCTTTCCTGTTTTCATTTTAAAAGTACAAAAACTTAGAAATAGCTATATTTAAATGTTACTATTTTTTAATTAAAACACAATTTAAGGCTTTCTTTTGAAAACAAAAACAATAACACCTGCTAAACACAACACACCAATAAAAAGAACAGGAATTAAAAGATTTGAATTATTAGAACCAATAACAGCTCCAGTAATAGGAGATTTTCCATTAAGATTAGTTATTTTATCATCTTGTTTTTCTGCTTTATTTTCTACTTTTATTACATCAAGTTTTTCTGCAACACCGCAATCTTGAGGACATGAAGTTTCATTTTCCTCTGAAGTTTTGCAAAAACCATCTCCGCAATAATATTCATCACTTGAACTTCCTCCTCCACCTCCACCGCCTCCTCCA
>JAHIRT010000009.1 GCA_018818285.1 Nanobdellota archaeon
GCTTTCCACACAACATCTGGCAAAACAGTCGGCCCTTCTAATTCCCTTAAACCATTCGCATTGAAAATTTTTCTCACAGAATTCTCAACCTTGTTTTTCAATAATTTTCCAACAGGCCCATAAGTATAAAATCCTGCCAACCCTCCATAAATCTCAGGACTTGGCCCCCAAATTAAACCTTTATCCTGAATAAAACTCAAGAATTCTTTTTCTTCATTTATCTCTACCACTTTATTTTCTTTATCCATCTTTTTTATGTGTATTTCTTGTTTTTTAACTTTTCCCATATTCTCTATAACAGATTTATATTTTTCATAAGCTTGTTTTTTTGTTTTCCCAAGATATGCAATTGTTTTTGCTACAACTTTTTTCCCTTGTCTTTTGCTTTCTCTTAAATAATAATATTCTTTTCCATGAATCTTTTTTTTAGTTATAAACATATATTAGGCACTACACAAGACTATTTAAATATTTCTTAGGCACTACAATCACTCCTTGCTTTCTTCATCTCTGACATAAAAGTCATTGTCTTCATAATCTCTTTGATCCCTGCTCCAATTCAAAAAATCAGGAACAATCAAGCCAATACTAATAAAAATCAAAGTTAGTATCAAGTAATAGTTTTGTTTAAAAATTAGCATAATAACTCCTACTAAAAAAGAAATCACCCCAATATATGTTGTTATTCTGAATTTCATTTTCTTAAAAATTTCCTGTTTTTAAAAGACAGAAAACTTCTTGTTTTCTGTATATCAAAAATGCTTTTACTAAGGTAACCTCTTGGGAAGTGGTGGTGCGTTTTTGATTTCATTTTTCAAGCGCGGGGAGGGACTCGAACCCTCGAAATTTCGCTCTGCAGGCGAACGCAGTAGCCGCTGTGCCACCCACGCATAATTTAGTAAGAACAAATATGCTTTTAAAGATTTAGATTTCTTATAAACTCTGTTACCCTTTTTTCAATTTCACTAATTATCATTCTTATTTTTTCTGTATCTGATTCATGAACATCCTCAACTTTCCAAACTTCTAATTTATTTTTAGGAAATTCATTCAAATCCACATCATTTGCAACAATCACAATTTTATCAGCCCAGTCAATTAATCTTTTATCAACCTTCTGAGGTTTTTCATTTTCAATTTTAATTCCTTTCTCTCCCAAAATTCTATGAACACTATCAGCAACATAAAGTCTTTCTTTATCTAATATAATCCCCGCACTTTTTATTTTATAATTTTTTAGATTATAAAAATTTTTATTCAAAGATTTAAAAATCGCTTCAGCCACTTTGCTTCTGAATCTATTATACTTACACAAAAAAAGAATATTCATTTTATAAATGGCCCTGACAGGATTCGAACCTGCGACTTCTTGCTTTCTTTAAAATTCTTTCTTTGCTCTTTTTAAGAGCTGAAATTAGAAGGCAAGCGCTCTATCCAGACTGAGCTACAGGACCTTAATCTTTAAAGTAAATTTCATTATTTAAAATTATTTGTTTCCCAAACATATTTAAATTATCCCAATTATATAAAATAATGAATAAAAAAGAGGAATTGAAATTTGTTAATTTAAAATACAAGCCAAAAGTTTCAGACATGGTTTGTTTGTTCAAAGTAGAACCGCGCGGAAACATAAAAAAAGTTTCTAATACAATTGCCTTAGAGTCAAGCATTGGAACATGGACAGATGTAAAAACAAGCAAAAATTATGTAAACAAACTTGCTGCAAAAGTATTCTCTATAAAAAACAATAAAGTAAAAATAGCTTATCCTTCAGAATTATTTGAAAAAGGAAATGCTCCAAATATTCTATCAAGTATAGCAGGAAATATATTTGGAATGAAAGCTGTGAAAAACCTCAGATTAGAAGATATAAAAATTCCAAAAAATCTTCTTTTAGGTTTTCAGGGCCCAAAATACGGAATAAATGGAATAAGAAAAATAATGAAAATAAAATCCCGCCCATTGCTCGGAACAATAATTAAGCCAAAACTAGGATTAAAAACAAAAGACCATGCAAAAGTTGCATATGAATCATGGCTTGGTGGATGTGATTTAGTAAAAGATGATGAAAATCTTGCTTCTCAAAAATTCAATTTATTTGAAGAAAGAGTTGCAAGAAGCTTGGAAAAAGCAAATAAAGCAGAAGAAGAAACAGGTGAAAAAAAAGCTTATCTTGCAAATATAACAGCAGAAACAAAGGAAATGATAAAACGTGCACAGCTTGTTCAGGATTTAGGAGGAAAATATATTATGATTGATATTGTAACATCTGGTTTTTCAGCATTGCAAACATTAAGGGAAGCTGGCTTTAATCTTATTATTCATGCACACAGAGCAATGCATGCTGCATTCACAAGAAATGAAAAACATGGCATAAGCATGATGGTTCTTGCAGACATTGCACGATTAATTGGAGTTGACCAGCTTCATATTGGAACAGTTATAGGAAAACTTCAAGGAAGTTTAGAAGAAGTTTCAGAATTAAAAGAAGAAATAGAAAACAAGTTAGTTAAAGAAACAAAAATAAGGCTTTCGCAAAACTGGCATAAAATAAAACCAGTATTTGCAGTATCTTCAGGAGGGCTTCATCCAGGGCATATTCCTTATTTAGTAAAACATCTTGGGAAAGATATTGTCCTGCAATTAGGAGGAGGAATCCACGGGCATCCTTCTGGAACATTAAGTGGAGCAAAAGCAGCAAGACAAGCAATTAATGCAGTAATAAAAAAAGTCC
>JAHIRT010000060.1 GCA_018818285.1 Nanobdellota archaeon
CTGTCCTTCAGGCGGATTCATTAAAACATCTTTTCCAAACAAACCTTTAAACCAATCAATAAAACCAGCAGAAACAGGAATAGATAAAATCAAAAACATTAAACTAATCACAACAATAAAACTCAACTCTTTTCTCATAAAATATAAACAAGAATATTATTTATAAACTCTTTGTTTAAAAATCTCATTTTATTTTTCCACAGAATCTGAAAAATCCAAAATCTTAATTTGTCTTGTCTTTAAATTCAAAACAGGAACCTTGCATGGTTCTGGATTATTTCCAACTTTTTCTTCAAACGGTGTGATTGACTGCCAGCAACTGCTACAAATAATTAAAATATTATTGTACAATTCAATATCCGGCTTATGAAAATCAGCTGTATTAATTATATCAGGAATTTCTTTTATGCACAAATGGTCTTTTTCTTCTGTAGGAATATAAGTCACTGAAGAATGTATTGAAGCCAAGTGCCTTCTCTTTAGCATTTCTTTAACAACTTTTGAAGGATTATTATGAGCTTTTCCAAGTCTCAAAGATTCTATTTCCTCAACAAAAGAATGCATACTCGCCCCATGATACATCAAAATCTTAAGTCCTTTTTTTCCATTATCATTTTCAATCTCAATAAAACAAGGATTACTTACAAATATAACATTATCCAATTCATAAAGTGCTCCAGCATAATTTCTGTCAATAAATGGTTGTGGCTCTGCAACCCTAACAGCATCATGTTGCCCAGGACAAATTATGATTTTAATATCTTTTCTTATTTTTGATAAATAATAAGCCAACTTATTGTATTGTTCTTTAATATCTTTTATAGAAAGTATATCCTCCTGCCCTGGAAATATGCCAACACCATCAACACTATCACCTGTAATAAAAATATACTTGATTTTTTTAGATTCTTGCTTTTGAAAATCATTTCCCTCCTCTCCATTTACCCATTTAATAAACTTCAAGAAATTTTTTTCAAGAAAATTAGCAGAACCAACATGAATATCAGATATAAAGGCGGCTCTTTCATCCCTATCAACAAAATTTTTATCATTTAAAAAAGCATCAGGATAAATAACATCATTAGCAAAAATAATTTCCCTATTTCCAAATCCCCTCACAGAAACCACATCATCTATAATAATATCTTTCGCTTTTTCATATAATTCAACCTTATCCTTATTTACCAATACCCTCACTCTTCCTGTTAAATCTTCAATATCAATTAAAATATTTTTATTCTTGCTTACTCTTTTATCACAAACCATCCCAATAATTGAAACAGCCTGCCTCTGATTTGTTATTTTATTTATAGAAGACAAATCTCCCAAATCATTTCTTTCCAAAAGAATATTCTTCAACTCAGAAAACCTCACTCTAAAATATTTCACAAAATCATTTGGCTCAATTTTCTTGCCTAAATTAACCAAAGAATAAAGAACCTTTAAATGATCCAATTCCAAACTTTCTTTTTTATCTAAAAATTTTTCTTTTAAAGAATCTGTTTTTATAATTTTCTCTCTTGAGATTTCAAATGTAATCCCAAGATTTATTTTTAATTTTTCTGTTAAAGTCTTGTCACCTATTAATACTTCTAATTTCTCTGCATTTTCAGTAATAAAAGACTTTGTAATTATCTTTTCATTAAAACTAGAAATTTTATCAATAATTTTTCTAGCAGAATCATCATCAAAGCAAGAAAGAAAATTGCCCGTCTCTTTATCAAGCAAAATTCCTTTTTCTAAACAAAATTTCAAAATTTCTTGAGTTACCATTTTAAATTTTTTCCTGATTTCATTTTTAATCAAACTAAAATTAACAACTTAAAGCAACTAATCACAAATCCAATGATTCTTTTAATATTAAGTTTACTTTATCTAAAATTTTTGGTGATATTGAAAGTTTTATTTCTTTTGTTCTTCCATGCCTTCCCTTACTTATAACTATTGCATTAATTAATCCCAGCATATCAATTTCAGCAATAATATCTGAAACTCTCCTTTGTGTTAAAAAATCAGATTTGTGCTCAAGGCATAATTCATGATATTTATTATAAACATCACCTGTAAAAATCTTATCACTACTCTTATTTTTTTTATCACTTAAAAGAATTATTGAAAGTAATGTCATTTGAAATTGCTTTGGTGCAGCCTGAACAACATCAAGTATTTTATCCCTATCTATTTTTTGATTAGATAAATCAACACTTTTCATTGTTACTTTTTTCTCACCATTTCTTTCAGATATTTCTCCTGCTATTCTTAATAAATCCAAAGCACGCCTTGCATCACCATGTTCTCTTGCAGCATAAGCAGCGCATTTCTGTATTACACCCTCCTCCAAAACACCTTGATTAAAAGCATTATCAGCTCTCGACTTTAAAATTTCCTGCAATTGCAAAGCATTATATGGAGAAAAAACAATTTCCTCCTGTCCAAGACTGCTTCTTACTCTTGGATCAAGATTATCTAAAAAATTCAAATCATTGCTTATTCCAATCAAACAAATATTTGCATTATTTAATTCAGAATTTAATCTAGTAAAATTATAGAGAAACTCATCTGAAATTTTTTTAACAGCTTGATCAATCTCATCAAGAATCAAAATTAATATTTTTTTTTCTTTATCAATTATTTCAATAAACTTATTATAAACTTGGTCTGTAGGAAGTCCTGTTGCAGGAACACTACCCCCTAATTTTTTAATAAGTTCTGCTAAAATTCTATACTGAGTATCAGAAACTTTTCTTAGCTTGCAGTTTAAATATTGCATATCCAAAGATAAACCTTCTTTTTTTGCTCTTTTCATCATTTCATTCTTAAGATAATGTATACTCAAAGTTTTTCCTGTTCCAGTCTGCCCATAAATAAAAAGATTGCTTGTTCTTTCTCCTCTTAATGCAGGAGCTAATATTGATGCAGCTTGTTTAATTTCATTATCCCTATGTGGTATGTTTTCAGGTGTATAAGATGTCTGTAAAATAGATTTATCTTTAAAGAGTCTATTCTCAGAAAAAGAATCAAAAATCTCGTCAAGTTTAACACCCATTTTTATACCTCATTTTAAAATATTATAGTAATATAAACTTTTACAATACCTTTTTTATAAACTTTTATATTGCAGAAAATATACCTCACACCTTGGTTTCGTATAGAAAATAAAATTCAAAAAAATACAAGGTTTTCACCTTCTTTTTATTAAATAATTTAATTTTTTTGCTTAATTCTTATGATTTAGTTATTAATTCTCTAATTTTTACTTCTTCATCCTCATTTTTTACATTTATGATATTTAATTCTTTATTTTTTTGTTTTGTAATAACAAAAATAATAAAAATTTTATGATAATATAATATAATATATATATATATTATATTATATATAATATAATATAATATAATATAACACCACAAAGCTTTTAAATAAAAATTCAAAAACTTTGAATCAAAATCCTTTTTAAATCCTCTATTATCAACACTTATTCTCCATGAGAAACCATGGGGTGAGAGTATTTTATCCACTTTTTTACAAAAATTAACATAAAAATCAATCATTATTTTTTTTACTATTTCACAAAAATTAACATAAAAATCACAATAATGCTATTTTTGCTCTTTTATTATTATCTTATAGTGATTTTAAATCAATAGAAAAATTTATAAACAAAACGAATTTTAGATTTACATGATTGAGAAAAAACCATTCAAAGATATTATGGGTAAACTCATTGTAACAAAAGAAGGTAAAAGATTAGGAGTAGTAAAAGACATTACATTTGAAACAAGAGTAGGAGAACTTATTCAATTAATTCTTAAAGAACCAACCCCCTATTCAAAAAATTTTAATTTGGAAACAATTAATAAAAATGAAATTCTTATACCATTTAACACAGTTGTAGCAATTGGTGACTTTGTTGTTGTTAGTGAAGAAGATTTAATGTAATCAAATAATTTATTTTCAAAATTCAATATAATAATCTTTAAAAACCCATTTATTTTAATTTAAAAATGAAAAAAACAAAATTTTTTTGCCTCCAAAAAATAGGAAATTTTTAAGATGAAAATTATAGGATTTAATTTTAAAAAAATAAATATTGAGAAAAAAGACAAATTAAAATCTAAATTAGAAATTAAGTCTAATATTAAAGTTAATTCTATAAGTGAAGAAAAACTTGACATTGTTAAAGATCAATCAGCATTAAAATTTGAGTTTGAATTTTCAGTTGATTATTCTCCTGATTTTGCAAAAATAAATCTCGAAGGATTTATTCTTGTTTTACTTGAAAAAGATGTTTCAAAAGAAATACTAAAAAAATGGAAAACAAAAAAAATATCAAATGATATAAGAATACCAATATTTAATACAATACTCACAAAATGCAATTTAAGAGCACTTCAATTTGAAGATGAATTTGTTTTGCCTCCTCATATTCCTATGCCAAAGTTAAGTTCTGAAGATTCTCAAAAAACTTACACAGGATAAAATTATTTAATTGAGATAAAAAAACTTATACAGTTTAAATTTATTTAGTGAGGTGATAGTGCCTCAGACACTTGATTCTGAAAAAATTAAAAAGATCTAACCTAAAGTAAAACTAAAATGCCATTAGATTTAAGAGCAAGAAAACTAGCACAACTCGCAGTAAGATATTCCATAAAAGTAAAACCAAAACAAAAAGTTGTGATTTCAGGAACATCAAATTCAATCCCCTTTTTAACTGAATTATATAAGGAAATAATTTTGCAAGGAGCATTCCCAATTGTAAAAATTTCTCTTCCAAATACAAATGACTTTTTTTTCAAATATGCAGATAAAAACCAAATTGAATTTTTCCCACAATACTGGTTTGATACAATAAAACAATCACAAGCTTACATAGGAGTTTTTACAGAAGAAAACACAAAAGAGTTAACTTCAGCAGATTCAGAAAAAATCACAAAAAGAGAGAAAATAACAAATCCAATTTCAGATTATATAGTAAATGGAAGACCAAATATAAAAAGAGTTACAATAGCATATCCCTGCCTTTCACATGCAATTGAATCAGAAATGTCCCTTACAGAATGGGAAAATTTTGTTTATTCTTCATGTTTAGTTGATTGGAAGAAATTTGGAAAAAAACTTGATAAACTAAATCAAAGATTTGAAAAATCAAATTCTGTTCATCTTCTAGGAGAAAATGTAGATTTGAAATTTTCTATAAAAGGAAAAAATTCAATAGCAGACAAAGGAGAAGAAAACATGCCTGGAGGAGAAATATTCATGGCTCCTGTAAGAGAAAGCTTAGATGGATGGATAAAATTTGAATATCCTGCAATATATTCAGGGAAAGAAGTAACTGATATTTATTTGAAATTTAAAGATGGAAAAGTAATTGAATTCAATGCATCAAAAAATCTTGATTTGCTTAAAGCTGTTTTAGAAACAG
>JAHIRT010000061.1 GCA_018818285.1 Nanobdellota archaeon
CTTCTACTTTTTTACTAAAGTTTTTAATTCTAGCATAATCTGATTTTGGTTCTATAGATGCTACAAGTTCAGGAAGTTTTTTTTCTAATTCTGATTCTGCTTCTCCTAAAATTGATTCTAAATCAGAGTCTGAAGATTCTGTCACAATATCTAAACAAGCTCTTTGAGGAATACTTGCTGTTTCTAATACAATTGATTTTATACGCTCTGCATCTTCATCTGAAGAATTATATTCAGGAAATTTTGATTTTCTCGCATCTTCTGGAATTAAGTCTCTAAAATCAGAATAAAAGTCTTTAAATGCTTCATCATCATCTCGATAATCACTCATACCCTTGACTGCTTTTCCAATTTTTTCTATTCTTTTCCACTTAACTCTAAAATCTTTTAAATTCATTTTATTTTAATCCTTGTTTTGTTACTATTATGCAGGGAATATAGTTTATAAACCTTTCGGTTATTTTTTGCTATATATGTTTTTTCTAAAAAATACTTTTAACAATCTATAAGAATTAAAGGAACAATCATTTCATTATCACTTACTCCCCCATGTTTTCCTTTATGAAACTTTTTTGGTTTTTCATAATTTGCAAGTTTATCTCTTAAAATATAGTTTTTTTTCATTATTAAAACATAATCACCAACCCTATCAATTAGTCTTTTATTTGGTTTTCCCAATCCATAAAGATTATCTTTAATTAACTGCCCTCCTTTAAAACACCAGCAATATTTTGCCATTTTATTTTTTACAATTTTTTCAAATTCTCTTATTTTGCTGGGCCGAACAAAACAATCTCTTACTCTCGGTTCTCCTGCAAGAGGAATAGTTAAACATTCTTTCAAACCAACAATATTTTCAACCCATATTTCTGTTTTAGGAACAGCATTAATTAAGCCATGATCACTAACAACAATTAACTTTGTATTAGTTCCTTTAATTGATTTAGACAAATTTTTTATTTGTTTATCCAAATCCCAAAAAATATTATTAACTTTTTTGCTATCAATTCCCTCCTTATGCGCTAATGAATCTAACTCAAGGATATAAGCATGAATAAATCTCTTTTTTGCGGATTTCTTTTTTATCAATTCTTTTAATTTTGTAAAAGTATTTTTATAAGTTTTTGTAGGTATAATTTCAGTATCTTTTGAAACATAATTTGTAAATGGACTATCAGAAATTTTTTTGTCAATTAATGTAAAACATTTTCCATTAAACCCTTTATGAAATGATTTGATATCCATAATTTGATTCATCTCAAAATTTGACTTAGATAATGATTTTTTACCATATATTGGTGTAAAAGGTAAAATCGTAGTAATAGCTCCAACTTCTTTAAGATTAATATCCCAACCTGTGAGTGCATGTTGTTGTGGGGGGTAGCCAACTGAAAAAGAAGTATTTGCACAAGCAGTAGTAGATAAAAAAGTAGAAGTCATTTTTAAATAAAGATTTTCCAATAAAAATGAATTTTTTTGTTTTTTCAAATAGTTATATCCTAATCCATCAATTATAATCAGAACTACATTTTTGAATTCTTTTAGTTCTTTAGAATTTAATAAAGCAAGTTCAGAATATTGATGTTTTTTGCCAAAGCTATTGGAAATAGAACTCATTAAATTGATAATGCTATTTCCCTTATAATTTGGTAAAGTGAATTCATACATAGTAATAAAATAGAGATTTTTCCTTTTATAATGTTTTCTAAAAAAATAAGTATTTTCATTAAATTTTTAAAATCAAGATACTCAATCAAAAAATATCCAAAATCTCATCTTCTGCTGAGTCTTCATTTTTAGAATTATTATTTTCTTCTGTTAAAACACCATATTCTTCCTGTTCTTTTATAATCTGCCTCATAACTTTTTCCTCATAATCTTCAACTTCTTCAGGTTCTTTTAATTCTAAAGATTCTATTTCATTATTTTTTTTGCTCGAGTCGTAAGAATAAGTGACTTTTGATTTTGGTTCTTCATTATTTTCTTCAATAACTTTCCCCCCTTCAATTTTATCAAAATCTTCTGAACCCATTATTTTCGATTTTTCAATTTCCTTTGAGAATTCATTTATCTGCTCTTTTTGTTTTTCTTCATTTAAGTTTTCTTCAATTTCTTTTTCACAACTCTGCTCTCCTAATTCTGTAATCTCCTTTATTTTTTCAAAATTCTTTTCAGCAATTTGATTTTCTTTTGGACTTAATTCCTTTGCTGTTTTTTCCAGAAAATTCCATGCTTCTGTAAGTTTTTCTTGTTCAGGACTTTTAAAAACTTCAATTGCATTATTCAAAGACTCATTAATTTTTTCACTAATTTTATTTTTTTGTTTATTTTGTTTTATTCCTCTTTTTTCCAAATAACAATCCTTGCAAAAAACTGGCCTTTTTCCATCAGGCTTAAAAGGAACTTCAGAATCTTTCCCGCACTTTGAGCATTTTATTGGATAACTTTCTTTTTCCACATTTTCTGTTTTCACTATTGTTTCTTCACCAATATCTTCTTTTTCTGGATTATTTTCTTCTATATCTTTTTGTTCTACTAAATCATTTGAATTTTTTTCTTCTATTTCTTTTACAAACTTGCTGATTTCATTTGCTTTATCTGCATTTACACTTATTGAATCAATTCCCAAACCAACTAAAAACTCAACCATATCTTTGTTGCTCCCTGCTTGCCCGCAGATACTTGTTTCAACATTATTTTCTTTGCAGGTTTCAATAACTTTTTTTATCTGTGATAATATTGCTGGGTGTGTTTCATTATACAAATACTGAACATCCTCATTTCCCCTGTCAATTGCAAGAGTATATTGTGTCAAATCATTTGTCCCAAAACTTATGAAATTAATTCCTTCTTTGCAAAGTTCTTCTATTATCTGAACAGAAGCAGGAGTTTCAATCATAACACCAATATCAAGATTAGCATTTAATTCCTTCATGATTTTCTTGATTTGCCTTACTTCATCAACTAAAATAACTTGTGGAAGCAACAATCCAACTTTTTTCCCTTTTTCTGAAACTTTTTTCAAAGCTTTTATTTCAGCTTCTAATATTTCTTTTTGCTTTAATCCTGCTCTAATACCATGCATTCCTAACATTGGATTTGCTTCAATTTCTTTTGGAGCTCCATCAAGATTCTGATATTCATCTGTTCTAATATCACTTGTTCTAACCCAAAGCCCCTCAAAATATTCAGAAATTTTATTTATTCCTCTAAAAATAATATTCTCATATTCTTCAATGTTCTTGTTTAAAAAGAAAAATGGGTGCTTTCCTGACTCTGCTATTATTCCTTCTATTCTCAATAAACCGACTTCTTTGCATTTTGTTTTAGATGCTCTTTCAGCAAAAGTAGGCAAGTCATTAATAACTTTTATTTTTGTTTTAGTTTCAACTATTGGCAATACTTCAATTTCCTGATTTTCTGTTCCTTCAATTTTTCCTTCATAAATTTTTCCATTAGAACCATCAACTGTGACAATTGTTCCATCTTTTAATGTTTTGGTTGCAGTTCTTGTTCCAACAACAGCTGGTATTCCCATCTCTCTTGAAACTATTGAAGCATGAGATGTCATACCACCTTCATCAGTAACAATTGCAGCGCATTTTTGCATTGCAACAACCATATCAGGACTTGTCATTTCTGTAACTAAAACATCTCCTTTGATTATTTTTGAAAGGTCTTTTAAATCAATAATAATCTTAACTTTTCCAGAACCAATTCCAGGGCTTGCTCCTAAACCTGACACTAATTCTTTGCCTTTAATTGTTCCAATTACTTTTGCTTTCTTATTATCAAGAGTTGTTATTGGCCTTGTCTGAACAATAAAAATTTCTCCAACATCAAGAGCAAACTCAATATCCTGAGGAACATTGTAATGTTTTTCTATTCTTAATGCAAAATCCGCAAGCCTTTTAATTTCATAATCAGACAAAACCTGCTGATTGCTTTTTTCTTCAGTAAGTTTGACAACTTTATTTTCCCCAGAAGAGTCCCTGGTTATTGCTATTTTTTTATCCTCTGTTTTCTCACTCAAAATTTCCAAGTCTCTTGAAACAACATAATGGTCTGGTTTTATTTTTCCAGAAACAATTCCTTCTCCCAAACCAAAAACAGCCTCAATAATCACATTTTCATTTTTATTTAAAGGGTCTTTTGAAAAAATAACTCCTGATTTTGAAGAATCAACCATTTTTTGAATCACAACTGCATTCAGCACATTTTTATGTTCAAATCCTTTTTTTATTCTATAATAAATACTTCTCGGAGTAAATAAAGATGAAAAACATTTTTTTACTTTTACAAGAACATCTCCTTCTCCTTTAACATTAAGAAAAGTTTCCTGCTGCCCTGCAAAACTTGCTGCTGATGAATCTTCTGCAGTTGCAGAACTTCTAATAGCCACAAAAACAGGCTCAGACATTTTTAAAATTGACAATGCATCCTGAGAAATATTTTGCATAGAACCTTCATCTATACTAAGAGAATTATAAGACTCAATAATTTCCTCTTCCAACTCTTTTGGAATATCTGCTTTTTCTATTTTCTCTCTTATCTGCTTTGCTCTTTTCTCTAATTCTTCAGTATCTTCAATATCAAATTCTTTCAGCAAATCATAAATCTCATTTTCCAATTCAGTTTTCTTTAAAAAATAAGAATAAGCTTGTGAGGTTATAACAAAACCTTGAGGAACTGGGATTCCAAAAGATGTCATCTCTCCGAGATTTGCTCCTTTTCCTCCAACAAGAATCACATCCTTGCTTCTGATTTCAGAAAACCATTTGATATATTTTTCTTTATGGCTCACTTCTTTTTTCTCAGGCATAAAGTAAAGAGAAAAATAGACTTAATAAATATTTTTATTGGTTAGAATATTAAAATATTTATTTTAATTTCTTCAATTTTTTGAGCATAATCTCCCTTTCTCTTTTCCTTTTTTCAAATTCCTCTATTTCCCTTTTCCAATAATCATGTGTGGTGTCTTTTTCCCCTTCTTCAGTTTTAATCTTTTCCTTATGTTTTTCAGATTGTTTTTCTAAGCCAATGATTTGTTTTTCTAATCTTTTTTTTCGTTTAGGCATTTTTCAATTTCTTTTGTTTTTTTATTAATATAATCCATTAATTTTTCAGCTTTTTCAATATTTACCTTAGAATTTTTTGCTGTTTTTTTGCTGCTTTTTATTTTGGAATATTCTTCATATATATTTAAAGAGCTTGTTATTTTTTTTAATAGATTTAAAAATTCTTTGTTTTTCCATGCTTTCTTTTTTATTAAGCATTCAATTATATATAATGTCCTCAATCTTAGAACTAAGGAATATACAGAAGCATAACTTGTATTTTCTTTTAATCTTTTTGAAAATTCAATATCTTTTTTTACTTCTTGCATCATAGTCTTTGTTGTATCTATATGCCATTTGACATTTTTTTTATTTATAGGATATTTCGCATATTTGTTTATCAAATTGCCATTAATTATTGGTTTTGCTTCTCTTAACATAGGAAGCAATGGAAGAGCATTTTTCTCAAGATCTTGTTTTATTTTTTTTTCAGTGAGATATAGCATGTCAAATTTTCCTATTTTTTTATGTTTGTTTTCATTGTTCAAGATTATTACATCTATGTCGCTGTTTTTAGTTTGCTCTTCGCGAGCATAACTCCCTGCTATCATCAGGCTTTTTATGCTTGGAAGTTCTTTTTTTAATATAATAAAAAGCTGATTTATTAATTCAGAATAATTTTTTGGAGATTCAACTAATTTTACATTTACTATTGCATTTAACCATGAAGCTGGCAGAAGAACTCCTGCTGAGTTGCCAAGTCTTGTTGTGGTTTTAGTTATAGTTTTCATGTTATAACATATGTTATAATGTTTTTAAATGTTTCTGTGTGGAAATTTTGTTCTTTTAATTTTGGTTTAGAATGTAGTTTAGTCTCTTCAAATCCTTCTTATAGTTCCTGCCATCTTTTATTTTAAAGCAAATGGCTAAGATAATAAAATGCAGATAACAAAATTGTAAATAGTTTTTAGTTAAAAACTTAGTTGAAGCAATAGAAGAATATCCCTTCAAAAATTTTTCTCTTTGCTTTTTAGTTTTGAACCACTTCAAAAAAGATTTTGCGATTCCCCTCCATTTAGGTAGGGTTTAATTGCTTCTATCAAAGAAAAATATTTTCCTTTCATGTTCTCGGGTTTCTTAGAAATTTTTAGAGAATGCAATTTCTTAAACCACTTAGCCATTAAAATAACAAACCCTTTATCAACTTTTCTCTTCGGATGTTTTCCAGAAATAAATTCTTCCAAAAGATAATCTTTTGTAATTATCTTATGAGAATTATCAAATAAATAAACCTTCGGACCAAAATTTAGCTTTTCTACAATCTTTAATATTTTATATTCTTTTTTTAAGTTATTAAATTGAGGATTATTTTCAATTCTCAAAATATATTTATTTTTAGCTGTCTGAATTAAATAATTATCCTTATGATTTCCTTTTGCTAAAAATGAGAATTTAACTAATTTTTCATCTATTTTTTTTATAATTAAATTGACTTGTTTTTTATCCATTTTCACTTTATATACCCTCCCTTCTGCAAGTCCCATAATTTCCTATACTGCCCAGGCCTGCTTATTAATTGCTTGTGAGTTCCTTGCTGAACAATCTTTCC
>JAHIRT010000062.1 GCA_018818285.1 Nanobdellota archaeon
GATTAATTATGAACAATTAGTTGCTCTTTTTGATTGGTTAGAACATGCAAGTTTAGCAAAAAAAATAATTTTTCCATGGAATAAAGTTGAACAAGAAAGATTTAAAAAAGGAAAAAGAGCTTTAGAGCTTCTTGGTGTTGAGCATGATGTTACAACTGAAAATATTGTTTTGTCTGAAAAAGTAAGCAAGAGTTTTCTCTCTAATTTAGGAATTAGTTTTTCTGTTTTAGAAAAAAAAGAGCTTTCTGAAGAAATACATGAGATTTGCAAGGATATTGCTAAAACAAAAGGTGTTTTATTATTTATTAATAAAATTTCTAAATATAAAATTAAAGACAAAGCAGGGACTTTTATAGGAACAAGAATGGGAAGACCAGAAAAAGCAAAATTAAGAAGATTAACTGGAAGCCCTAATGCTTTATTTCCTGTTGGGCAGGAGGGTGGAAGATTGAGAAGTGTTAATGAAGCTTGTGTTGTTGGAAACATAAAATCTGATTTTCCAATTTATTATTGTGAAAAATGCAAAAAAGAAACAATTTATTCTAAATGTGAAACCTGCAAACAAGAAACTCGGAAAATGATTTATTGTTTTGAATGCAAAAAGAAATTATTTGATGAAAAATGCCCAGAACATAATCTTGGGCAGAGTTTTTTATCAAGAAAAATAGACAGTAATTATTATTTTAATTCTGCTGTTAAAGAACTTGATTTATTGCCAGAAGAAATTCCAAAATTAATCAAAGGAATAAGAGGAACATCTAGTGAGAATCATAATTTTGAAAATTTAGGCAAGGGTTTGTTAAGGGCAATGTTTGGACTTGCTGTTAATAAAGATGGAACTATAAGATATGATGCAACAGAGCTTCCATTAACTCATTTTAGTCCTAAGGAAATAATGACTAGTTTTGAAAAATTAAAAGAATTAGGTTATAAAAAAGATATAAATAATAACAATTTAGAGAGTGATGATCAGATACTAGAACTTATGCCTCATGATATTATTTTGCCTGCATGCCCTGAAACAAAAGATGAAAAATCAGATGATGTTTTTTTTAATATAGCTCATTTTATTGATATGCTTTTGTTGAGATTTTACAAAGAAAAACCATTTTATAATTTAAGAAATAAAGAAGATTTAGTTGGACATTTAGTTGCTTGCATGGCACCTCATAATTGTGCGGGTGTTATTGGAAGGATAATTGGATTTTCCAAGGCACAGGGGATTTTCGCAAGTCCTTATATGCATGCTGCTATGAGAAGAGACTGTGATGGAGATGAAATGGCAGTAATGCTTTTACTTGATGTTTTATTAAATTTTTCAATAAAGTTTCTTCCTGCTCACCGTGGAGGAACTCAGGATGCTCCTCTTGTTTTAAATGTCAGGATAAGGGCTGGAGAAGTTGATGACCAAATACTTGATGTAGAATTAGGAAAATATCCTTTGAGTTTGTATCAATTATCTGAACAAGGAAAACATTCTTCTGAAGTTATTATAGATAATGTTAAAACAAGATTAAGCCAAGGGAGAAATCCTTTTTGTGATATTAAATTTACTCATGGTTGTTCTGATATTAATTTGGGTGTTGTTAATTCTTCTTATAAAATAATTCCTAAAATGCAGGAGAAAGTTAGGAGACAGATGGAAGTTGTGACTAAGATAAGGGCTGTTGATACAGGAGATGTTGCAAGACTTATTATTGACAGGCATTTTATAAGAGATATAAGGGGAAATTTAAGAAAATTTTCTCAGCAGGTTTTTAGATGCAGCAAGTGCAATACGAAATATAGGCGTCCCCCTTTAACTGGCAAGTGTTTGAATTGTGATGGAAGAATAATTTTTACAATTTCTGAAGGAAGCATTGTGAAATATATGGAGCCTGCTTTATTATTGGCTGAGAAATATGATGTTCCTCCATATATAAAACAGAGTTTGGAATTAACTAAAAGTTATATTGAAAGTATTTTTGGGAAAGAGTCAGAAAAACAAGAAGAGCTTAAGAGTTGGTTTTAAGGTATATTCTATTATATACATTTAAGAAAATAAATATTTAAAACAAATTAAAAATTTCAGAAAAGATGACATTAAAAAAAAAGAGCATAATTTTTTTGGAGATTTTTTAAAAAAATGAAAACAAGAAGTTTTCAAATATCCAAACTCTCCACGGAGCTGGGTTACAAGAAGGAGTTTGAATAAAATGTCAGGAATATTTGGAGAGGTTTCTAATGAAAATTGTATAGAAGATTTATTTTATGGTGCTTTTTATAATCAACATAGGGCACAGTATTATTGTGGTTTAGCTTTGGGTTTAGAAGGAAAATTAGAAAATCATAATCATAGAGGTTTGATAAAACCTATGTTCCCTAAAGAAATAAGAAAAGAAATGAAATGCACTTCTGGTTTAGGGAGTGTTGCAAGTGATAGACAACCTGTTTCTGAATTAGCTTGTTTTGGTGGAATGATTTTGGGTTTTGATGGAAATATAATCAATTATGTTGATTTGAAAGATAAACTTATTAAACAAGGAAAAACTTTTTCTGGATATCATGCACCAGAGGAAATTAGTGATGCTGTTTTAGTTTCTAAAATAATTGCAGGTGAATCAAAATTTGAAAAAGGTGTGGGAAATTTATTTGAATTAATTGAAGGAGATTTTGCAATTGCTGCTTTGACAAAAGATGGTATTTATGCAGCAAGAGGGTGGGGAAGAAAACCTTTAATACTTGGGAAAAAGGACGGAAGTTATTCTGTTTCTTCTGAAAGTAATTCTTTTGTTAATACTGGATTTGAAATTATTAGGGATGTTTCTCCTGGAGAAGTTGTTTTTATAAATAAAGATGGTATTCATGAAATTAAGAAATTTTCTTTGTCAGGAATAAAATATGGGACTTTTGAATGGATTTATACAGCTCATCCTGCTTCTGTCATTGATAAAGTAAGTGTTGTAGAAGTAAGAAAAAAAATTGGAAGAGCTCTTGCAAAAAGATATCCCATTGAAGCTGATGTTGTTTCTGGAATTCCAAATTCAGGAAGATGGCATGGAGTTGGGTATGCTTTAGAATCAGGAATTCCTTATCAAGAAGTTTTTGTAAGATTTGATTATTCTGATAGGAGCTTTACTCCTCGGGAAAAAGAGGATAGGGATGAAGAAGGAAAAAGAAAACTAATTGTTTTAGAAAAGATTGTAAGAGGAATGAGAGTTGTTATTGTTGATGATAGTATTGTTAGAGGAACTCAGTCTCAAAACCAAACAGGAAAATTAAAAGAAAAAAAAGCAAAAGAAGTTCATGCAAGAATTGCTTGTCCTCCTTTAATGGCTGCTTGCAAATATGGAAAAACAACAAGAGAAGATGAAGAGTGCATTGCAAGAAGAATGTCCATAGAGGAAATAAAAGAAACAAGAGGGCTGGATAGTTTAGGGTATGCTACTATTGAAGATTTAGAAGAATCAATTGGTTATCCAAGAGAAAAATTATGCTTGGAATGTTGGAGTTGTTAAAAAAATAAAGTATTTTTAACTAACTTGCTCAAATATTGATTTAATATAAGTATCTCCGCTCTGATAACTTTTCCATAATTCTTCTGCTGCTTGTTCAGGATTTAAATGTTTTTTTTGCATTCCGATTTGAATAGCAGAGGCGATAGGAGTTTCTTTAATTCTTATTTGATGTTCCTCTTTTAATCTCTGGTTTACTTCATCAAGCAAATCTGACATCTTTTTAACTAGGTTTTTTTATTTATATAGTTTTCTGATTTTTTGAAAATTAAAGATTTTTACATAAACCATTAAATAAAAATTTATTTTGTAAATAGTTGAGTCAGCTAAGGAGTTTTGAGGTTTGGCCATTAATAATTAGTTTGTCAGAATTTTTTGTCCCACCAATTTTAAAAAGGAAAATAAAATAAAATTGTTGGTTCACATAAACAAGAAGTTTCTGGCCCCAACGATTCTAGAAGGGTAGATAAAACAAAATCGTTGGTATCATCAAACAACCCATAAGGTGAGTTCTTCTTATTCCTATTAGAATTGTGGTTAAGCCAAGAGAACAGGAGACTATGAAAACTATTAATCCGAGAAATCCTGAGAAAATTAGAGAGAATGTGGTTAATATGCTTAAGATTATTATTGACAGATATTTGTAATTAAATTTATTTATGTTTTTTGCTATGAGTTTTGAAATATATATTGTTAGGAAAAAAGAGATTATGCCTGAGATTAAAATTGTTATTAAGATTATTTTTAAGTGTGTTAATGAAAGATTTTTTATTATTTCATTTATGGCTATTGATGTTCCTGTTCTTGTTTTTCCGATGCTGTATAATGTTATAAAAGACAATCCAGCTACTATTGTATTTATTGAGCCGAGCAGAATCAGAAATTGTTTTTTATTTTTTTCTTGTGTTATGTCTGAGCCAATTACAGCAGCTTGACTTGCTCCAAGAGATGGAAGAAATGCACAAAGTGGTGCCGAGAGTATTGAAGCTATTGAAGAATTTACTATTTCTTTTTTTGTTATTTTAATTTGATTTAGGTTTTTTATTTTTTGTTTTGGAATTTTTTGTTTTTTTATTACACTTGTAATTAAGGATGAACCACCAAATAAACCTGTTAATAGTGGAAGCAGAGGTTGATTTATATTTAGATTTAAAGATGAGATTCCAAGAAATCCTGCAAGACAAAATATAATAAATGCCCATAATTTTGAATTTTTTTCTTTGTAAATTAAATATCCCGAAGCTGTAATTAGGATTAAGAACATTGAATGAAAAAGAAAAGGATAAATTTTTGGCAAGAAAAAAATAAAGAATGGTGTTGATATGAGGATTATTATTAAAGCAATACAGCTTCCATATAAAGTATAAATTATAGCTTCATATCCTTTTCCTTTTAATAATAATTTGTGTCCTGGAAGAACTGAAAGTCCCGTGTCTTCATCTGGAGATCCAAAGAAGATTGATGGTATGAAATCAAGAAAAGTATGGGTTATTGTCATTGCTACTATGAATACTAAAGATAGTACTGGAGAGATAAAAGTTATTGGAAGTGAAATTAAAAGTAATGAGATTAGGTTTACATGAACTCCAGGAATTAAGCCTGTAAACGTGCCTGCTGTACACCCGAGCAATAACGCGAAAATAATCTCAATAAGCATTTTGCTTTAAATCAATTTTACCGACGGTAAAATAGCCTTTTCTTTATGTTGTGTAGAGCTGAAAGGCTTTTTTAAATGTTGTCATCGACGGCTTTTTCATAAAAAGGAGTGTGGTTTGATAACCACTTTTACTTTTAGGCTATCTCAGATTATTTTATAGTCGATA
>JAHIRT010000063.1 GCA_018818285.1 Nanobdellota archaeon
GAAGAAGTAATGGAAAGACTAAGAGAATTAGGATATACTTAAGGAGAAAGCTGATTTTTAGATATTTTTTGCCCAACTATTATTAACTCTGGCCTTATTCTTGGTATAAGCCATGAAACTAATTGCAAAGAATTATAATAACAAAAAGTGTTTATGTAATCCTTATAAATAATTTTTAGTTTATTTGTGAGAAAAAATTTTTCTAACATTGGTTGAGTAAAAGAAAAATTATTGTGAGTATCAAGAGGAAAATCTTTGTTTAATTTAATATTCCATGAAGGATTATCCATTTAGGTTTTAAAATTTCTTAATTCTTCTTCACTAAGATATCTAAATTCCTGCTGATTCTTAGAGGGCCTGCTAAAAATAGATTTTATCTTTAATTTTGTTTCCCAAGGAATTGGTTTTATAATCAATCTGAAAAGCTTGAGAATAAATCCTTTTAATGTTATTTTTGGATATTTTGCATTTTTCCAAGGAGTTTGCTTTAAGTAGTGCCAGTATCTGTTTCTTAATGGATGAACTTTTTCATATATCCAAGGTTTTATTGTATAATGCACTATTTTTGGATTTGCGAGAATTTCATTTAATTTTTTTTCTCCTATAACTTTTTTTAATTCCAGGCTTTTATAATAAAATGGATGAACTATGTTCCATTCATATGGAAGAGCTTTCCAGTCTTTTTGCATAATAAAATTTAAGCCATCTTGGTCCTGAATTCTTATTTTATCTGGATTTTCTCTTATGAATTTAATTACATTTTTCAGGACATTGTTTTTCTTCCATTTAACACAATCAACTACCATAACACCAGAATTAAAGTATTTCTGGTTGTCTGGAAATCCTAAATTTTTTGCTGAGATTTCTTTTGTATATATTCCAACATCAGGAATAGCTCCAATGGTTTTATTATCTAAACTTATTTCATTTAACTCTTTTATATCTCCTTCTACTATTATGTCTGAATCAAGAATTATAATTTTTTCTATATTTTTTATTTTTTCTGCAAAAAGAAGCTTGCAGTAGATTATTGGAGTAAGATGCTTGCCTAATTTTAGTCCTTTGAATAAAAGCCAATCATTTACATCTGGTTTAATAAAACTAAGTTTTGAACCAAAATCATCACAAATTTTTTTCATTAATTTTTTGCTTTTTTCATTTATACCACCGTCAAAAATATAAAAGTGGATATCTGAAGAACAAGAACAATTCTTCATTATAGAAAACATCCAAACTCCTGTGTGCTGGGCATAATTCTCGTCTGCTATTGTTCCTATGTTAATAGAGTTATTTTTCATTCTTGTAGTTTAGTAAATCTAACCCTATATAAAGATTTCTGAAATTTTTTGATTATTTGGGATTATTTTATAACCTAATGACAGTAATAAAAAATTTAAGATAGATTTATTAATTCAGTGTTCTGAAAATGAATATTTAAGATGGGGGATAAAAAAGAAATTCTTGTTGTTGGAGCTGGAATAACTGGGCTGACTATTGCAGAAAGAATTGCAAATGTTCTTGGAAAAGAAGTTTTAGTTATAGACAAAAGAAATCATATAGGTGGGAATTGCTTTGATTTTTATAATAAACATGGAATTTTGATTCCTTTATATGGGCCACATATTTTTCATACAGATTATGAAGAAGTTATTAATTATTTAGATAATTTTACAGATTGGTATCCTTATGAGCATAAAGTTTTAAGCAGTATAGACGGCAAAACAATTGTTCCTATTCCTGTTAATATTGAAACTGTTAATAAAATTTTTAATAAAGAAATAAAAAATGCTGTTGCTATGGAAAAATGGCTTGAAAAAAATACTCCAAAAATTGATAATCCAAAAAATAGTGAAGAGTCTGCTATTTCAAGAATTGGAAAAGAACTATATGAATTATTGATTAAAAACTACACAAAAAAACAATGGGATTTGTGGCCTCATGAATTAGGTCCTGAAGTTTTAAATAGACTTCCTGTTAGGCCAAATTTTAATGATCATTATTTTTCAGACAAATATCAAGGAATGCCTAAAAATGGGTACACAAAAATGTTTGAAAATATGATTAAGAATAAAAAAATTAAAATTCTGCTTAACACAGATTTTTTTAAATTAAAACAAAAGTTTGGTAGCATAATTTTTACTGGAAAAGTTGATGATTACTTTAAAAATAATGGTTTAAATGAATTACAGTACAGGGCTTTAAAATTTGAATTTGAAACTTATAATAAAGAATTTTTTCAAAATTCTATGGTTGTTAATTATCCAAACACAGAGGAATTTACAAGGATTACAGAAAATAAACATGCAACAGGACAAAGGCATCATAAAACAACAATAATAAAAGAATATCCTGGATGGGAAGGAGAGCCAAGTTATCCTGTTTTTTCTGAACAAAATAAAAAATTATATTTAGAATATGAAAAATTAGCAAAACAAGCTGAAAAAGAAAATATATTTTTCTTAGGGAGATTAGCAGAATTTAAATATCTTGATATGGATGATGCTTTTAAAAATAGTTTAGATTTTTTTGAGAAGAAGATTAAATAAAAAAAATAAAAAATTATTTTATGCTACTTGTTTTTGTGCTGGATTGTATTCAATTAGTTCTCTTACTAATTCCCTTTCTTTTGGTGGGAGATTTCTAAGTGATTGTTGTAATGCATCAAAAGAAAACCCTTTCGCACTGAGTGATTCTTGAGTACAATATCTATCAAATTCTTTTGCAAATGTTTCTAGAATAGGGCTTGTTTCTTTTCTAAATGCTCCTCTATGCTGACCTATAAGTGCAACTAAATTTCCATTTGAAAAACAAACTTCATAATCAACACCATCACCAACCATACCATCTGTATCAGCATAGAACACACCCATATATGCGTCTGCAGTAACATTTTTTGCTTTTTTATCAGGAGACTGTAAAATCATACAATGATTGTATGCTGATTTTTTTCATGATTTGTTTCTTTGACAAGTAGATACGAAAGATATATTATAGATTGTATACTTTAGAGCATAATAATTCTTAAAAGTTGTTTTTATAAGATTTATTATGAAAAAAGGAAATCTCGCAATTGTAAGCATGAGTTTTGTTAAACCAGAAGATGCAGCATTACAAGAAAGAATACTTGGTACAATGAAAGCTTTTACAGATAGGGGATATCCTGTTTATGTTGCTGATGGGGGAAGCCCAGATGAATTTGTTAGGAATATTAAAGGGCTTGGTGTTAATGTTATAACAAAAGAAGAATTAATAGAATGTTATGGACAGCATCCAAAACTTCCTGGACAGCATAAGTCAGCTTATTTTGCTGCTCTTGATGATGGTGCAGAACATTGTTTATATTCAGAACCAGATAAAAAAGAATGGGCTGAATCAGGAAATTTAGAGTTGGCTGTTAAACAATATTTTAATGAACAATTAGAACATGGAGAAATTGCAAGAACTCCTGAACAAATGCAGACTTTTCCTGCTGCACAACAAATAACAGAAGGAATTTTAAATAAACAGCTTGGTTTATGGACTGGAGTTGAAGGAGATTATATTTATGGACCCCAAATATCTTCAAAGGGATTAATAGAAACAATTGATCATATTCCAAATAATCCTTCTCTTGGATGGGCAACAGTTACTTGGCTTCCAATTATAGCAACTATGCGGGGAATGAAACTTGGAATGCTTAATTATGGATTAGGATGCCCAACAGAACAGCAAACAGAAGTAACACAAGAAGATGTTGAATATAGATTAAAACAAGGCAGAGATAATTTAATGGGGATTAATACTGCTGTAGCATTGGGAATAGAAAGTGAATTGGATAGAATAGGTATATTGAATCAATATATTCAAAGAAATGTTGATATTAAATAAAAAATTATTTTAATTTTCTAAAGATTTCTGCTCATCTTTTCTCAAACCTAATTTTGTTTTAAGGATTGTTTTAATTTTAAACAAGCAATAGCTAAAATGCCTGTTTTTCATGAGAAGCATTGCTTTTTTAAAATATGTAAGATAAGATGTTTTGCTTAATTCATTAACTGTTTCTAAAAGCAATTTTGTTGGAACTTCACTTACATTAATGCTTCCTTGCTTTAAAGTACCAAATTCTGCCCATTCATTAAGAGTTTTTGGGGCTTTCATCAAGCCTTGTTTAATACACAGATTATAAAGCTCTGTGTTTGGATAAGGAGTGAAAACTTTTATATCAACTGCCTCTGGCTTGTATTTTTTTATAAAATTTTCTGTTTGCTTAAGTTCTTTAATTGTTTCTGTTGGCAATCCAGCCATAAAACTTCCATCTACAAAAATTCCATATTTTTTGCATTGTTTTATTGCTTCAATATTCTGTTTGAGAGTTACATCTTTATGCAGAAAATCCAAAATTCTTTGGCTTCCTGATTCAAAGCCAAACTGCATGCTCCAACAGCCAGCTTTTTTCAGATTTTTCATAACTTTATCCTGGACTTGGTCAACTCTTTGAAAAATATGAAAGATTGCATTATATTTTGATAATGCATTGCAAATCTTTTCTGTTCTTTTGCTTAAATTAGCAAAATTATCATCTGCAATTGTAAATTCCCTTATATTATATTTTTCCAAAACTTTTTTAATTGATTTTATTGTTTTATCTGTGTCGTAAAATCTTAAAGTTCTCCCAAGATTATAACAAAAAGTGCATCTTCCTGGACAGCCACGCGAAGTGAAAAAAGTTGCTACTGGATATTTTTTTACTTCAATCAAGTCATAATTTGGGATTGGCAAGTCTCCTAAATTTATAAATGGGTGCATTGGATTGTAATTAATATTTTTGATTTTCAGAATGTTCTTATTATCTGCTTTTTTTTTGTCAATTAAATCGCAAATTTCAAGCAGAGCAAGTTCTCCTTCTCCTCTAATAACATAATCAATATATGGAAAATCTAAAAGTGATTTTGGCTCAAGAGTTGCATGAGTTCCTCCTATGATAACCAAAGCATTGGAATTTTTTTTAACAATCTCTGACACCTGCATTATGTCCTTTAAGCCCTGAGAAGTATATGCTGTCATTCCAACAATATCTGGAGTGAATTTTTTTAGAATTGAAATTAGTTTTTTATTGTTATAATAAAGATTTCTGTCTAAAATATTTGCTTTATGTTTTTTTTCATTTAATAAAGTTGCAAGTTCAACTAATGCCAAAGGCATCCATGGAGAAGTATTTTCAGGATTGTCTATATCATAATTCCCCTGAACAAATAAGACTTTTGCCATTTTTTACCAAATAATCTTGTTTTAAATAATTAATTATTCTTAAACATTACTAATTAGATTTAAATATCTTAAATAGCAGATTATTATATGGAAGAGGAGAATACAAGGGCTGTTATTGGAAAAAATTCTTTCTGGGAATTAATATCTAAGATAATTGAAAAAATTGGGGCTGTTGTATTCACTATAATTCTTGCCAGATTTTTGCTTCCTGAAAGTTTTGGGGCTTATAGTCTTACTATTTCTGTTGCATTAATATTTATTGCAGCGATTAATTATTCGGTAGACAGAACTATGATGAAATATGTTTCTGATGCTTTAGGAAAAAAAAGAAAATCTCTTGCTTCAGCTTATTTTAAGTATATATTTAAAAAAAAGGTAATGTTTTCTTTGATAGCTTCTATTTTGCTGATAATTCTTTCTTATCCATTAGCAGTTTATGTTTTTAAAAAGCCATTTCTTTTTCCTTCTCTTTTGATTTCAGGGGCATACATATTTGTTTTGGCCTTAGAAAGTTCTTATGAATCTTTATTTTATGTTTTCAAAAAAGTAAAAGGAAAAGCAATTAAAGAGACATTCAAACAGTTTTTCAGAATATCAACAATCTTAATTATTTTTTTATTTATTGCAAAGTCATATTATGTTGTAGGGGTTATATTTGGATTGATATTGACGAGTATTTTTGTTTTAATTTTCATTAGAAAATATATGGAAAAATCTGCATTTTTTATTTTTAAAAAAGAAGCAAAGGTAAAAATTGACAAGAAAAGAGTAACTGGTTTTTTTTATTATATGCTTTTGATTAGTTTTATTGGAACTATTCTTTCTTATACAAATGTGGTTTTGCTTGGAATTTTTTTGCCAGATTCAATGTATATTGGATTATATAGCTCTGCAATAGCATTAATATGGGGACTTACTGGAATGTTAAATCTATCCTCTGTATTTTTGCCTGTTTTTACTCAAATCAAAGAAAAAAATCTTGAGGTAGGATTTAACAAGATTCTTAGATATTCATTAATACTTACAGTTCCTGCAGCATTTGGAATCTTAGCACTTTCAAGGTACATTATTTTTTTTATTTATGGAGAGAGTTATTTAGAAGCTTCAATTATTCTTTCTGTTATGGCATTTATGATAATTGAAGGTGTTAATGGAAGCATTATCTTTACCTTATTTTCTGCAAAAGAAAAACTTAAGTACTTTACAAAAATTATAGCCTATACATTTTTTATGAATATAACTTTGAGCATTATTTTAATAAAAGTTATATTAAGTTATACAAATTCTCAATTACTTGCTTCAACAGGAGCAGCAGTTTCAGCACTAATCAGCAATTATTTCTTTTTTATTCTTTTAATAATTGGATTAAAAAGGAAAATAAAAATAAAAATAGAATATGTTAATTTTGTCAAGCCACTTATAGCTTCATTAATTATGTTTTTTTCAATTTTGGGATTACTTAATCTTGTAAAAGACATTAATTTAATTTTTGGAATTTTTTTGGTTTTTGTGGGGGTTATTATTTATTTGTTGGTGCTTTTTGCTATCAAGGGAGCATGTATAGAAGACATTAAAACATTTATAGAGATTCTTCCGGCTACAAATCTTTATAAATTGAGGGCTTCTGTTTTAGATTATGGAAAAATCAAAGAAATTTAAGATTTTGATAATTGTTCCAAGATATCCTTCTGATAAAAGAAGTGTTAATGAGGCTAATTTTAGATATCAATTTCCATTTGGATTAGCATATATTTCAGCTGTTTTAAAAAAAGAAGGATATGATACTGATATTTTAAATTTAAATCATTATAATGGCAGTACTGAAGAACTTATTAATAAAAAACTTGATGAAAAGAAATATGATTTTGTTGGGAGTGGTGGAAATGCAATGATTTATTATATTATTAAATGCATGATAAATTCTGTAAAAAAACACAAAACAAAACCAAAGTTTATTTTGGGTGGGCCAATAATCACAAGCGAGCCTGAACTTATTTTCAAGAGTTTAAAGCCAGATTTTGCTGTGGTTGGGGAAGGAGAAGAAACAATTGTAGAATTATTAGATTGTTTAGAAAAGAAAAAAAATATGGAAAAAGTAAAGGGGATAATTTATTTTGATAAAAATAGTAAAATGATTATGAATAAAAAAAGGGAGGTTATCCAAAATTTAGAAACTCTTCCATTTCCAGATTTTGATGGGCTTGAATTTGAGAAGTTTCTTAAGCATAGCCATTGCAATGATTTTTTTTATACACAATTTTTTGATTATCCAAGAATTTATCCAATATTTGGAAGCAGGGGCTGTCCTTTTAACTGCACTTTTTGTTATCATGAAGGAAGATATAGAAAAAGGTCGATAAAAAATATTATGAAAGAGCTGATTCCTGCAGTTAAAAAATATAAAATAAATATAATATACTTATATGATGAGTGTTTTTCCATAGATAAAAAAAGATTATATGAACTTTGCAAAGAGATTAAAAAATTGAGAAAGGAAATATCTTGGGATTTAAGATGGACATGTCAACTTTCAGCTGGTTATGTTAATAAAGAAGTATTAAAAGAAATGAAAAATTCTGGCTGTGTTATGATAAGTTATGGTTTTGAAAGCATGAGTCCTGAAGTTTTGAAAAGCATGAGAAAGCCAATTACTCCTGAGCAGATTGATACAATTTTTAAAGAAACCTTAAAACAAAAAATGGGAATGCAGGGATTTTTTATTTTTGGGGATATTGTAGAAACAAAAGAAACAGCTAAAATAACTTTAGATTGGTGGAAGAAAAATGCAAAAGGGCAAATAGGTTTGGGATTTATTCAGCCATATCCCGGAAGTGAGATATACAATCATTGCTTGAAAAAAGGCATAATCAAAGACAGATTAGAATACATAAAAAATGAAATCTCAATAGATCAGTGGCATAATATGACTGACAAGATGACTGATAAGGAAATTAAGAAATTAAAAAAAGAGATTTTGGGTTGCATGGCGAGATACTGCAAATTTGTAAAGCCAATTTCCATGAAAAAAGAAAAAGAAAATGTTTATGAATTCAAAGTCAGATGTCCTTATTGTGGAAAAATGCAGGATTACAAAAACTGTTTTGTGAAAAACAGGTATAGTTATGGATTTTATATGACTTGCAGGAATTGTTTTATGAGATTCTTTATAGTGAGTCTTATCCAAAAATTAGGATATAGATATTACCCCCAAGTCAGAGCAATAAGAGATTTACAAAGAAGATTTCATGAATATTTCATAAAAAAGAAGTTATAATGTTTTACATAAAGACTTAAAAACTACTAATTTTTCAAAAACAAATGAAAAATACTAAAATTGTTTTAATTAATCCGCCTATACAAATTAAAGAGATAGCTGGAAGTTTAGAAGAAATTGCGAACATTATCCCCCCTTTAGGAATTGGCTATATCGGAGCTGTTTTAAAAAAAGATGGATTTGACGTCAAGATAGTGGATTGTATTCCATTAAAATTAACAAAAGAAAAATTAGGAGAGATTCTAAAAGAAACAAATCCTAATATTATTTCCTTTACTGCAACTATCCTCACTATAGGTCATGCAATTAAAACAGCAAAATATCTTAGAAGTATTTTTCCTGAAAAAATATTTGTAATTGGAGGTCCGCATTTTACTTCTTTGCCAGAAAAAACAATGAAAGAAAGTGATTTCGATTTTGGAATTTTAGGAGAAGGAGAAAATACTTTTCTTGAATTTGTTAATATGATTGAACAAAAAAAGAAAAACTTCTCAAAAATTAAATCATTAGTATGGAGAAAGTATGGGGAGATTGTAATAAATCCAAGGAGAGAATTCATAAAAAATCTTGATAATCTGCCTTATCCTGCAAGAGAGCTTTTTCCTCCATTAGAATATTATCAGCCCATGCCGGGAGGTTATAAAAGACTTCCTTTTGGGCATATGGTCACAAGCAGAGGTTGTCCTTATAGGTGCACTTTTTGTGATAGGAGTGTATTTGGAGAAAAATTCAGGGCAAGAAGTGCAAAAAATGTTGCTGATGAAATTGAGTTCTTAATTAAAGAATATGGAATCAAAGAAATCAAATTTTATGATGATTTATTTACTGCTGATAAAAGTAGAGTTATGGAGATTTGTGATGAAATAATAAAAAGAAAAATAAATATCTCATGGAGCTGTTCATCGAGAGTCAATACAGTTGATTTTGAAATGCTTAAAAAAATGAAAGAAGCTGGATGCTGGCAGATAGATTATGGAATTGAGTCTGGAAATCAGGAAGTTTTGAATAAAATGAGAAAAGGAATAACCTTAAAGCAGTCTGAACAGGCTGTTGAGTGGACAAAAAAAGCAGGGATAAAGGCAAGGGCTTTTATAATAATTGGAATGCCTGGAGAAACAAAAGAAAGTATAGATGATACAATTAATTTTGTGAAAAAACTGCCTTTAGATGTTGTTGCATTTTATGCTGTGATGATTTATCCCGGAAATGAACTTTATGAAACAATTAAAAAACAGGGAAAGTTAATTCATGAGGATTTCTCACAATATTCTTCATTGATTGATGTTGAGAACACAAAATTACATTATGTTCCTGAGGGTTTAACAGAAGATTATGTTAAAAAATCAATTCAAAGGGCTTACAAGGAATTTTATTTAAGGCCAGGATATATAATAAGACAAGCTTTATCAATTAGGAGTATAACAGATATAAAAAGATACTGGCAGGCTTTTAAGACAATTTTGGGAATGTGAGAATGTTATGACTGAGCAACAATTTAGGATATGATTAGTAAGCCCTATTTAATAAACCCGCCCTTTTATCATATTTTAATTTTTCTGGATTAGGAACCCGCCTCGTTTTGTCATATGATAAATAACCTTTCCCATAACAGTATTCTCTAATATCAAAAGCTGAACAAAGAAGTCCGGCTACAGGAGCGAAAATATGGGGAACTCTACTGAAACTTTTTTCATTGTCATAAATAAAGTTTGCAAAAACTCCATGTTTTTTGTATATTCTGCAAAGATCTGCAAATAGATTCTTATGGTATCCCCACTCATTTACAGGCTTTGGATTTATACCCAAAAAACCATCAATAGACTTAAAAGACTTTTTAAAATCCTTAAGGGGAATCCTAAGAGACTTAATAAGTTTTTTTCCATTATCTGTTAAAAAACAAGGGTGTCCATCAATAAAACCATCTAAACAAAGCTGGTCATATATTCCAAAGAAAATTGACATGTCATTCTGTGTTTGTTCGGCTTTTGTTGAAATCATTCTACTAATTTAATAAAGACTTTCTTTTATTTAAGGTTTCTATCGACTCGCCTTGTATAGTAAGTTATTTAATTATTATGCAAATCCATCAAACCTAAAGATATATTAACTAAAATTTTTTGAGTTTTCTATGTCAATTTTAACAAACATAGAAAAACATTTAACATCAGTAAGAAAATTTAATGGTTATACTTACTTTGATGTTTTAAAACAAGGAATTTTATTTCCATATGATTATTTTTTTAGAAAAGGAAAATCTTGTATGCCTTTGAATATTGCTCTTTTTTTAACATTAAGATGCAATGCAAGATGTGAGATGTGCAACTTAAAGGAACTTTTAAACAAAGACAGAGAAGAACTTAGTTTAGAGAAAATTGATGAATTTTTAAAAGAAGTTAAAAAGTTTAAACCAAGCATTGTTCTTTTTGGTGGAGAGCCGATTTTAAGAAGTGATTTTATTGACATACTAAGAAAAGTGAAATCTTATGATTTGAGTTGTGGAATTTTTACTAATGGAACTTTGTTTAGTCCTGAAGTTATTAAAAAAATTGTTGAATTAAAAATGAATTTTGTGGCATTTTCTTTGCAAGGTATAGGAGAGACTCATGATAAGATTGTTGGAATTAAGGGAGCTTATAACAGAATAATTAATGCAATAAAAGAATTTTCAAAATATCCCAATAAAAAAACAAAGATTATTTTGCATACAACTTTTTCAGAAGATAATTTAAATGATTTGGGAAAAATTGTTGGGCTCGGAGAAAAACTAAAAGTTGATTTAATAAGATTTGGACATCCAACTTTTTTTACTGGGCAGGATATTGAAAGAAACAAAAAAGTTATGAGGGTATTATTTCCAGAAGAAAAGATTGAGGAAATTAGTTATGCTTATGAACCAAAAGAAAAATCAGATTTATTTTATAAGAAAATTTCTGATTTTATAGACAAATACAAAGGGAGATTTAGTATAACTCCCGATTTAACAAAAGAAGAGATTAAAGATTGGTACTCACCTGATTTTAAATCAAAAAGAAAATGTTATTTTGTTTGGAGGGGTTTGTTTATTTATCCTAATGGAGATGTTGTTCCTTGTGAAAGTTTTAGATTTGTAATGGGAAATATAAACAAGCAGAAATTTAAAGATATATGGAATTCTAAAAAGTTTATAAAATTCAGAAAGGGCTTGAAAAATGGATTATATCCTGGATGTGCAAGGTGTTGTAAGCTTTAGAGAAATTCAATATCTTTTCTTTTTCTATTAAACATAAGCCAAGTTAAAGACCAGATTCTGGGGTTCAATGTTTTAAATCTTGAATAAATATCTATGGCATCGAGAAATTGATGAATAAGAATTCCAAGTAGGATAAAAAATATTAGTTTGTTGAAATAAGATATAATTAAAAGAAAAATTAAAAATTCGAGTGTATGAAAAATCATTAAAGGAGCTTTAGTATTTTTTTTATACAGAAATTCTTGAAAACCACTTCTTTTAGGCAGTGAAGAATTTCTGCCTCTAAAAATTCCAAACAAACCCACAGGAATTTTTTGATTTTTATATGACTCTACTAATTGCTTATCTATAGTTAGGAAATATTTGTTTGCTTTTTTTAAGTTAAAATCCTTTTTTCTAAAAACATAAACAAGATAATGGTCAAAATCAATTAAAAATGATGAGAGGAAAATAACAAAAGTGTAAAATTTGATTTCAGGGAAAATTAAAAATATTGTAAAAGAAAAAAGTGCTCCTAAAAGAATGTGGTGTTTTGGCAGCATTTTACACTTTCTCAAATAAACTTAATATATGATATTTTTTTATTAATTTGAAATTATCTAAATCCAAATTGTCTTGTAAACTTATTGCATATTTTATTGAACTGTAATCTGTATTGTCTTTATTATCTGAAAGTCTCTCTAAATATGCAGATATACAAATCTCTCTTCTGTTTTGTATTTTTGAATTTGAACAGATTGTTTTTTTGAATATTAATGAGGAATCCTGCAAAAAAAGCCTGTAATCCTGAATACTTACAAATTCTTTTATGTTTTTTTCCCAATATACATGGGCAAGTGTTTGATAATCATCAGGAGAATTTCCTACAATAAAAATCTGAGCAGGATAATCTTTTGCTATTGCAATGATATCTTCATTTAGTGTTGATTCATAGAAACTGGAATTTAATTCCAAGCTTCCTAAATTTATTACAAATTGAGAGAAATCTTTGCTGTTAGTTTCATATTTTGCCTGAATTAAATAAAGATTTGCTATTAATAATGTTAGGACAATGAAGATTATGAGCTGAATCTTGAATTGTTTTTCTGTGAGAATTTCTCCAAGAAGTAGAATAATAATTGGGATGAGCATAAAAACATATCTTATTTGAGAGCCTGCAAGCCAAATCATAAATAATGAAAACAAAATAAAGAAAATTTGTTTTTTGTATTTTTTAAAATTTCTTTTAGTAAATAAAATAAGAGTGTAAATAGGGATTATTAATAATGTTGGTAAGAGTGCAAGAAGGCTCCTGTTTTCTGTTTGTCCATAAATGCTTCCATAAAAACTAAATGCAATTACTGAAAAAAAATGTTTTAATATGCTGTAAAATGGAAATCCAAAAAAAATGTAGTCAATTAAAAGTTTTGGAAAAACACCAACAAGTAAAGCTAAAACAAAATAAATAGAGTGGCTTAATTTTTTATTTAGTAAAAATGTAATAACAAGAGCAAAAGCAAAATAAGTAACTGCTTCCCAGAAAATCCATGCTACTCCAATAAGGAGTCCAGAATAAAGGAGATGTTTTAGTTCTTGTTTTTCATCATATTTTTTTATAAAATAATAGCTCCAAAGAAACAAAAAACATGTTAAAGGAATAGGAGAAATATACGGAGACATATACCAAATTACAGGGGTTGTTAAAATTAATAAAATGGTTTTTTTATTTTTGTTGCTTATGTAATACACGCTGATGATTATTAAAGAGAGCCATAAAACAGAGCTTAATTTAAGAAAAATAAAACTATCCATTATTTTCAGAAATGGTGTGTGCATTAAACCATAAGAAATTGGGTGACTTGTTCTTAACTTGGCAGAATATTTCCCAGCAAAAAACTTTGCTATGTCAGAATAATCTCCAACATCTGAAACTCCATAAAATTTTGTTAAAATACAAAGCAAAAAAAGCAAGGCTATAACTAAAGAGATTATTATCCAGTTTTTTTCAAATTTCTTAACTTGTTTTTTAATCATGAATTAATAGGAAGTATTAGGTTTAAAAATATTGTGAAATGATTTTTTCAACACATTTAAAAAACATTATTCTTAAATAAATTAATGAAATGCGATAATTGCAAATCAAAAAATATCAAAGTCCTGTATAAGTTGAAAGGTTTTGATGTTGCTAAATGTGGGAATTGTGGATTAAGATTCAGCTGGCCCCCATTAAAGCATAGTTATGAAGAAGGATATTTTACAAAAGAACAAAAGGATTATTTTGAATCAAAAGATTATGAAGAAGATTCTAAAGCAAAACTTTTTGGAACATGGTTAAAAGAAATTGAAAAATTTGTGAAACCAGAGAAAGGCAAAAAAAAGAAAATTCTTGATGTTGGATGTGCTACTGGAGTTTTTCTTGATATATGCAAAAAGCATTGTTGGGATTGTTATGGAATTGATATTTCAAAATATGCAACAGAATATGCAAGAAAAAAATTTAAAGTCAAGACAAAGGCAGGAGACTTAATTAATGCAAAATATAAAGACAATTTTTTTGATGTTGTTTTTATGAGCTTCTTTATAGAGCATGTTTCAAATCCTGATGAAATTATAAAAGAAAGCAAGAGAATTTTAAAAAAAGGTGGGATTTTATTTGTCTCAACAATTAATGAGGATAGTCTTCTTAATTTATTTGCCGATATTATCTATAAAATAAGTTTGGGAGTAATTAAAAAACCAGTTGAGTTATTGCATGCACGCCACCATTTAACTCATTTTTCAGAAAAAGATATAGTCAAGATAATAGAAAAAAATAATTTTAAGATATTAGATGTAAAAAAATTAGACTTACCTACAGATAATTTTGGAGGAGGAATTCTTAAAGATATTATATTGAAATTTTTTTATTTTTTTCAAAAAATATTTAATAAAGAGTATATAGTTTGGGTGATTGGAAGGAAGAAATAAAAAATTTAAAATTAATTTTCTTCTTGTTTGTAAAATTCTTTTATTGAATCAACAATATACTTAATTTGTTCTTCTGAAAGTTCAGGAAACATTGGCAAAGAGAGAATTTCATTTACACAAGATTCTGTTATAGGAAAATCTCCTTTATTATAATTTAAATCAGAATAAGCTTCTTGCAGATGAATTGGGACAGGATAATGCAGTCCAGAAGAAACTCCTTTTTGTTTAAGGAACTCCTGCAATTTATCCCTGTTTTTTGCTTTTATAACATATAAGTGGTATATATGTTTAGAATATTCTGCTTCATGAGGAATTATGATTTCATTTAAGTCCTTTAATAATTCATTATAAAGCTGTGCATTTTTTCTTCTTTTTTCGTTCCATTCTTCAAGATATTTTAATTTTACTCCTAAAACAGCTCCTTGGATTCCTTCTATTCTTGCATTAAATCCTTTGATTTTATGAATATATTTTTTTTCTTGTCCATGGTCTCTTAATATTTTTATTTTTTCAGCAAGCTCTGGGTTGTCTGTAACTACTGCTCCTGCTTCTCCATATGCTCCTAAATTTTTTCCAGGATAAAAACTAAAACAACCAATATCTGAAATAGGAAGTTTTTTTCCTTTGTATTCTGCTCCATGTGCTTGGCAAGCATCTTCAATTACAATAAGGTTGTGCTTTTCTGCTATTTCTAAAATAGGTTTCATGTCAGCTGGCTGTCCATACAAATGAACTGGAATAATGGCTTTTGTTTTTTCAGTTATTGCAGATTCTATTTTAGAAACATCAATTGTGCAGGTTTTTGGCTCTATATCAACAAAAACTGGTTTTGCTCCAACCATGGAAATTGCTTCTGCTGTTGCTATGAATGTATTTGGAACTGTTATAACTTCATCTCCTAATTTTACTCCAGATGCAATAAGTGCAAGTTGTAATGCAGATGTTCCAGAATTAAGTCCTATAGAAAATTTTTTATTGCAGTATTCTGCAAAAGATTTTTCAAAATTTTCAACTGCTTCTCCAAGAATAAAAGCTGTATTTTCAAGGATACTTCTAATTGCAGAATCAATTTCTTCTTTTATTGCTTTGTATTGTGATTTTAAATCAACAAAAGGAATTTCCATTTTTTATATTGTTATTAGTACTTTAAAAACTTTTTATTTTTAAGTATAATCATTTTTTCAAAAAAAGGCAGGATTTGCCTTGCTGTGAATGCATCAATAAAAATGCTTCCAATAACAAAAAGATTTGATGGCTCAAAATATCTGCATTCTTTGCATAGTCTAACTAAATTTTGCTTTCCTTGAATATGTTTTCTTCTTAATTCAACTAATGGTTTGTCATTCCAGATTTCTTTTATTGGTTTCTTGTTTACATTTCCAACAACATACATAGAGTCATAATCATCACAACAAGGAACAACATCTCCATTCCAATACACACTAAGATTTCTCCATAAATAAATGCAGGGTCTTTCATTTTGTTTTTGTTTTAAATGCTCTATGGCATAAAATTTTTTTTCTCTGTCCAGATTAATAAATGGCTTAATTCTAACAAGGTCTGCATTTGTTTTTTTCCAAATTTCTAAAAATTTTTTAGCTTCGCTTTCTGTATGAGTCATATAAATCATCTGAATTCTTGTGTGTGGTTTTCCTTGGCCTTTTAATTTCAAAAAAGTTTTTATGTTCTGCAAAGTTTGTTCATAATTTGCTCCTTTTCTAACTTTTTCATAAGTTTCTTTTGTAGCACCATCAAAAGAAATTGTTAGCATATCTAAACCTGAATTAATTAATTTTTTGCATTTTTCTTCATTCATGTGAGTCATGTTAGAATTAACCAAAGTTTTCAGTCCTTTGGATTTGCAGTATTTTATCATTTTAAAGGCTTCTGGATTCATTAAAGATTCTCCAAATAAATCCAAATCAACAATTTCTACATGGCTTTTTACTTGGTCAATAATTTTCTTAAATAAATTAAAATCCATAAAACCCTGCTTTCTTTTCATCTTGTCATGGGGACACATTATACAATGAAGATTGCATATATTAGTTAATTCTATTGTTATTTCGGTAGGAAGTCCTCTTGAAACTAGTTCTTTTTTAAGAAAACTATAATTAATTAAGAATCTATTTTTAAGATTTTTAGGGGAAAATGTTTTTTTGTTGAATAGCATTTTAGTTTTACTTAAACCCTCTTAAATTCCACCAAACTTTGATTGTTCTTAAAACTGTTTTTGGCCCGTCTGTTAAAACATTAAACTTAGAGCCTTCTATTCTTGCGATGTATTCTGCTGGAATTTCTTTAATTTTATATCCTCTTTTCTGCATTTTTCCCAGAACTTCCATATGAATTTCAAATCTGTCAGAAGTTAAACCAAGACTTTTTATAACTGGGGATTTAAATGCTACAAATCCACTTTGAGAGTCTCTTACTTTTAATCCAAATAAGATTCTATTCATAAAATAATAACACCAGCTTGGAATATCTCTTGAAATTGGTATTTCCCCCTGAACTCCTGCATATCTTGAAGCTATAACCATATCAAGATTTTCTTGGTTTAATGTTTTTATTAAAGGAAAAATTATGTTTGGAGAAGTTGATAAATCTGCATCTAATATAATTGTTATTTCTCCTGTAGCATGATTATAAAGCTGTCTGTGAGAATACCCCATGCCTTTATTAGGATAATGAGAAAGAACCCTCACTTTTTTATCTCTTGCAGCTATTTTTTTTAGAATATCGAGAGTTTTGTCCTTGCTTCCATCATTAGCAAATATGATTTCATAATTTTTTCCAGGGAGTTTTTCAGCTTCTTTTTTAATTTTTGCATAAGTATCTTCAATTAATTCTTCTTCGTTATAGCATGGGACTGCAATTGATATTTTTTGGGTTTTTGTTTTCATCTTAAAAATTTCCTGTTTACTTCAAAATGTAAATTTTGAATGTCTCAGAAATCTTTGATTTCTGAGTTTAGAGACAAAAAATTTCTTGTTTTTTTCATTTTTATAAGATAATTTCTTTTCCATTATTTTTTATAGACTCATCAGTTGCTTCTAAAATCCGAACAATATCCAAACCATCTTGGCCATCACTTCTGGGAACTGTGTTGTTTTTTATGCAACTTATAAAATGAGAACAAGATGTTTTTAAAGGTTCTGTATCTTCAATTTTAATTGGAGTGATTTCCCCTTCAGGATAAGTTATTTGGTTTTGATTTATATTTACTGATTTGTTATGAATTTTAATTTGGTCTTTGTCTAGCATATTATAAACTAACATTTTTTTGCTTCCGACAATTGTCATTTTTCTTGTTTTTTCTGGTTCTGTCCAACTAACTGTTACAAATGCTTTTATTTTATCTGGAAAATTTAGTGTTATAACAGCAACCTCATCTATATCTTCTCTAAAATATGCTTTTGTATGAGCACTTAGACTTATTGGTTTTTTTCCAAGTATGTAATTTAATGCTGCAAAAACATGAACAGCCAAGTCCCATATAACATTTACTTCTGGTTGCAATCTTCCAAGACTCAGCCACTCTGCATGAATATAATTTGGATTTCCTAATTCCTTATTATCAAGGATTTGTTTTATCTTGTTAATTGCAGGAGAGTATTCAAATATATGATCCACCATTATAATTTTATTTTTTTGATTTGAAATTTCTAATAATTCTTCTGCTTCTTTTGAAGTTAAAGTTTCTGGTTTTTCTATAAAAACATGCTTATCATTTTCTAAGGCTTTTTTAGCAAGTTCAAAATGAGTAAAAACAGGGGTAGCAATTATTATTGCGTTGATTTTATTATCATTAAGAAGTTCATCATAACTGTCGGTTGTTTCAATAGTGGGATATTGTTTTTTTATTTCTTCAAGCTTATTTTTATCTAAGTCGCAGATTTTAGAAAGATTTGCTTCTGGTAGTTGAGAAAAATTTCTTATTAAATTTGGACCCCAATAACCACAACCAACAATAGCAACATTGAGCTTTTTTTCATCCATCTCAGAGATAAATTTAAAGAGGGGTATTTAAAGATTATGATATTCAATAAAATAGTTTATTCATACTCTTAAAATCCTAAAAAATGCTTGAAGATTTTAGGATAATAAACTAAATATCCCTTTTTGAATTAAAAATAAGGTTATTAAAATAATTAAAAATTTGGGCAGGGCAAATGAAAAAGATGCAAAAATCAAAATTGCACAGAATACATCTATTATGCTTGCTATATCTTGGGAGATTAAAAAGAAAATTCCTTTGATTAATAAATAAACTGCAGGAATTGTAACAATGTATGAGGGGAATATTCCAAAGATTGCAAAGAGCCAGAATATAACTGCAGTTAAAATATCTAAACTGCCGAGAATTTTTAATATCATCAAAAAACATAAAAAAATTACTATTTAAAATGTTTGTAGATTGAATAACTTAAAAAGAATTTTTTCTTGAACAAGCCAAGTGGTATGTGCTCAAATAAATCTTCAATTAAATGTGCAGTAAATCCAAGGAAAATGAAAAAAATTATAGGATAAAATTTTGACAATAGAATCAAAATTAAAAGAGGTTCAATTCCATGGAAAATTAAAATAAACTTATAATGAATTTTTCTTTCTTCAGGAGACATTTTCTTTATTCTTGCTTTATTTAATGTGTGCCATCTGTAAGCTTTTCCTAATGAGAAATTTTTCTTTTCAAAAATATAATAGAAATAATGGTCGATGTCAATTAAAAAAGAAGCAAGGAAAAAAATTAAAACATAAAATGGTTTGAGAACTAAAAGTAAAATTAGAGAAACTATAAAATTAATTATGATATGTTGTTTTGGGAACATTTTGTATTTTTTAGTAAATAGATTACCCCTCAATTCTCTTTAATATTTCTGCAAAAGCAGGGCGTGTTATTAAAACACCTGTTGTAATTCCAATTATAGTTGTTATTGCAAATCCTCTTAATAATCCTGCCCCTACCCAGTAAAGAGGAATTAATGCTGCAAGAGAAGTGAAATAAGCTCCAACAATAATAAACAAAGCTCTCTTTATTCTTTCTGTTATGCCTGCCTGTGTTTTTGAGCGGGATTCATCTATAAGAATAATCTGCTGGTCAACTCCTGTTCCTATAACAACAAGTATTCCTGCAATACTTGCTAAATCAAGATTCCATTTGATAAGTGAAGCAAATCCTAAAATTATAAATATCTCAGAAAAACTTGTAAGTAAAATAGCTATTGAAGATTTGAAATTTCTGTATCTTATAAAGACAATTAATGCAACAGCAAGTAAAGATGAGAGACCTGCAAGCAAAAGGTAATTTATGAATTTTTGTCCTAATATTGGGGAAATTGTGTCAAGTTTGACTATCTCTAATTTATATGGAAGGCTTCCAGTGATTAAAATTGTTTGAAGTTTGTGCATATTTTCTTTGGCATTATTAAATGCCTGCTCTGTTGTGCTTCCAAAACCAGAACCAGAAACAGCTATTTGAGTTGTTATTCTTCCTTTTAAATCCTCTGAAATAAACAAAGAGTCTACAAGAACATCATCAAGATAAAGGTCTAATTTTTTTTCAAGATATCTTCCCTGCTCAGTTATATTAACACCAAGTTCTGAAGTTATGTTCGCATGTCTTTTAGCTGCTGACTCACTTAAATAAACAACAAAAGAAAATCTGCATGCTTCTCCTTCTTGAGTTTGAAAACAGGATTCTATTCTTGAGCAAGTTGCATCATTTCTGCAAACTCCTCCTATGTCTTCTTTTCCTCCTGAAAAAACAGTTTGATTTCCTATTTTTGCATCAAATTTTCCTTGTTTTCCTATAAGTTCTTTTAAGTCTGTGGGAGTTGCTCCTGCTATTTCAACAAGCATAAAATTATTTCCTTCTAAATCTTTTACTGGACGAATGCTTATATCTGAAATTCCATAAACATTAAATCTTTCTTGTGTTATAGCAATTAAGTCTGATATTTCTGATGCTGAAACAGATATATTAGATGGTTGGATTAATGCTCTTGCACCTCCACTTAAATCTAATCCTGTTTTTATTTTTGTTCTTGGTATTTGGGCAACAGTAATTTCAGGAGTTTTATCAGTATATAATATAATTTCTCCTTCATCTGTTAGAAATAAAACTTTTTTAAAAGAACTGCTGTCTTGGGAGAATATCTCGCTTATTGCATTATTATAATCTTGTATTGTTTTGATTTCCTGAGAATCTATTTTTTCAATTATCATTCCTTGTTTTAATCCTTGTTCTAAAGCAGATGAGTTTTTTTCTATTGTTTTGATTATTATCCCTGATTTAAATGATGGAGATATTGCTAACAAAGACAGAAAAAGAAAAAATATTAAAACCCAAAGTTTAAAACCAATTTTCATTCTATTCCTCTTTTCTCAGCATACCATTTAAGTATTCCAAGATTTGCAATCCATGTGTTTATTAAATCAAATGAAAGTCCAATAACTAAGATTGTAAAAATCTGTGAAAGTGTATTTGAAAAAGAAATGACGATTATAAGTGAAATTGAGACAGCTACCAAAGATGTTAAAGTCATTGTGAGCCCTGTTTTAAATGCTTCAAAAATTCTTGAATTAAGTGAGTTTTCTTTTCTTTTTAAAATTCTTGTTGTTAAAAGAATATCTGAATCAACAGAATAACCAATAAGCATCAAGAATGCAATAATTCCTGCAGCAGAGAGTTTTATTCCAAGAAAATTAACAAGAGCCAAAGACATGCAAATATCAGCGAGGGCTGACAGAATTACTGCAAGACTTGGAACAAAGGTTCTGAAAATAAAAAAAACTACTAAAGACATTAATATAAATGCAATAATAATCGCTGTTCTTAATTGTTTGTAAAATCCCTGCCCCATGCTACTTCCTGTAAATTCTATTGTTGAGTTTTTTTCATTTAAATTAAATCCAAGATAGTCTTCTAAAACTTTTTTAACATTTTCAGGTTCATCTGAAACTTCCACAATAAATGCTTCTTGCTGTCCTGTTTTTAAATTAGAAATTTCTCTTACATTAAAATCCTGAAATTTTTCAGATAAAAATACTTTCAGTTCATCTAAATTTGTCTGAGAAAAAACAGTTATTGAAGTTCCGCCTTTAAGGCTCACATCTCTGTTAATTATATCTCCTGTTTTTTGATAAAAAATAAATAAAGAAATTAAAGAAATTAATAGTAAGATTGCTGGTATTACTAATAAGATTTTGTAATATTTATCATGCCAGTTTTTATTTTTAATTTGTTCTTGTTCCATTTTATGTCCTTAAAGTTATTTTTCTTCCATAAAGCATGTTTATTGGAAGGTGGTGATTTTTACAAAATCCAGAAATTTTCCCCCAAAGTTCTTTTGTTGTTTGATAATCTCTTTTTCTTAAGACTTCTGCTTCTTCAGGAATTGTTTGATATTTTTTTAAATTATATCCAAGTAGTGTTAAAGGCATTCTAAATGCTTCTATCAGATTCCCATATTGAAATACTAAAGAGCTATTATCAAGCCTGATTTCTAAATCTTTTCCTTTTATTAAATTTTCTTCTTGCATTTTAATTTGTTTTTGTGGTTAATGTGCGTCTGATTTCCTGATTTAATCTTCTTTGTTAAATCAAATGCGTCGGCCGGGAATTGAACCCGGATCAACTGGTTGGAAACCAGTTATACGAACCATTATACTACCAACGCTTAATAATATATAAAGAATGTGTTTTAAAAGTTTGTGATGCACCTGAGAGGACTTGAACCTCTGACCCCTTGCTTAGGAGGCAAGTGCTCTATCCAAACTGAGCTACAGGTGCATTTAATAATTAGAAAAAACTAAGTTAAAAAATTATCTTTTTAAAAACCTTGAAAATAAACTTTTCTTTTTTGGTTTTTCATATCTTGGTTTCAAATAAATAATTTGCAAACCATAAGCTTGAGCTGATTTTGCTTGCACTAAATCTGAAGTGACTAAAACAGCTCTAAATTTTAAAGCTACTTCTCTTATTAAAGCATCTATTTCTCCTGATTTTGCATATCTAATTTGCATTTCATTTGGCCTTTTTCCTTGAAAGGAAATTTTTATTCCTTGTATTTTGTGCATTTTAGATACTTGTTCTAAACCAATAAAACCTTCTTCTTTTCCTTTATTTGCGAGATTTTCAAGTTCTGCCATAACTGCATTAGGTATTATAATTTTGCCTCTAACCCCTTTTTTTATTAAAAAAGGGAAAAATTTGTTGATTATAGTTGAGGTGTCTATTACATAACTCTGAATTTTTCTTGATATTTTTCTATTCAAAGTTTTTCTTGCTCTTGATTTTATTTTTTGAGATATTGTTCTTTTAATTCTTTTTACCATCTTTAATATTAGAATTGCTGTTTTTTAATTGTTTTGCTATAATTTTGATTAATGCTATTTCACTTTGTTCAATAGCAAACAATGCGGGAGAAAGGATTTGAACCTTTGTAGGCACTGAGCCAATGGATCTTGAGTCCATCCCGTTTGACCACTCCGGCACTCCCGCCGAATAACTTATAATTAATATACAAGAACACCATAATTAAACTTTACTTTAATTGATTTAAATTATTTTTTATAATTTTCACTGCTTGATAAAAAATTTCTTCGGCTGGAATTTGCCCCCAAGATTCAATAAAAAAAGCAATCTCTTTTCCAGGAATTATTTTTATGCAGTTTTTTCCATGTTTTTTGCATTCTTCAACACAAGATTCACACAAATCACATTTGTATTTATCAATAAATTCAATTTTATTTTTATTAATTTTTAATATTTTTTGAGGGCATGCTTCCACACATTCTTTGCACGAGTCACAATTTGAGTCTGTTTCAATTTCAGCAACATTTCTGTAATAAACTAATCCTGGAGAAAATTTTGTATGTTCTTTTCCTGTTCCGATTTTTGCAGTTGCTATTAATTCAAGTTCTTGGTTTTGGACAAGATTTACAATAGGAATTTCAGCATAAACTGCCTCTGTTTTTCCTTTCATACTTTTTGAATAAACAACGCAAGGCCCCTTTTCACATATTTTTAATTGAATACTGCATTTACTACAACCCTTTCCCTTACAACTGCATTTTTCTCTAATAATCATATCTTTTGGAGTTTTTAATGGAATTAAGCCTAATCTCAAGGCAAGAACTTCATCATATAAAACAGAATCATTTTTAATAAATTCAATTTCATCTATAGCAAGAATTGGAATTTCAGATGCACTTCTTCTTATTGCATTGGCTAAACTTTCACTAATTTCTTCAACAAATTCAACTTTTTCTGGTGTTTTTTTTGTGGTTTTCATTTTATTATCCAACAGATTTAGTTTAAAAATCTATACTCTCCTCCCCCTTCTTCCACCTTTTACTTTAGGCCCACCTCTCGGAATTTTTGTAACATCAATTATGCTTATTATTTTAAGTCCTTGTTTTCCAAGGGTTTTTATTGCAGCATGTGCTCCTGGTCCCGGAGACGTATTTCCTGTTTTTGCTTTAACTCTAACATACAAACTTTTAATTCCTACACTCTGTGCAACTTCTGCAGCTTTTTTTGCAACAAACATGGCAACAGTAGGATTTGCCCTTAACCTTGATTGTTTTGTCATCATTCCTCCAGAAACTCTTGATATCGTACTCCCAGATAAGTCTGTTATATGAACAATTGTATTATTAAATGAAGTAAAAATATGTGCTATTCCCTCTCTTTCTTCTTTAATCATTTTTATTTTCCTTTAATTTTAATTCTTTTTTTTCTATAATTTTTTTGATTTGAGGTTTATTAACTTTAATTTTATCTTCTTCATCAACATTAACAACATAACTTGGAACATTCACTATACTACCATTTATTGTTACATGTTTATGTGCTATCAATTGCCTTGCTTCTTTTAATTTTGCTAATTTTTTTGAAACAATCATGCTTTGAAGCCTTCTTTTTAACCAATCTTCTTTTTTTAAATCTAAAACATCTGCTGTTTTTTCTACTTTAAATCCCATTTTATTTAGTTTATTAAAAAGGATATCTTGTTTTTCTTTACTTGCTGTAACAAGATTCTTTGCTTGATTTCTTATTCTTTCAATTGATGCTTCAGCTTTCCATAACTCTTTTTTATTTTTTAGACCATATTGTTTTTTTAATTCTTTTTCTTCATCTATTCTTAATTTATCAAATAATTTTCTTGGCCTGCTGTATCTTTTTTTCTTTCTTATCCATGTCATTTTAACTTCCCTTATTTTTTACTTTTTTAGCTGAAACACCAAGTGTTTTATTTTTTCTAAAGTGACTCTTTGTTCTTTGCCCTCTTACAGGCCTTCCTGTTATGTGCCTTACTCCCTTATAACTTTTAATTTTCTTCATTCTTTTAATATCAAACTCTTCTTTTAATTCAAGTTCAGTTCCAATTAAATGCTCACTTTTTCCACTCTCAAAATCTTTTCTTCTATTTAATACAAATTCAGGAATATCTGAACTTTTTATAAACTTGGAAATATCCTCTATTTCTTTTTTACTTAGTTCTGAAATTTTTTTGTTCTTGTCTATTTTCAATTTATTGCAAATAGCATTAGAAAGACTCCATGAAATCCCCCTTATTCTTGTAATCCCAGAATAAATATTTTTATTTCCAGGGATATCTGTAGACAAAATTCTTATTATGCTCTCTCCTAAATGGATTTCTTTTTTATCTTTCATTTTCTTAAAAATTTCCTGTTTTCATTTTATTAAAAATACTCTTATCAAGGCAACCTCTTTTGTTGGGCGGTGGTGCATTTTTGATTTTTGAAAATTTCCTGTTTTCATTTTACAAATAAATTATGCCTTTTTATTTCTGTAAATTCTTCCATAATTCTCTTTTCTACTGCTTTTTTTGGATCAGGTAAACTCGGGATTCTTTTTTTTATCTCATCAAAACTTTCAAAAGGTTTTTCTTCCCTTTCCTTTAGAATTTCACTTGTATGTTTTTTACCAAATCCAGGAAGTAGTTCCAATTGATGCACTCTCATATTTACTGCCTCAGCTTTATTAAAAAAATCAACAAATTCAGATTCTCTTTCATTAACTATTTGTTTTATAAAATCTTCTAAATAAATTTTTGCATTTTCAGTTAATTTTTCTTTTGGTAATCTTCCTAAGATATAATATACTTCTTCTCTTTTACCTTCTCCAATATAAACTCTTTGCTTAGGTTCTAAAGTTATTCCTCTTCGTGGAACAAGTTCTAGAAGTGTTAATTTTTCTCCAACAGCCTGAGCTATAGGATTCATTTTTCCTTCTAAAGGATCTCCATAAGGCAGATAATCTAAGATCATTGCATATTCTTCTTTTTCCATTTTTTTTATATATGCTTTTTAATTGTATCAAGCAATTTATTAATTTCATCTTCATTTAAACTAACATCTACAAAAATTTTATTTAAATCTGAAGAATCTTGAGGCAATAAATCAATTATTTTAACAATATGTTCTTTCTTAACCTTTAAAATTTGAAGCTCTTCAATTTGTTTTCGCATTTCTTCAGATTTTTCTTTGCTTAATTTTGTGATTTTTGCCAAAAATACCTTTAATTCGGCGTTTTCTTTTGTAGCATCCACTATATCTTTTGTTTCTGTTAAACTCAATAATTTCATTTCATTTATCATAGTTTTTTCAAATGATTTGGTTTAATTATAAACAATCTTTCCTTGTTTGAAACACTTATTTTTACTATATAAGCCTTTCCTTGTTTTCCATCAATGATTCCTGTTTCTCCCTGAATTCTTTCTGGGAAATTTCCTTCTTCAGAAAGGTCCCTTATTACAGCAACCCGGTCTCCATTATTTAATTCTTGGAAAATTCTTCCTAACTTTAATTTTCCTTTTTCTCTTATTTTTTTGCTTTTTGCCATTTTTGATTTATATAGTTATAACTAATACTCCTCTTCAGTATTCATTTCCTAAGTAATTTTTATGCTTTATAAGCTTTTTGTAATTAATTTGCAAATAGAAATATTTATGGTTCTTCTTTATTTTGACATACATTCCCCTGATTTATATCTCCCCTTTCCTTTGCTTTAGTCATGTTTTCAATAATCGCATTCAGCATTTTTTCACTAAATGCTTTTTTTCCACAAGAAGAGCAAAAATCAATTACACTTTCATCTGGAATTTCACAACCACAATAAATGCATTTTTTCATAGATTTTTCCTCTTTTTTCTTAGAATACATTTTGAGATTAAATTAGTTTTTAAATCTTTTCTTAATCATTCATACCTCAAAGCATCTGCAGGTTTTAATTTGCTTGCCTGAAAAGCAGGAAGTGTTCCAGCAATACAACCAACAATAAAACTAAATCCCAAAACAAAAAAAATCATAGTTGGCTCAAAAATTATTTTTAAAAGAGTTATTCCATAAAAATTAACCACAACATATTCCACTGTTTTGCTGATGCCCATTCCTAAAATCAAACCAATCAAACCACCAATAAACCCAATTAATCCCGACTCAATTAAGAATATAAATAATATATCTGAGTTTTTTGCTCCAACAGCTTTCATTGTTCCTATTTCCTTTGTTCTTTCTAAAACAGATGTATACATTGTGTTCATAATTCCAATTCCTCCAACTAAAAGAGAAATTGCTGCAATTCCAATAAAAACCGCCTGAACTACACCTAAAATATTTCCAAAAGTCTCAAGCAGCTGTTCAGATGTTGAAACAGAAAAACTTTCCTCACCTTCTTTTTCATCTCTGTCTTTCCTCATCTTTGTTTCAATTCTTTTTGCTGTTTCTTCTGCTTTTCCTTTTTCTGTTTGAACATAAATCATTGAAACTTTATCCGGTTCATTTGTTATTTCTCTTAAAATATCATTTGGAACATAGATTGACTTGTCATCTTGAGGATTTCCAATTGACTTTAAAATTCCAATAATTTTAAATTCCTCTTTATCAATCTCAACTTTGCTTCCAATATCAATTTCTTTTTTATAAATCTCATTAAATCTTGAGCCCACAACTGCAACATATTTATCACTTTCTTTTAATTGTCTTCCTTTGTCTATTTTAAATGAAGAAAGATGCCCAAATAATTTGTCTATATCTCCTGGTTCCATTCCATAAAGAAATAATCCCTCAGTTTCTTTTCCAAATTTAATTTGAGTGGGGTACATAATCATAGCAGATGCAATATCAACTCCACTTATTTTATTGATTAAATCAACATCTTTTTGTGTAAGGGGTTTTTCACTTATTGAAGAAGCTATTGGGCTCACAACTGAGCCTGCCTTGCCCATAATCATGATTATGTTTGTTCCAACCTGCTCAAATTGTTCATTAATGTAGTTTTCTAAGCCCTGCCCAAGAGTTATAAAAGCAACTATTGAAGCTATTCCAATAAAAATTCCAAGAATAGTAAGCCAGCTTCTCAGCTTTCTTCTTCTAAGATTATTAAATGCAAGAAAAAAATAATGATTCATTCTAACCTCTCTCACTTACCCTTAACTTTTTCTTTCTTTTAAGCTTTCTCCACATCCACCACAAAATCAATAAAACAAAAATTACACCTGCATATGTTGGTGTATTGCTCTTTTTTATTATCCCTAATTCAATTGCTTTTTCTGTTGTATAAATATTTATTGGCAAATCAATATTTTCTATTTTTTCTTGATTGTCAAAATCTCTGTATTTGATTACTGAACTAAATCTTGCATTTTTATTATTAAATATAACATCAAAAGAAGCTGTATCTGAATCATCAGAACCAATAGTTCCAATATACACTTTTTGCTCAGAGAGCAAAACATATCCAAAAGGAGAAACTTCTACTGAAACAAATTTTGCATCAGCAAAACCAACATTAACTATCTTCAATAAAATTTTGCCATTGTTTCCAACAACATTATTTTCTGTATTTAATGTAACAATTAATTCTGCTTTTCCTTTTATGATTATTCCAATTGTTCCAGTTTTATCTGTTCCATCCTTGTAACTAATTTTATATGGAATTTGATAATCTCCTGGACTTGCATCATTTCCAGCTTTAATTCTAAAATTAAAGTCTTTTGTTTTATCTTCTCTTATTTCATCAAAATTTTTTTCAGAACCACCTACAGGTGTAAAAACAGAGTTAGTAAAATCTAAATTAAAAGAAACTTCTTCAATATCTTCTTCAAGAGTATTTTTGACTGATATAGTTAAATCTGTTTCTTGTCCAGGAAATAATTCTCCATAATTCACATCACTTACAACTAAAGCTGACACTAAAACTAAATTTAAAATTAAGATTAATACAAAACTTCCCATAAATATTTGTGTTTTCATTTTAATTTATTTATCTCATCTTTTATAAATGTTTCTATTATTAAATGAACACAAAATTATAATCTCTGAAACAACTCAGAAATTCACTCATTCTTGAACTCTCCCATCTTTTAACCTTATAATCCTCTTTGCTTTTTTTGCAATTTCTAAATCATGAGTAACCATAATAATCGTTTTTCCCTGTTTATTCAGTCTTGTAAACATTTCTATTATTTCTTTTCCGGTTTTTGAATCAAGATTTCCTGTTGGCTCATCTGCAAGTATAACCTCTGGATTATTAGCAAGAGCTCTTGCAATAGCCACTCTTTGTCTTTCTCCCCCAGATAATTCGTTTGACAAATGATTAAATCTTTTTTCTAATCCAACTTCTATTAACAATTTTTCAGCTCTTTCTCTTCTTTCCTCAGAACTATATTCTTGAAACATCATAGGAAGCATAACATTTTCCAAGGCAGTTAAAGTTGGAATTAAATTAAATGTCTGGAATATAAAACCAACTTTCTTTCCTCTTATTTGCGCAAGTTCTGATTCCTCTAAATGTTCAATATTTTGTCCATCAAGAAAAATATCTCCTTCTGTTGCTAAATCAAGAGCTCCAACAAGATTCATCATTGTTGATTTTCCAGAACCACTTGGCCCAATTATAGCAACAAAGTCTCCTTTTTTAATATCAATATTCACAGAATTTACAGCACTAACTATTGAATCACCCATTTCATAATCTTTATGCACATTTTTAAATTGAATTATTGAATTCATTTTTTCTCTCAGAATAAGGTTCTGAGGCTAACACCTCTTAAAATCCTTGCATAATAAACTTTATAAAGCTTTTTCTTAACATAATATCATGATAATTCCAATTAGATGCTTTAGTTGCAACAAACCAATTGCACATCTTTATCCAGAATTTAAGAAACAAATAACCGAAGGAAAAGAACCTCTAAAAATTTTAGAGGAACTTGGAGTAGAAAGATATTGTTGCAGGGCAATGTTTTTAGGGCAAGTTGATTTAATTGATGAAGTTGCGAAATTTAAGAAGTTTTAATTAACAATAGTTAATATTTTCTTAGTTAATTTACAATCTAATTTACTTGACTTTCCATCTAATGATTTTCCCACATCCACAACACCTTACTTTTTTCATGCATTTCTTTATGCTTTCTGTTTTTAATTTATTAGAATAACATTTTTTACAAAACATTTTTTTCTTGTCTTTTAATTTAATCTTATAATGCATAGCTAATCTCTTAATCTTCTTTATCTGTTCTGGTTTTTTATTCTTTATATTTATAAAAAAATCTTCAATTTTCTTTTCAACTTCTTTTTTAGTTAATTTGTTTTTCATATAAAACTTTATATAACAAACTTTAAAAACCCTTTTTTTATAATACTCTTGAAGACAGCCATAGTAATTAGGAAACACCTGTTCTCATTCCGAACACAGAAGTTAAGCTAATTATGTTTATGTCTGTACTCGCCTACAAGCGGGAAAAACATAAAGTTGTCTTCGCTTATTTTCTAAAGTTTTTTATACTCTTCCTAATTTGATTTTTTAAGCGGGAATGCCGGAGCGGTCAAACGGGATAGGCTAAGGAAAGCAAACTCATAAAACAAATAAAAAGTTATTATGCATTAGCTTTGAGAAACCTATTGGCTTAGTGCCTGCGAGGGTTCAAATCCTTCTTCCCGCATTAAAATCTCAATGTAATTTTATTTGCTAGTTAACTGCACTCGGCTCCCACATTTTCAAAAATCCATAAAAGATTTTCTTGTTAACTTTCCTTTAAGATATCTAAAAATTATTTGAGAACACAAACTTTATAAACCAAACTTTGTTGGGAATTTTATCTGCGAGTTAAATGCGTTAGCAGAAGTTAGACTTCTGCTTGTTTTATAAAATTAAAAAAATGAAAAGCAAAACTAAGATAGAAAAACAAATGAAAAGAAAAACAAATCTTAAATTAGTTAAGACTATAATTCAATCTAAGAAACATCTTGAATGGGTTGGAGTGGCAGAGATTTTGGCTTCACCGAATAAAATTGTGAAAAATTTAGAAGATATAGAAAAAGAAAGCAAAGAAGGAGATACAATTGTTATTCCTGGAAAAGTTTTAAGTATTGGAGAGATTAGTAAAAAACTAAGGGTTGTTGCATTTTCATTTTCAAAACAAGCTGAAGAAAAACTTAAAGAGAAAAAATGTGAAATTGTATCAATCTTAGAGGAAATTAAATTAAATCCAAATGCAAAGGGGATAAAAATATTAAAGGGAAATTTTTAAAATGAGTGAAGAAGTTATAATAAATGGAGAGAATGCAGTTTTAGGAAGGCTTGCAAGTTATTGTGCAAAAGAATCATTAAAAGGAAAGAAAATAATAATTGTAAATTCTGATAAAGTAATTATTACAGGTAACATGAAAAATATAATTGAAAAATACAACCAAAGAAGAGCGAGAGGTGGGAGTGCTCAAAAAGGACCAAATTTTCCTTCAACACCTGAAAGAATATTAAAAAGAACAATCAAGGGAATGATACCCAATAAAAAGGGTAGAGGAAGGGAAATTTTTAAGGAAATTAGATGCTATAATGAGATTCCAGAAGAATTTAAAAATAAAAAAATGATAAAATCTGGAAAAGGCAATACAGGAATAAGTCTTAGAAAAATAAGTAGTATGCTAAAGGGGGGAACTGAAAGCACTGGAAATTTTTAAAATGAATGAACAAAAAATTATTGTGTCAGGAAAGAGAAAAAGGTGTGTAGCGAGAGCAATGATAACTACTGGAAGTGGTAAAATTATAATTAACAAAAGACCTTATGAATTACTAAAAGGCATAAGAAGATTGATAATTGAGGAACCATTAAGAATAGCAAAGGAAATATTAGGAAAGATAAACTACGATATTTCTGTTACAACAAAAGGAGGAGGGCAGGAATCTATGATTGAAGCATCAAGACTTGCTATTGCAAGAGCTCTTGTCGAGACAAGCAAATCAAAAGAATTAGAAAAAGCATATCTTGATTATGACAGAAATCTTTTAGTTGCAGATACAAGAAGAAAAGAAGTTTATAAACCAGGGGACAGCAAGGCGAGGGCAGCAAGACAGAGTAGTAAGAGGTAATTAATTTTTTCTTTTTACTGGGTGGTTTTTATATCTTGGAGGTCTACTTGATTTTTTTTGTAGGTAATTTATTTCTTAAAATAGGATAAGAATCTCCTGTAATTAATCTTCCTTCAGCCGGAACACATATTTCTTTTTGATAAAAATCAACTGATTTTTCTAACTGGCCCTCTCCTCTTTCTTTAAGATTCTTTTCTCCATTTGATTTGTATTCGACTATTACAACTTTTCTGGATTTTAACCAATAAATCAAATCAACAGAAGTATAAAATGAACCTCTTTTAAATAAGGCCACCTCTACAGATGATGTTAAAACCTCCTTCTTTTGGAGTCCAATTATTTCAGGATGTAATCTTAATACTTCAAGTGCCCTTCTATGCAAACTTCTTTCCTCTTTTGCCATAAAAATTAAAAGAATTTTTAGTTTATAAAAATAATAATAAACCAGCATATATAATAATAAGCTTATTTTATTCCTAAACCCTCTAATTTATTCTGAACTTTGTTGAATAATTCTGATGAGATTATTGGTTCATGATTTCCTTGTAAAATTTGTCCATTGAATTTAACTTTTCCAATATTGGTGAAATTTCTTAGAATCTTCTTTATTCCATTGACTGAAAATCCATGCTCTTTTGATAATTTGTTTAAGCTTATATCTTTTTCAAGAAAATCCATAAAAATTTTCTGAACTTTTAATTTTTTTCCCAAATCTAAAACTAATTTTTTATTTTCAATCTTGTATCCAAAAGGTGCTCTTGAAATCACATTTCCTTGTTTTACTTTTTTTTCCATTCCAATAAAATTTTTATTTGTTTGAAATTTTCTAAAGCTTTCTAAAGTCTGCCAATCTAATTTTTCATTAATATATTTTTCAAAATCTTCTTTGTTGTCTGGAGAAAACTGAGCACATATTTTACATAATAACTTGTCAAATCTTTTTAAATTATTTGAATCTTCATAACTGCATTTTTCACATTTGTTCATTTTTAGTATAAGAATTAAAGATTTATAAATTATGTTCTTTTCTTGTTTATATGGGATTAATAAAAATATTCTTTTGTGTTTTCTTAATATTTGTAATCATTTGTTTAGTAATTGCAGTATACTTTTATAATTTTCATGTTTTCAAAACCTTGAGAGTCTGCATTTCTAATGATGTTCAGGGAACTACGATATCCTGTTCAAATAACCAGGATTGCATTAAATTAGTAAAAGAAAATATAGAAGAAATGAAAAGTTTGGGTAATCTTCCTGATTTCATGATGGTGAAAATAGATGAAGTTTTTAGTAAAATTGTTTATTGTGATTCTAATTGTAAAATGAAAAAAATTTATGGTATGGGTTTTGGAGGAGTAGAGGAAGCTGAATTTTGTAAAGAATTGGAAGAAGAAATTAAAATAGAAATCAGAGGTAAGGAAGGTTGGGAATTTTTGAAATTTATGAAAGATAGTAAATTTGGTTAAATCATTTCAAACACTCGAATATCTGGAGATAATAAATAAATACAGTCTGATTCTGAACGAAGCCCCCTATAAATTCTTTGTAAAAATTCTCGTCTTGCTTTGTCCATATAAAATTTGCTATAATGTTGGGGCATTGTTCTTTTTAAAATTTTCCAGAAAAGAGAACTTACATTTGGAAAAGGAAATTTTGTCAGAACAATGCTATTGCAAATTTTTCCTGGGAAATCCACCCC
>JAHIRT010000064.1 GCA_018818285.1 Nanobdellota archaeon
TTATTTGACTGCTTATGGTACTTATGCATTAAGAGACCAGACAGATACAAATATCCATATAGCTAGTTTATCTTATGGTAAAAAGCAAATGTATGCTGATGTATACATAGCAGAAGTTGACGCGAGTATTACTGCTGGAACAAGTGCTGGAGGCGCAAGTCAGATAGGAGATATTCTTGTTAAGGATAGTGAAGTTAGTTCTGTTGCTTCAAAGAATTTGATTGTTGTTGGTGGAAGCTGTATTAATTCAGCTGCTGCTAGCTTAGTTGGAGGCGCATCTTGTGGTGCTGCTTGGACAACTGCAACAAATGTAGGAACAGGAGAGTTCTTGATTAAGGGATATGCTAGTCCTAGTATAGGCAAGTTCGCATTATTAGTTGCAGGTTACGACGCTGCAGACACTGTTAATGCTGCTACTTACTTAAGGAATCAGGCTCTTGATACAAGCAAAGAATACAAAGGTACTTCATCTACAAGTGCAACTTTAGTTACAACTGAAACTGCTTAGGTAGAATTTATTTTATTTAAACGGAGAACTTCGGTTCTCCTTTTCTTTCTTTTTTTTATTGACTGGCGAGAACTATTTTAATTAGAAGAAATTTTCTTTTTATATTCTGGATTAAGATTAATTGCTTTTTCAAAACATTCGTTCATTCTTTGTTTTTTACTTTTATTTCTATAAACAAGTCCAAGATTAAAATGAGCAATTGCGAAATTAGGATTTAATTTTATTGCTTTTTCAAATTTTCTTATTGCCTTGTTATAGTCGTTTTTTTTAGCATATATAACTCCTAAATTATGGTGAACATGAGGGTCTTTTGGTTCTAAGGGAGCAATTTTTTTAAAAATTCTCTCGGCTTTTTCCAAATCATTTTCAAGAAGATATAATGAACCTAAAGCATGAAGATATTCTAATCTTTCATTAATTTCAATTGCTCTCTCAAGATAATATATTGCCTCTTGATTTTTTTCCAAATTAGTCAATTCTTTGGCAAGCTCGTAGCAGATATAATCTTCTGTCTTTTCTGAAAAATCTTTTTTGTTTAATCTTTCTTTTAACAAATCAGAGTACATCTTTTTCTTGTCGAGAAATTTTTCTTTGTTTAAACTTCCAAAATGATGCATTATAATATCTGTATCAAGAACTCTTCCTTTATTTTCTTCTATAGATGCATGAGGGGTTTCATGGATAATCCCTTCAAAAAAATATTCTTTTTTGTTTTTGAAAAATCTCAAAACTTTATCCACACCAAAACCTGTTGCTATTTTGCTTTCTTCATATTCATCTCCCTGAGAAGTAGCCCATCCTTCTGTTCGAGAATCATTTGTATAATCTCTCCAATTAAATAAATAAGCATCTGCCTCATTTTGAGAGATTAAATTTCTAATTTTCTGCTTGTCTTTTTCTGCTATTTTTTCATCTGCATCAAAACTCAAAATCCATTTTTGTGTAGCTTTTGAAATGGCAAAATTACGAGCATCGCTAAAATTATTATCCCACTTAAAATCAAAAACTTTATCTGTAAATCTCCTTGCTATCTCCTTGCTTTTGTCTGTTGAACCTGTATCTACAATTATTATTTCATCTGCCAAATCTTTAATTAAATTTAGGCAATCTTCTAAAATATTTTCTTCATTTTTGATAATCATGCAAAGACTGATTCCTTGATTCATTTTATTATTAACCTATTAATGTTTATAAAAGATATTGTAAAAGTTTTTATATTGTAAAATAAGTTTTAATTCATGGAAAAAATAAGAACTAAATCCAGTGAGGCAAAAAAACAAAAAAGGACCCAAATGATTGTTGGGATTATTTTGGTGTTTGTTATGTTTGGAAGTGTTTTTGGGGTGATAGTTAATTCATTTGGGCAGGATAAAGATAAAAAGGATGTAGAATATAACGGTATTGAATTTGTGGAACAGAATGGTTTTTGGTTTGCAAGCAGGGGGAATTTTAATTTTGTTTTTAGGAATAATCCTGAACAAGTTGAAGAGATTGATTCTGAATTGAATTATTTTAATAGTTATGAAGGTAAGCCACTTTATGTTTATTCAGAAGATGATGAAGCAGAAGTAGAAATATTGAGGAATTTTTTTTATGAAAACCAAATTGTTCAGCGAGTGCAACCTGCTTGTTTAAATGAAAGTGCGGATATTTTTAATAAAACGTCGGAATGCGATGCAGATTTCCCGGTTAAAAATTGTGAGAATAATTTTATTATAATCAGGGAAGACAATAATACAGAAATAGTTCAAAATAAAAATTGTGTATTTATCCAAGGACAAAAAGAGAATCTGACTAAAACTACTGACGAATTTTTATTTAATGTGTTTGGAATTAGAGTATAATAAAATTTATAAATGCCAATAGAGAGATATTAATATGAACAAGAAAAAAAAAATAAATGAAGCAAAAGATGAAGAGCCGAAGATTAGTAAAGAAGAACTTGAAAAGCAAAATAGAACATTAAAGAATATTTTTATTGGATTGGGGATATTTATCTTTGGGGGAATTATTGTTTTTTTATTTATCAGTTCAGTGAGACATTTTGAATATGAAGGTGTTGATTTTAATGTTGTAAAAGAAGGCAACTTAATATTTTATAATGCGGTTTTTCCCATACACAGCATTACTGGTAAACATATTGCAGATTATAATGTTTATTTAAGGAA
>JAHIRT010000065.1 GCA_018818285.1 Nanobdellota archaeon
AAATTATCACAACCATTTTAAAAACCTTTATAAAATCAATTTCTCTCTTCAAATTATAAAATGCAATTCATGAACATATTAAAAAACCTTCCAGAAATAAAAGGTCCTTTAGAAAAAAGACTTAGTTTTAATGTCAAACTAAAGTGGACACTGATTGTTCTTGTCTCTTTTTTTATCCTTGCAAATGTTCCTCTTTATGGTTTAGCTAAAAATGCTCTGGAAAGATTCCAATATCTCGCAATTATACTTGGAACAGATTTTGGAAGCATAATCTCGCTTGGTATAGGTCCAATAGTAATGGCTTCAATTATTCTTCAGCTTTTAGTTGGAAGCCAAATTATAAACATTGACACTTCAACAACAGAAGGAAAAAAGTTTTTCCAAGGAATCCAAAAATTAATGGTTTTCTTTTTTATAATCTTCGAAGCAATGGTTTATGTTTTAATGAAAGGATTAGAAGCAATGCCAGGATTTTCAACAATTGTTATAACCCAGCTATGTCTTGGAGGATTAGCAATTGTTTTCATGAATGAATTAGTTGAAAAATGGGGTTTTGGTTCTGGTGTTTCATTATTCATCGCTGCAGGTGTTGGATGGAGATTATTTACAGGAATGTTCCAATTCATAAGCATAGGAGGAACAAATTGTTTAATGGATTTTTCTGGAACTCCTTGCGCAGGAAAAATTCTTGTTTTAATCCAATCAATTATAAACCAAGCCCCTACAGAAGCTTTTAATGCTTTTGCAATTTTAGCAGTTACAGCAATAATTTTCTTAGCAGTTGTATGGGCTCAATCACTTAAAGTAGAAATCCCATTATCATATGACAGACTAAGAGGTTATGGAATAAGATGGCCTCTTGCATTTTTTTATGCAAGTGTTATCCCAGTTATTTTAACCGCTGCTCTTGCAGCCAACCTTCAGTTGTTTGCAGGATTAGTTGAAGGATGGCTCGGACACCCAACTTTTCTCGGAACTTTTTCACAAGGAAGAGCTGTAGCAGGCTTTGCTTTCTGGATTTCAAATGTCAATATACTTGAAGCAGTAATTACAGGAAGTTTCAGAAATATTTACATATTCCAGGCATTATCTCACATTTTATTTTATATGACTTTCTCAACTATATTTGCCGTATTTTGGGTTAAAACAAGTGGAATGGATGCTTCAAGTCAAGCAAAAAATATTATGAACTCAGGGCTTCAAATTCCAGGATTTAGAAAAGATGAAAGAGTATTAGAAAGTGTATTATCAAGATATATAATGCCCTTAACAATAATGGGCGGGGCAGCAATAGGATTATTAGCCTCAGGGGCAAATCTTTTGGGAACCCTAACATCTGGGACAGCAATACTTCTTGCAGTTATGATAATCCATCAATTTTACACAAACATTGCCCAACAGCATGCCGTTGATATGCATCCTGCAATGAAAAAAATGATGGAATAAATTTAAAAGCAATTTTTGTTTTAAAAAGAGGTAAAAAAATGAAAGCAATAAAAACAGGAAATTTTTAAGCATTCATTTTTAAAAACAAACATAAAAAATGAAAGGAATGAAAATAATGATTTTGGTTATGATTATTGGTATTGTAATCGGAAGTATGTGGAATAGTGTTCCCATAATAAGCCAATTAGCTCACATAATACTTGACCCAACAGTTGGCAGACTTTTAAATTGGAACATAAATTTAGGAATGATAACTATTACATTTATGATTACACTTATTATAACTCTTCTCCATAAATACACAACAGACCAAGAAACCTTGAGAAAAATAAAAGCAGAACAGAAAATTTTGCAAAAAGAAATGCAAAAATACAAAAACCATCCTGAAAAACTTCTTGAATTCCAAAAAAAACAATTTGAATTCATTCCAAAAACTTTTGATATAACCATGAAACCATTAATTTACACTTCAATTCCAATAATTTTATTCTTTAGATGGTTCAGCGATTATTTCTCAAATATAGGGGAATTCAAATTTTTCGGATTTTTCAACTGGTTCTGGTTTTACTTAATTTTAACTATTTTCTTTAGTTCTGTTCTAAGGAAAGTTTTAAAAGTAGCATAAATTTATTTGAAATCATAGTATAAGAAAATCAGAAGATTTTCTAACCAAAAAATTTAAAAAAATATAATCGGTAAAATTTTATGACAAAAGAAGAATACATATTTCAATTTAACATGTTGCAAAAAGAAGCTGAAAAAATGCAAGAGCAACTGCAAATAATAAATCAGCAAATTGCAGAATTTGAAATCCTAAAACTAAGCTTGGAAAAAATTGAAAATCACAAAGAAGAAATGCTTTCCTCACTTGGAAAAGGAATTTTCATAAAAACAAAACCTCTTGAAAAAGAACTTTTTGTAAATATTGGCAATGGTATTGTCTTAAAAAAAACAACTAAAGACACAGAAAAAATTATTGAAAAACAAGTTAAGCAATTAGAAGATATCAAGCAAAGTTTATTGACTGAAATTGAAAAAATTAATATGGAATTGCAGAGAGTTTTAGAGCAAGCTCAGAATTCTAAGTAATTAAAAAAAGTTTATATTATCTTACATTCTTCAAAAATTTATCATAACTCAAAATTCCCAAATCAGAAATAATTGCCTTTACATATTTTTTCGGAATCATCTCAAATGCAGGATTTTTTATTTTAATTCCTTTTGGAGTTTTTTTCCAAACTTCTTTAAAATCTCTTTCTTCTAATTTTATTTTATTAGCAAATTTCCATGAATCAGCTAAAATATAAATTGGAATCTTATTTAAAAAAGCAGACTCGGCAAACATCCCACTTCCCACCTTATTTATCACTCCTTTTTTCAAAATCGCATCAGCCCCAAAAAAAATCAAATCAACATCTCTTGTGTCCTGAGATTTTGTTAAGGCAATTCTCGCACCTGAATCAATAAAATTAGTTATCTTTATTCCTGCCTTAGCAAGCTCTGTTGCAGTTTTCCTTCCCTGATACAATGGGCGTGTTTCAGTATTATAAACCTCAAACTTCTTGCCTTTTTTCTTTGCATAAATCAAAGCATTCACAACACTCAAAGAATGACAATGAGTAAACACAACAGAATTATTTTTTATCAACTTCAAAACAAATTTATTTATTTTTTCTTGTGTTATTTCAAGATGTTTTAAAATAAATTCCTGCCCTTCTTTATCTGCTTTATTTAAAACATTAACCAAAAGAGGTTCAGTTGGCCTTGCATTAATAAGCTGTTTTTTTGTTTTAGAATCATGCTTAAAAATATAAGCTCTCAAACCAGCTTTTGCTATATTTGTAGCCCCCTGAATTTTCAATTGTTTTATATCATTTAAAATTTTTTTTATATTAGTTTCCATATTCCCTTTTTTCTAAAAAATTAAGAAAACTAAGTATAAAAAACTTAGCAAGTTTTAAAAACAATATTTCTTTAATTATTTTATGTTAGAGATGTTATTAAGTCCGAAAAAAGCAAAAAGAGCGCCATTAAGTATGTTTTTAATAGGAATTTTTTATGCCTCTCTGTCAATTTTAATTGTAAACTGGATTTTTTCACAAGATGCTGTTTTATCAAAATATTCTGGGATCCTTGTTGTTACTTTTACTGTAATGTTTTCTATGCCTTTTATGTATTACATGATAAAAAATGAAGAAGAAACAGATTTAAAATACACAGGATTTTTCAGAATTTTAAAAGAACATGGCAGAGCATTAATGGCTTTAATGTGGCTTTTTCTTGGATTTGTTGTTGCATTTTCATTTTGGTATATTGCACTTTCATCAACAAGTAGTTTTAGTGCCCAGATTGAAACTTATTGTTTAATAAACAGGCCAGCTAATTTTGCAGATTGTGTTGAACAATATAAGTTAGAAGGAAATTCAAAAACAACAGGATTTCTAACAGCAAAAGAAAGAACCATAATGATTTTCGCAAATAATATATATGTTCTTATTTTCACAATAGTCTTCTCACTAATATTCGGAGCAGGAGCTATATTTATTCTCGCATGGAATGCAAGTGTTATTGCTGCTGCCATAGGCATATTTTCAAAATCAAGTCTTGTCCAACTTCCATTAGGATTATTGAGATATATGATTCATGGTTTTCCTGAAATAGCAGCATATTTTGTGGGGGCTTTGGCAGGGGGGATTGTAAGTGTAGCTGTAATAAGGCATGATACAAAAACCGAAAAATTCTGGGACATTTTGCAAGACGCATTAAATCTTGTGATAATTGCTGTAACAATATTATTTGTATCTGCACTAATTGAAGTTTTTATAACTCCTATTTTGTTTTAATTCCAGTTAATCCAGAAACTTCTAATGCTTGTATTAAATTTGTTCTGGATATAAACCAATTTTTCGTGCGCCAGCTTCTCGCTGGTTTCCAACATCCCACGGACCCTGCTACTGTAGTAGAGATCCCGGTCATTACCACCAAGAAGCTCGGACCTACCACCAAAATTGTTAAACCACAGTTGTCTTACAAATGGTTTTTCTTGTTTATTAACATAATTAGAACCAACTAACCAAATTGGCATTTTATTTATTCCTACTTTTTTTAAAAATTCTCCATATTTTCTTGCATTATCTTCTCCCTCAAAAGCAAATACAGTCAAACTTTCTTCTCCAAATCTATTTGTAGGAATTGTAAAGTTTTTTCTTGGTAATTCAAAACTTTCTGAGTCAACTGCTTTTTCTATTTGTGTTTTAGTTGGATAAAATTCTTTTCCATGTCTATGTGCTTTTGTAGCTTTTTTTGCTGATTCTAAAATTGGAGAAATTCTAACTAATTTTGGGTTATCATTAGGAATATAAACAATTCCTTCTCTTGTCCAATTTCCATTTTTAGAAACATAAGCATCTTTTCCTTCTTGAATTCTTAATTGAGCATTTGGTGAAAGAGAAACCAAACTAAATCCATCTGCTTCTAATTTTGCTTTAGCTTTATCAAAAGGTGCAATAATTACTTTTGAAACAATGTCTCTTGGTTTTACATCAAATATTTCTTCCATATTTATCTTAAAAATTATTAGTTTTTAAATCTTTCTATTTTGTAACTTCTTAATAAAGGTGACAAGTTAATTGTAAATTATTTTATTTAAAAAAATTTGACAAGACTAACAAAGTTTAAATAATAATTTTTTTTAGATTAGATATGACAAACTTTATTTGTTTAGATTGCAAATATAGATTTGAAGCAGATAAAAAAAAGACTTGCCCTTATTGTTCAAGTCCAAAAATAGAAGAAGAAAAATCTGCTGAAGAATTAATAGATTCACTGTGATATATTTAGCACATTAATCAAAATGAAAGAAAATAAATTAATAGAAGAAAGAAAAAGAAAAATAATAAAATTTATTTTGAAAAATAAAACATTTTTAATGGTTTTAAGTTTGTTGATTCTTCTTTTTGTTGCTTGGAATATAAGAACAGTAAATTTAGATAATTTAAAAGACATAACAACAGGAGACTATACACTTGGTCCTGACTT
>JAHIRT010000066.1 GCA_018818285.1 Nanobdellota archaeon
ATACAAGTTATCTCCCTGAATTTGATGGTTCTATGATTTTTGGTGTTTTGACTTGGTTTATTCTTATTATTGTTGGGGGTATTCTTGTTGGTATTGGATCATTCTTTTTAATAAAAAGAATGAAATTTAATAAAAAAATAAATGAATGTGAAAAGATAAGGTTGCATAATTTGTGTGACATAAGGATAATTAAAGAACATCCAAAACCTTCAACCTTATTTATTAAGAAACATTTAACTGGAGAATTAGTAGGAGCAGAGATTGGAGTTAAAGATGGAAAAAATGCTAAAAGTATGCTTAAACATTTACCAATTAAGAAATTATATTTAATTGACCCATATAAACCTTATTCTGATTGGAGTGGAAATTTATCTCAAAGTTGGCAGGATAAAATTAAAAATAAAGCATATAAAAAATTATCTAAATTTAAAGATAAAATTACATGGATTGAAAAATCATCAGAAGATGCGATTTATGATATTCCAGATAACTTAGATTTTGTTTATATTGATGGAAACCATAATTATGAATTTGTTAGCAAAGATATGAGATTGTATTATGAAAAAGTTAGAATTGGTGGAATTTTAGCTGGACATGACATTGTAAATGTTGTTGTTAGAAAAGCATTTATTAATGAACTCCAATTAAAATATAAATTATTTCCATATTATGAAAGAGATGACTGGTGGGTATTCAAATGTTAAGCACTGCTAATCTTGAAATGTTGGGTGTATCTTTAACTTTTTCAGCAACATGATTAATAAACCAGTCAGCATCTTTTATTGCATATGGATAAGGAACAGTCAAAAGCCATTTACTGATTTCTAAATTATTTATCTGTCTAACTAAATCTTTTGCATCTGCTTCCACTATTTGTCTTAATATCAATCTATCTGTTTTTAGTTGCATTTTTCATACAAGAAAATATAACTTTAAATATTTAATTAAACATAATAATTTCTTTAAGCAACCTCTCTTTTCTTTTCAGGCTTAACTACCTTAAATTGCCTTACATACTCCTTAAATTTCTTAAACTCCTTAGCAAATTCTTGATAATCCGGCAAAGTTGTTGCCCCTTTTTCTTTAAGAAAATCATAAAGTTCCTTGGGATTTTTTGCTAAATAAACCTCTCTTCCTTTAAAATAATCTGAGTTATCTGAAGCTTCTTGTCTAGATATCCAATAGTTCACTGCTACTTCCTTTTCAAGATCCCTTTCAAGACTTCTAAGATCTTGCTGCTCTTCCCTAGTGGTTGATTCTTTTTTTAATTCCCTCAATGCTTCATAATCTCCAGGAATATATCTTTTGCCATCAAATCCTAATCGAACTGGATGCCATTCTAAAATACAATCAGGTAAAACAAAGTCATACAGATAAGTTGTATCTCCTGGATTTTGAAAAGTCCCTCCCTCTTTTATTTTAAAATTAGGCAAATATCTTTCAAGAGTCAAAGCTACTGCTCCTTCTTGCATAGAATCTGCACTAAAACGAGATTCAATGTTATAGATAGTTTTTCTATCCAATTCTCCAGAAACTCTCATCTGCTGAAGTCTCAGTTTTCCTTTTCTGCTTGCTTCACAAAGTTCTTCTGAATTCATTCCAAAAATTCCAATACTCTTTTCCTTTGCTCTTAAAGCATTTCTTTTACCTATCTCAACAAAAAACCTTCTAGGCAAACAGTGAATGCCTGTATTATCTTCTTTTGCCTTTAACCCACTTCTAACTGAAGCTTGTTTTTTCACTACCTCTACCCGATTCTTTAAGAGAGATGAATATTCTGAATCTTTTGAAAGCTTCCACAATCTAGCATTTAATGCAGTAGCACTAATTCCATATTTCCTACCAAATTCTTCTCCTGTTGAAAATTTATAATTGGAATCTTTTATATGATTCTCTGTCTCCTCTTTTATTTGAGTAAGAACTCTCTCCAACTTTTCAGGAATAATGTGATTTCTTCCGTACATTCTTCTCTTTCTAGCCCTTCCAGATTCTTCAGAAGAAACTACTCCTAAAGTTGCTGCCTCCTTTAAATAAGCTACAAGGGTATTTCTTGAAATGTTATAGTTCTTTAAAATATCTTTAACAGAATCATCAAAGAAACAATAATCAAGTGAAGCCCCAACTACTTTGACCCGCCTATGGACAGATTTCTTCTCCAACCCCCTTTTCCTCGAAGCATTTCTTCTTACCTCGGGATTCAAAATCCCTTCTTCTTGTGCTCTATTCAAAAAATAATTAATAGATCCCAGACTGAATCTACCCCTTTTTGCAATTTCTTCTTCAGAAATTTGAGTATCTACAAATAATCTACAGGCTTCAGTAAGATTCTTCGAACTAACTTTAGGGTCATCACATCCCATTTTCACTTCCCCCCTCCAACAATCCAATCATAATCCTTTAACTTTCCATCCCTATCCCAATCCCAAAAAAGAGTTTCATCATGGCCTTCAACAGCTACCTGTCTTGCCAACAACATACTAACTTCATCTAAATGAAGCTTTCTAAGTCTCAATTTATCTTCTTCTATTGGATCATGAATCAACAAATTATTTCTTAATTTCTTATAAAATTCTATTTGCTTCAATGAAGGCAAAGCAAAAGGATTAACAACCATTGGAACCCAATTATGATTCTCTCTTAATTCTTTTTCAACAACAGCAAGATATGCTGCAACATCTTGAGGAAGAAAAATCTTTTTATCTGACAATTCAGAATCTTCTCCATCTGTGTAGCCAAATCTCCAAAATCCTTCTTTTGGAGAAACAACATAACGTGTATTTAATCCCAAAATTATTGCTCTTGGATTATGATTCTTGTCTGTTGTCTCAACAAGAGGTAGATTTGTAAATTGCATCTCATATTTTTTTCTTGTTTTTTCCCTTGAGGGAATTCTAACTACAACCTTTCCCCCTTCTCTTGCAACCCTATTTGAATCAGTATATGAAACAACTTCTGTTCCAGCATTTTTCCCAACAACCCCAGGAAGACTTTTAACAAACTCAGAATACGCAGAAATCCTTGCCCCTTCTGGACCAATATGAAAAGGGACATACCTTCTCCTTCGATCATTTCCCATGAATGGCCTAAAAGAAAATCCTACTGAATGAATATCTCCTTCTTCTTTTCCAGCAAATTCTTTTAAGATTGATTCTTTTCTATATTGCAATGGAATTCTGGGATCATTAATAGCTTCAGTTAAATTTTGTGGTTGACTTAAATGAACATAATTGCCTTTTTTCAAATTTCTTCTAGAAGCAACCCTTGAATTTACACCTCCTTGATAAAATTCATTTGGAATTAAACGAGAGGCAATAACAAGTCCTTCATTTGCAGGGTCAAGATCCGTAATTTTTTTAACTAAATCTCTCTGCGAATAAACTCTCTGAGTAGATAAATCCCTAATTTGAGGAACTGTCCTTTCTTTGAAATAAGTCTTTCTTACCATAAATCTCCTTAAGAAGAGTAATTTATAAACTTTTCTATATGTTGTTACTTTAGAATAATTATAAATCTGATCAAACAGGCTTGGACTAAGTGACTGCATTCCATGAACTTTTTTATAAACCCCCCCAATTTCCTTTATTTTTTCCAAACTTTAAAAATTATTGTGGGAGGAACCATCTTTAAAAATTTTAGGGTATAAAGATTCCACATCCCATACCAAACATCTTCTTTATATTTTTTTCTTGAATCTGGCTCAATAATTTTTTCAACAATAAAACCTGCTTCAACAAGATAATTAAATATCTCGCTGATAGTTCGAGTATACATAACAAATTTTTTAGAAGAATCTGAAAATGTTTCTACCCATTTATCATTTTTGAAATAACTTCTGTTTACTTTTAGAGTTTTTGGATTTATTCTATTAAAAAAAGGATGATCTAAACTAAAAACAAAAATTCCATTTTTCTTTAGCACCCTATAAACTTCCTTAAAACATTTTCCAATATTATCAATATATAGTAGAGCATAAGCAGAAAAAACAATATCCTGACTACTTGATTTAATTGGTTTTAGGTCTTTTATGTCTCTTTGATAAAACTTTATTTTAACATTGTTTTTCTCAGCAAGATTTGCAGCAAATTTTAATTGTTCTTCTGAAATATCTATTCCAGTTACTTTTGCTCCTTGCTTTGCCATTGCTATCCCACACTGAGCACCACCACAACCAATTTCAAGAACATTTTTATTTTTGAGATTTCCTAATAATTTAAGATGTTTTTCATTAGGACTTCCCGGACCATAATGAATCTCAACAGGAATTTTGCACTCCTTTTGATAACCTTCACTTGAATATTCCCACCATTTTTTTGTTTCTTTTGTCATCTTAAATTCCCCTCATTCCCCATACAAGAGAATATAAGTATATAAAATTAATCAATCAAAATCCAACAAACCAAAAAAATTATACAACACCCCATCCAGCATATTAACATAATCCTATGTAATCTGTAAGAGTTGCCTGATGCTTTTTATTATCAAACTACATTTCTCTTAACACAAAATTTTTCTCCATTAACCAACCCCAACATATCACAATTAAAGTACATTCTCATAACTTCTGTTTCCTGTTCCCATGTTTTGATATTCAAACAAACTTCTAACATAATTGCTTCCTAAATTATAATTTGCACTTGGAATTTTATATTCTGATTTTATTTCTTTTACTTCATAAGTTTTAAAACCCATTCCCATTTTAATCACTCCCTCTTCTCAAACATAATTCTGCTTCTGCATGGAATCTTGGATTTTATTTTTTCAAGAGCACTTCTGACAATTTTCCTTGACCTTTCATTTAAAAATGCAACTAAAAATACAGTTTGCCAAGGTTTTACAATTGCAGCTCTTCCAATTGCTTTCCCAAAAGATCTCTGCATTCCTGTTTGCATTCTATCGGCTCCCGGAGTTGTTAAAGCCTTATTTTCTCTAAGAATATGATGTGGGAAGGGTTTTACTTCAAAATAATACTGCCCTGCAAGAGCCCTATCTATATTTTTATTAATAAACTGCCTGCAGGATTCCAAAGAATTATCCCTTATCAAAACTTTTTCAGTTGAGATTAATCTTATTATATTCTTAAATTTTCCTTTATCAAAATCATTTATAGCCCCCATTTTGTATTTTACTATTTTGTTTTCTGGAATTGTTTTTATATAGCTCTTGCTTTTCTTACTGCTTTTTCTTGTATAAGGTCTTACTCTTTTCTTGCTATATGATGAAGCTTTTCTTAATCCCATTTTAATTTATTCCTCTTGAAGCGGACCTTCAATAACTCCTGAAAATTCTCTTAACTTATTTAATTCTCTTTCCAAATCTTTTCCCCTCACAATCAAATGTTTTCTCTCTCCATTATTATCTATTATAAGTTGATATGTTCTTAACATGGAAACTTTTAATCCCGCTTCTAAAAGAACATGCCTATTAAAACTTCCTGAGTATAAAATATTATTTTGAGTCATTTTAAAACCTCAACATTACTTGCAATTGCCTGTCCTGGCAAGCCTTTCTCAAAAATTGCCCTGACTAAACCTTTGTTTCCATGTGCTGCAGAAATTTTCCCCTTGATTTTTTTCCCAGCAGAACTACTCCAAACAACTTCTTTTCCTTTAAATTTTTCAGCTTCTTCCTTGTTTTTTGCATCCACATCTATAATATAATGCCTTTCATGAATTTTGTGCCTTCCTCTTCTAAACTGAATAATTTTTGCTTCCATATTAAATGCAGAAAATTCTTGTTTTTAAATTTAACTAACCACCCATCAAAAATCCATAACCTTCAACCATCTCTTTCTTTCATTAATTTCTCTAAATCCTCTTTTTATTAAACCTCTTCTAATTCCTTTTCCATGACTTGCCCCCCAATAAATCCCAATTTTTTTCTCACTATTACTTTTTATTTCCTGAGTTATTCTATCTACTTCCTCTAAACAAATATTATTTCTATATTCTATCATTGAATCATAACAAGGCCCTAAGCCTTCTTCTAACTCATAATCAACAAGTGACCCAATAATATTATTTCTTACTCTTGATTCATACTCTTCTTTTGAATATCTTAAAGAAGTTATTCCTTTATCAACATAATTAAATGGACATAAAACCAATCTTAAAACAGATTTAATTCTTTCAAAAGGAAATGCTTTAATATTTTTTAAAAACATCTTATATGTGCTGTCTATTGTGAATTGTTTTTCAAACTCTTCTACAGTCACATCAGCAATAACCAGCTCTTTTCCTGGTTTAATTATATCGTTTTGGTGATAAATTGAAGCAAGATTTTTTTCAACAGCTTCAGGAATAAAACTCTCAAATCCTCTTAACAATCTAAAACCATCTACAAAAATTCTTCTGCTAATTTTCCTTTTTCCTTTTTTCGGACCTTCATAAATATTATAATCATGTTTGTCAAATTCTTTTTCTATTTTTTTAAAAAACCCTGATTTCCTATCACTATAATGAGACATATTATACAAATCAACTTTAATCCCATTGTCATCTTCAAATCTCATAACAGAAGTTTCAAAACTTCTTGGACTTATTTGTATAAATTGATTCTTAGAATCATAATAAACTGGTTTGGAAAATGCCACATATCCAGATACAATTCCAGATAAAACAATTGCCAATAATGAGCTTTTAATACTTGTTTTCATTTTATTAAAAATGCTCTTATTAAGGCAACCTCCTTGGGCGAGAGTTTTGACTTAAGTATTTTGGATTTATTATTTAAAGTCAAGACTCGAGTTGGGTGGTGCATTTTTAATTTTTGAAAATTTCTTGTTTTCATACAAATAATTTAAAAATCATCTATTAAAACCCTTTGGCTGAATTCTTATATGAACATAATGTTTTGAAAATTTTCCAAATTTTAAATCCACAAGACTTCCTTTTTTTGGCATGTCATAAAATGTATAAATTTCAGAATCACCTTTCTTCCTAAATCTAACAAACTTCCAATCTTCAAAATCAGAGAGCAATTTCTCAACCCCCCCAGAATCTAATTCAGTTCTTTCACCCCATCTTTTAAAAATTGGTATTCTCTCTGAACTTGAATGTTTATAATCAACTATTCTCCCCTCTTTTTCATTCATGATAGGAAAAGATAAAATGAATATATAAATTTATTCTTGTTGTTTCACGTGTAATTTAATATATATGTTAAATTATAGGTTTGTTTTTAAGTAAATTTTTTTTACTATCTTAAAATGGAATATGATTTAGCAACAAACTTTGATGATAAATTAATTGAAAGAGTTGCAGAATTTGAAACAGTTAAAAGTGTGTATGGTAAGCTTCCAGCAGATATTGTTGGAGGTGGCAGACCAACAATTGTTCTTCCAAATATTAATAGAAAAGATATTAAGAAACATATTGAAACTTGTCATAAACATGGTATTGAATTTAATTATCTCTTAAATGCAAGTTGTATGGACAACAAAGAATTAACGGCAGAAGGATATAAAGAAATAATCAAGCTTATTGAACAAGTGCAAGAAGATGGTGCTAATAGTTTAACTGTTTCCAACATACCATTATTGGGAATTATAAAAAATCATTTTCCAGATTTAAAAGTGTCAACTTCAATATACATGAGGCCTTCAACTATTAATGAAGTGCTGAGTCTTGAAGAAATGGGGGCAGATGAAATAACTTTGTGTTATAGTTTTAATAGGAACTTTCCTAAATTAAAAAAAGTGCTTGATGTAAAAAAACCAACAACATCGCTTAGATTAATTGCAAATAACACTTGTCTGCATGACTGCCCATATCGTGTTCCTGGGCATGCAAATTTTTTAGCACATTCATCTCAGCAAAAACATGAAAGCAAAGGTTTTGCACTTGATATTTTTACTGTAATGTGTGGATTAAAGAAATTAGAAAATCTTGGAGAGATATTTATGTCAGAATGGATTAGGCCTGAAGATGTTTCAGATTACGAAGAATTGGGTAGAAATCTTGTATTAAAACTTACAGACAGGGCACGGACTACAGATTGGTTAGTGAGAGCTGTAAGAGCATATTCTGAACAAAATTATGATGGAAATCTTTTTGATATTTTAAATTGGATGGATGGAAAATATAAACAAACACATATTGGACCAATGATAAAAGGAGCATTAAAAGGAAAAGCAAAAATTCAACAACTTCTTAAACTTAAAACAGGAGCTTTTTTACCTGAAATTTATGTTGATAACAGACAGCTTGAAGGATTTTTGGAACATTTTAAAAAAAGTCCTTGTGAAGATAGAGTTTGTTATTCAAGAAGTCCTCAAAATGCAGATTGTAATTATTGTGAAACTCTTGCAGAACGTCTTGTGAAAATCAATGAACAAGAAAAACAGAGTTCTATTTCAAGAAAACAGGAAATAATCACAGCTATAAATTCAGGAGAAATGTTTGGAAAATGAGTAAAGAAACAAGGGTTGTTGTAACTGGGGTTGGAGGGGTAACTCCGTTAGGACCAACAAGGAACAAAGAAGGAAACAATGAATTCTGGAGAAATCTTACAGCAGGAAAAAGTGCAATAGCAGATATTAAGTCATTAAAAGGAGTAGGTGTTTTTGAAAGAATTAAAGGAGCTGAAATTCATGATTGGAGATTAGAAGATTATTTAGACTCTTCAAAAATAGATAGAAAAGTCTTTAGAAGAATTAGTGAATTAGACAAGATGATTCAGTTTGCTTTAGCTGCTACAAAACTCAGTATAGATGATTCTTGTTTAGAGAATTTAGATGAAGTTGGATTTTATACAGGCAATGCTATGCAGGGGATAGGAGTTATGGAAAAATTAATAATGGATACTATTCAAAAATATGCGGTTTTATTTGGCGAAGAATTAATCTCTGAAATATCTCCTTTTACAGGTGATTCTTTTGATATCAGGAGTTTTCCAAATGCTCTTAAAAATGTTCAGGGTGAAATGAAAGCAAAATTAGAAGAATTGAAAAGAGAGGGGATTAAAGATTATAAAAGAATCAATTTATTTTCTCTTTTTAAAGCATTACCTCCAACTATTTTTAATTTTACAAATTATGCAATCTCCGGACAAATAGCCTCGTTTTTTAAAATACATGGACCAACCCTTGCAGTTAATTCTTCTTGTTCAGCTGGTTCAGATGCAATAGGTAATGCATATAATATTATAAAAAATAATGATTCAGATGTTATGATTGCAGGTGGAAGTGATGCTCCAATTGCTTATTCAATTCTTTCAATGTGTAATAAATTAAAAGTAATATCAAAAAATGGTGTTAAACCAGGAGATATTGATAGAGATGGTTTTGCATTAGGTGAGGGTGCGGGTTATATTGTTTTAGAAGAATTAAAACATGCTTGCAAAAGAAATGCAAGAATTTATTCTGAAATTGTTGCTTATTCACAATCAAATGACGGATACAATATGGTTGCTCTTGACCCAAATGGAGATTTTATAAAAAACTCAATTTATCAAACATTAAAAAAAGCTAATATGTCTCCTTCAGATATTGATTATATTAATCCTCATGGAACTTCAACTAAGGACTGTGATTCTGTTGAATCAAGGATTATTCAAGATGTTTTTGGTGATAGTTTAGAAAAAATAGTAGTTAATCCTACAAAGTGTTTTACAGGACATCTCCAAGCAGGAGCAGGAGCAGTTGAAGCTATAATTATTAATTCAATTTTTGAAAATGATTTTATTCCTGGAACAATTGAACCAACAAAAAAAGATGGGGAATGTGTAAATTATATCCCGAAATCAGGTTTGAAAAAAAGAATAAATACAGCATTATCTCTTTCTATGGGTTTTGGCGGGCATAATTCTGTTTTATTATTTAAAAGATATAATGAATAGATGTGTGAATTTTTTCATGTAGAGAAACCTGCAAAATC
>JAHIRT010000010.1 GCA_018818285.1 Nanobdellota archaeon
AATTCAGTTATTCTTGAGCCAAAGAGAGAATTGTTATTTGACTTAACTGGTTGGAATCTTGCACATGAATTTGGTCACATATTTGGATTAGTTGATTTAAGAAATAGGTGGAATCTTATGTGTGATGAGTTTAAAGTTGTAAGACCAAAATTCTTGAATAAAGAACAATTTAATTCTATTTCACAAAAGATAAAATCTTTATGACAGCAACCCCCCGATAGAGATTCGAACTTGTTGAGGTGCAATGCACCGCAAGGGGGTGGTGGGGAATAAGTGCAATGCCCCGCATGGGAGTAGTCGTTTTTATGTGTAAATGCCCCCGCCGGGATTCGAACCCGGGTCCCAGCCTTTCTTCTCCCGCAGTTTTTTGGGAACCTTTTTCTAAAAGGTTTATCGAAAGGGCTGAATCCTTGGCCTCTAGACTACAAGGGCTTTAGTTAAAAAAAAGAAATTGATTTTTAAACTTATCTAAATTGAAAACAAAAAGCAATCAATTTCTGAACATCTAACTAAAAGCTCATAAATACTATTAACAATACCCTATCAAAAAGAAGTCTTTTCCCACTAAGTTAACTGGCACACTCTTAAGAAATTTATACAGTCTCTAATTGACTTTCCTTTGCTCTTGGAAATGGTATCCTCCTAGGACACTTCCACATTGGTTGTTCGTTGTTTAGCCCATAACAACATTCTGCCTCATCATAATTTTTACCATTAAATTTTTTATTGCAAATTCCTACAACTTGACCATGCTCCATCTTCTCCCTAGTGAGCTCTGTTCTTCCTTTAACAACACACCCAAGATATTGGCAACTTTTTGTATTATCCATTATATCTTCATGACTTAATTTCATTTTAATTTAAGGATAATTTAATATTTAATCTTTTGTATACTACAGGACACAAGTCGCACACCCTATTTTTTGAAAACTCCAACCTTAAACTTCTTTTTTACTTATTTGTAATCTGCAAATTGCTTGACCACATTGTATTTTTATCATAATCTCCTTTGTTCTTTAAGAAATTTAACAAGCAGTTAAATAGAAAAATCCTTCACAAGAATTTTCCCAGATCTACATTTTCTCTAGTTTCTCGCTTTGTGATTATTTAATGCAGAAATTATTTACTAACAAACATTAATCTCCCCTTAACTAGAATTTGAATTTTTAATTTAATAGAAGATTACTTCATTCTCTTTAAAGCTTCTTTGATGTTTTTTTCAAGCTGTCTCATACTATCTTCAAGCTGATTTTTGTTTTTTGTTCCAGTGCATACAAGCTTTCCATTTGTAAATAAAAGAAAGGTTGCTGTTGGCTCAACTAATTTATAAACTAAACCAGGAAATTGCTCTGGTTCATATTCTGTATTTTCAAGTTCTAATGCAAGAAGATTAAGATTAAGCATTACATTTATACTCCCACTTGCAACTATATTCTGAACATTAATTTTCGGCTTTTCCTTTACATTTACATTGATTTTTTTCAGTTGTTTTATAACTATGTCAATCACCTGCCTTACTTGTCCTGTTGATTTTGTTCCTGTGCATACAAGATTTCCTGAAGAAAAAACAAGAACAGCTGACTTAGGCTTTTTTATTCTCAAAACAAGTCCTGGAAAAGTTTCAGGATTATATTCTGTGTTGCTTTGGCTTCTCGCAAGTTTTGTCAATGAAACAGGAACATTTAGAGAAGTTGTCGCAACTATGTTCTGCACCTTTAAATTTGTTCTTTTCATTTTTTTAAAAATTTCCTGTTTTTAAAAGACAGAAAACTTCTTGTTTTCTGTATATCAAAAATGCTCTTACTAAGGTAACTTCTTAGGATATGGTGGTGCATTTTTGATTTTATTTTTTTAAAAATTTCTTGCCTTCCATATAAAAATTTAATCTATATACCTAAGTATAGCAAACTTTAAAAAAGAAATTTATTTATAAACCTTTCTATTAAAAATTATCTCGATAGTTGAATAATTTATCTGCTAACAAATATTAAAATTATCCCACATTTCTTTTTCTTATTTCCTCTAATGTTGCAATGTCACTTTTGATTCTGTCTTGTCTTAGTTTCTTAAATCTCGGAAATCTCAAAGCAAATCCAGAAGAGTATGTGGGGCTTTTTTGTATGTTCTGGTAAGCAACTGTAACAACTATTTCTGGCTTGATTTCAACATGTTTTCCTTTTGATTTTGTAATCAATGCTTTTGCTTTTTTTGTCATTTCCTTATATGAAAGCCCCTGTTCTTCTTTTTCTTTTAATCCAGTAGAAACCCTTCCAATTTCTAAAAATTTGTTTTGATGTCTACATGAAACATCAAAACTTGTAAGCCATCCAGCTCTTTTTCCTGTTCCATATTCAGCTCCTGTAACAACCAAATCAAAATCATCAGCTTCTGGCTTTAATTTCACCCCGGAGCCTACTCTTGAACCTGGTTTATACTCTGATTCTAAATTTTTTATCATCAATCCCTCATGCCCTTCTTCTAATGCCTTTTCATAAAATTTTTCTGCTTTTTTTTCATCACTTGTTATTATCTGCTTTGAAAGAACTATTTTCCATTTTTCCTCTGAAATTATTTTTTCAATTATTTCCCTTCTTTTCTTAAAAGGAGCATTTAACAAATTTTTCCCATTATAATAAATAACATCAAACACATTTATTTCAACAGGAAGCTTTTTCTGAAGTCCTTCAATATTGTATTTTCTTTTTATTCTCTGGCTTATTTCCTGAAATGGACGATATTTTTTAGTTTTTAAGTCAAAGCCAACAGCTTCAGAATCAATTATAAAAGTTTTTGCATTAATGTTGTTTTTTGCATATTCAACAACTTCTGGAAATTGAGCAGTCACCTCCTCTAATCTTCTTGTGAAAATTTTTATCTCTTTATCTTCTGTTTTATTTATCATCATTCTAAAGCCATCATACTTATATTCAAAAGCCGCAGGTTTCCCAACTCTTTTAAATGCATCTTTAATATTTTCTTCTTTAAGAAAAAGCATAACTTTAACAGCAGTCCCAGGAACAAGCTCAATATTTTTTAATGACTTTTCTCCAGAGCATGCCTTTTTAAAAACATAAAAAAAATCAGTTGTTTTATCATATGCTTCTTGAACAAGAACAGAGCTCTGTTTTTTTTCTTTATCAGGAAAACAAGAGTTAACAATCGCATCTCTTAATGTTCCTTCTCCAACTCCAATTCTTAAATCAGACAAAACAGTTCTCACAATATATTTTGCCTCTAATGGTGATGCAGAAGTCAAAAGTTCTGCTATTAAAGATAATTTTTTTTCAACTGTTCCTTTTCCAACAAATTCAGATAATTTTCTAAGGTTCTCAATAACTTTTTCAGCATCAAGCTGTTTAGAAGATAAGGTTCTCTGTTGCTTTGTTTTAACAAGCTCTTCTGCTACTAAACCCAAATCCCCTAATTTTTTCCATAAATTTGTTATTTTTTCTTCACTTGCTCCAATAGATTTTGAAATTGCCTTTTTGATTAATTGAGATGAAACACCAAGTTCTTTTGTGTTGTAATCAGGAAAAACTCTTCCCTGAACCAAATAAATTATTTCTTTGTTATTTTCTCTCCTGAGCTTGCTTAAAAAATCAGAAAGAATCTCAATTTTTTTTAATCTGCTCGGATTTTCTTCAAGCTCTTTATAGCAATTTGCAATAATTAAATACCTCATTTTTTACCTCTTAAAATTCAAGGTTAATATGGTTTTAATAGTTTATGATTACTCCAACCGGGTTTTGTATCCTTAACTTGCTATGGTGGGGATAGGGGGGAATTCCCCCAGTTGGAGTTTAAAAATACCCCCTCTTGCTGTGATTGGATTTTTATTTTTTAAAAACACAAACTATAAATATTCATTTCTTTTCTTATTTCTATGACATCAAAAAAACATTTCTCAAAAGAAGAGGCAAAAGAAATTGGAGAAAGTCTTGGAATTAAATGGGATAAGTTTGATATTGAGCAGTTTAGAATGGGAATGGATGTTGAATTAGAACATGGAACAGAAAGTCCATCAACAAATGTAACTGACGACAACCCATTAATAACTGGAAAAATTGCTCTTGCGCATTTAAATGAATTTCCAGATTATTACACAAGACTTGACAAACTTGAAAAAGATGCAGAGAAATTTTTGGGAAAATAAATAATTGGCTTCACAATTAACACCCCAAACCCATTGTATCTAATTTTTCCATTATTGCGTCTTCACCAACTCTTAATACATTAGATAAATATCTTGTTCCTCTCCCAATATTTTCTATTATAAACTCTTCTTCTTTTTGGGAATAACAACTTACCCCATTAATTTTTTTAATTAATATTTTATATAATTTTTTTGGAAAAAATCTTGCAAACTCTTCTCTTTTCATAAGTCTCATGTTCAGGTGTCCTATTGTTTCAGGGGGCATTTTCCTTGCAAATCCTATAAGCTGAGATTCTGTAAACCCTCTTTTTTGTTCTTCAAAACTTACCAGTCCTTGATGAAATGCATAACCCTCAATTTTTTCAATAACTTTATCTCCTATTATTTCTAATTCACCCTGGGTTAATGATTTAATATCTTCCATTTTAGAATTAATTATTTTCCTTTTCTTCCTCTTGCTCTTATGCCTGGTCGGATTTTCAGTTCTCTTGATTTATTTCTTAAACCACGAGATTTTTTCCCAGCACTTGTCAATCCTCTGAAAACTCTTTTGTTGTTTTTTCCAGAACAAATCCAATTCATTACTTTATCATTTTTTATTTCAGGCCTGTTTTTATCAATCATAATAACTTCAAAAAAATAATTAATTCCATCTTTAGCAATATTATATGAATTCAAAACTTCAAGATTGCTGAATTTTTTCGAAGCTCTTTGTTCAGCAACCCATCTATAATTCATTTTAAGGGTTTTTCTTACAGTCATTCTTTTGCTTCTTCTTCCTTTTTTTGGTCTCGGTCTTTTTCTTCCACCCCTTATTATTCTTACTCTCACAACAACAAACCCTTTTTTATCCTTATAGCCAAGGTTTCTTGCTCTTCCAATATCAGTTGGTTTATCTATTTTTTCAACTGCTCTGGATTTTCTCCAATCTACGAGTTTCTCCTTTAGATTTTCCCTTATAGATTTCTTTATGTACGAATATGTTGGATTTTTCATACTAGATTTTGTAAATTCACATTTTTAAATCCTTCGATTAATATAAAAATTATAAATTCTTTCCTAATATGGGGAAGCTGTTAAAAATTGCAATATTAACCATAATGTATCAAGAGATTACGGGCAAAAAAATCTCTCTAACTTAATTGTAATGTTCTTGAGAAAAACTTATAAACCAAGATAAATCTTAATACTCATGAGGCTGTAGCTCAATAAGGGAAGTATCCCTTATCAACCCTCTCACACTGAGAAGGTTCGCTACATCTCATACATGAGGCTGTAGCTCAGCCCGGTTAGAGCACTGCTCTGATATATTTTCAGACAGGCAGGGGTCCGAGGTTCAAATCCTCGCAGCCTCATATCAAAAAATAAAATCAAAACAAAAGGAGGTAAATAAATTGGGAGAAAGAACAGAAATATTGTTTAGAATTATTGTTTCAATAGTAAGCGGAATAATCTTAGGTGTATGGAAGATGTTCATAACTTTGATTTGTGCTGTAAACTGGGTTATAACTATTTTCACAGGAAAAAGAAACAAAGAAATTGCAGAACTTTCTGAATACTGGAACACAGAAACTTA
>JAHIRT010000067.1 GCA_018818285.1 Nanobdellota archaeon
ATAAAGAAAACACGTTTGAAGAATTTAAGAAATTTAAAATTAACATCATTGCCCCAAAAATAGCGAGAAATCTTTCTAGATTTAATATCCTGCGGGGATTGTTTTTCCCAGTTAGTTTATTTTCAAAAATACCTCTTGAAAGATATGATTTATTCTTGATTTATACTTCTGGCATGGCAGAGTTGATAACTTTTAAAAATTACAAACCAGGAAAAACTTATGCTTATGTGAATACTCCTTTAAGACATGTTTGTGAAGAAATAATTGATTGGAATCTAAAGAATAATTACAAAAATCCGTTTTCAAAATCAATGTATATTTTATCAACAAAGATTTATAAAAAACTAGAAAAGATTGCTTGGAAGAGAATAGATAAGGCGATATTTATTTCAGATTTAGGATTAGAAAGAGCTAGGAAGAGGAATCTGATTGGAGAAGAAAATTCTTCTGTGATTACACCTTCGATAAATCTTGAAAGATTTGAGAAAATTAAACCTAAAAAAGGGAACTATTTTTTGTATGTATCTCGTTTTAATATTCCGAAGAGACAGGATTTACTAATCAAAGCTTGGGATATTTTTTCTAAAGAACATCCTAATGAAAAATTAATTTTAGCTGGGCACACTGAAAATAAAAAATATTTTAAGAAGATAAAAAAACTTGCGAGTGAATCAAAGAACATTATTATTAAGTCTGATTTGGATGAAAAAGAAAATTTAGAATTATATGCAAATTGTAAGGCAGTAATTTTTGTCCCGTTTATGGAAGATTTTGGGATTGTTCCTTTTGAAGCCTTGGCTGCAGGAAAACCAGTTATTGCTATGGACAAGGGAGGGTATGTTAGATTATTAAATGAAAATCCTCAATTTTACAAGATTAAGGAAATGCCTTCAGAAAAAGAAATGATTGAAGAGATAAATAAAAGTCTGGAAAAATTTCTTAAATCTAAGATTGTGCCTAAAAAAGTTAATTTAAAGGAAGTTTCATCCGCAAATTTTATAAAGAAAATTGAAGGGATATTTAAATGATAATAAAAATTTTATATAAATTAAGGAGTAATTATTTTGGATATAAAATCGGAAGAAAAGTTTTATCAATCCCGTTTATTATAAATAATAGAATTTACGATTCTTTATACAATAAAAAAATAAGAAAGGCTATCCAAAAACTGGGATATCCTCTTGGGATTGATATTGGGGTTACCAATGCTTGCAATTCTGATTGTATAATGTGTCCACATTACAAACTTAAGAATATTGGAACAATGGATATGAAATTATACAAAAAAATAATTGATAATTGCGTGGAGTTAAAAATAGATAATATTACTCTTTCTTTTTTTGGAGAACCTCTTCTTGATAAAACATTAATTGAAAAAATAAAATACGCTAAAAGAATGGGAATAAGCGTATCATTTTATAGCAATGCTTCTTTATTAGACAAATCTTGGGCTCGCAAACTTATTGAATCTAAATTAGACAACATAACTATTAGTCTTGATGGATGCACTAAAGAAACTTATGAACGGATTAGACGCGGATTAAAATTTGACGTAGTTAAAAATAATATTTTAAATCTTATAAAATTAAAGAAAAAAATGGGAGTAAATGACCCAAAAATTGATTTGGTTATTGTTGAACTTGAAGAAAATAAAAAAGAAATAAAAAAATTTTACAAGGAATGGAAAAATGAAGTAGAGAGCATTAATATAATAAATATGAGAAATTGGACTGGGAAAATTAATAAAAAAGGGACAAAAGAAAGTTTTCATTTTAATTATAAATCTAAAAGAAAACCTTGTGCTTTAATTTGGCAAAAGATGATTGTTGATTGGAACGGGGATGTAGTTCTTTGTGCTGATGATTGGAATCATTCAACTGTTTTAGGGAATTTAAAAGAACAAACAATAAAAGAAATCTGGAAAGGTAAAAAATTAAAGGAAATCAAGGAAGCACATATTAAAGGAGAATTTTGGAAGGTTCCTGTTTGCTCTAAATGTAACAAAAAATCTGTTTGGTGGTTTAGTTAATTAAAATGAAAAAATTAGTTTCAGTTACAATACCAACATTCAATTCTGAAAAAACACTTGAGAAAACTTTGGAGAGTGTGAAAAA
>JAHIRT010000068.1 GCA_018818285.1 Nanobdellota archaeon
TCCTGTCTGAGGCGTTTAATAACATTTATAAGATAATTTCTGTTCAATATATTAATGAGAAAAGTAAAAAAATTAGGTGATTTTGCTTATAGAATTCTTAGTGGAAGAATTTATGAAGGAAAAAGTACTAAAAAAGTTGTTGGAGTTATTGGAGCTATTGGAACAGCTCTTCCTGGAGGATACCCAATATTTGTTCCTGCAAGCATACTCCATTTTTATAGTTACAAGAAGCTCAGAGAACATCTTCAAAAAAGAAGAGAAAAAATAAGAGAATTAGAAAAAATTTAGATTTCACTTGTTCTTAATATTTTCAAATTTGTTGTTTTTAGAATTTCAAGAAGATTATTTTTTTGTTTTGATTTCCCCAAACCTTTCCAGTCAATTATAATCAAATCAACTTTTTCAGTTGTTTTTTCAATTGCCTGATTTATCATTTTTTTAGTTGCAGGGAGGCAGTATTCTGGAATAATATGTGAGAGAGCATAGTATGAGTTTAACTGAATTTTATTAAAATTTGGACAATAGTGCGGGCCTCCAATACCTATTGCAGTTTTATAATCCTTCTTTTCTTTTTCATATTTTTCTAATGAATCTTGTATTGTTTTTATTATTATTTTTCCTGCTGATTTGTCTTTCCACTCCTGTTCACCTGAGCCAATCTCAATAAAACAGCAGGGTTTTTCAAGATAAGGGCCATGATGAGTGCATTCAAGTGTTATTTGATAATTTGAATTAATTGAATTTTCATTTAATGTTTTAAAAAGAGTTTTAAGAAAAACTCCTGATGTTAAACAAACTTCTTTTGGTTTCCCTCCAAAATCTGCTTTGTTCCAATTTCCAATAGCATGACATGATAATGAAGGTGTGCCTTTCTCAGAACGATGCTCTGTGGAGAATATAAAAAAATCATACTCTTTAAGTTCTGGTATCTTGTCTATGTTTTCAGAATCAATACTATCTTTCTCAAGAACATAAAATGGGATTTTGCATTCAAGTTCTTTTATTGCAGAAACATAATTTCCATATGTTGGGTCTATTCTGCTTAAGAGGATTATTGGTTTCATCTTTTTATTTCTTTTCCATTTATTACAAGTATAGATGGTTTTCCAGAAAGTTTTCCGTTATCAATAACAAAATCAACTTTTTTAATTATTTTGCTGCTTATTTCATAAATTTGATTTGCTGGTTTTTCTCCTGAAAGGTTTACAGAAGTTGTAATAAAAGGAACTCCTGTTTTTCTTATTCTGTCAGTGAAATCTGAAAGAGGAATTCTTATGCCTATTGTTTCTTTTGAAACATAAGATAAAAAACAAGTGTTCTTTTTTCTAAGAATTAAAGTATAATGTCCAGGAATATATTTTTTTATGTTTGTGTTGATTATGCAGTTCTCTCTAATCCATCTAACAGAAGGTGCGATTATTGACATTGGCTTGTCTTTGTCCCGTTTTTTTATATCTCTTATTTTCTGAACAGAGTTTTTGTTTAAGGCATTGCATCCCAAACCATAAATTGTGTCTGTAGGATAAATAAATATTTTCCCTGCAAAAATTTCTTTTTTAAGTTCCTCTGTATTCATGCAACAAAAGAAGAAAGAAAGTTTAAATAAGTTGTGGCATATTAAATATAAAAAGTCCTTTAATCATATTATAAAATGTTAAAAACAATTTTAAGCCTAATAATTTTGGCTTTAGCTTTTCCAATAGGATATTTATTAGCACGCCTCACAAGAGAAGAACTTGTTTCAGGAAGAATTTGGTTTAAGCTTATTGTTTTTATTTCAAGCATATCAGCAATTATCTTTTTGTTTTATAATCTTGCTGTGAGTTTAACCCTTGTATTTATATCAATTGTAAGCTTAATTAGTTTAATTAAAAGTTATAATAGGAAGTTTATTAAATAAAAAGATATAATAAATAAAGAGGTGAAAATGGCATTTTATTTAATTGGACTTGGGCTGAATCTTGAAAGCATAAGCAAAGAAGCTATGGAAATCTGCAAAAAAGCTGATAAAACTTATTTAGAGAATTATACAGTTGAATTTCCATATAGAATTGAAAAATTAGAGGATGTTATTGAAAAGAAAATATTCCCAATAACAAGAATAATAGTTGAAGAAGAAAGCTTTGTTGATGAGGCTAAGAAAAAGAACATTGTTTTACTGATTTATGGAAGTCCTTTAACAGCAACAACACATATTTCTCTGATTTTAAAATGCAAAAAAGAAAATATTAATTATAAAGTTTTTCATAATGCAAGTATTCTTGAAGGTATAACTGAAACAGGACTCCAGATTTATAAGTTTGGTAAAATCACGAGCATGCCTATATGGAAAGAGAATTACAAACCAGAGAGTTTTATTAAAATTATTAAAGAAAATAAAAAAATAAATGCACACACACTTCTTCTTGTTGATATTGGATTTCCTTTTGCAGATGCATTAAAACAGTTGATTGAAGTATGTAGAAGAAAAGTGAAATTAGAGAAAATTATTGTCTGCTCTAAATTAGGAACAAAACAAAGCAAGATTTATTTTTGTGAAACAGAAGAATTATTTGAAAAAGAAATTTACCCTCCATTTTGTTTTATAATCCCGGGAGAGCTTCATTTTTTAGAAAAAGAGGCTTTAGATGAGTTGAAGGAGAAAATTTAAAAACACCATTATTCTTAATTTATTATGGCTGAAATAATCAACAATAAAACAAGAATTATCTCAGCCATTGCTATAATTTCTGTCATCAGCATTATAATTATCTAATAGCAAGCATTATTTATGCTTGTTGAATAAAATGAAAAAATTTAAAAAAATGAAAGAAATAGAAATATATGATACAACATTAAGAGAAGGAGAACAAGCAGCTGAAGCTAACTTTAGTTTTGAAGACAGAATAAAACTCTGCAAAAAACTCGATGATTTTGGTGTTGATTATATTGAGCTTGGATGGCCTATTTCATCAAAAGAAGTTTTAGATTCTTTTAAAGAATGCATTTCAAAAATTAAAAAAGCAAAAATAGTTGCCTTTGGCTCAACTTCAATAAATGAAAATCCTGAACAAGACAAGAATCTAAATTCAATTATTGAATCAAAAGCAAATTATGCCTGCATATTTGGGAAATCCTGCTTAAAGCATGTTGAAAAACAATTGAGATTAACTCCTGAACAAAACCTGAAAAGAATTTCTGATAGCATAAAATTTCTGAAAGAAAAAGGTATTAAAGTTTTTTATGATGCTGAACATTATTTTGATGCATTTAAATCAGATAAAGAATATGCTCTTAAAACAATAAAAACAGCATTAGAATCAGGAGCAGAAAAAATAATTTTATGCGACACAAATGGAGGAACACTTCCTGATGAAGCAGAAGAAATAGTCAGAGAAACAAAAAAAGAATTAAAAGGATATTCAGAATTAGGAATTCATTTTCATGATGACTGCGGGCTTGCCTTGGCAAATACAATTGCCTGCCTGCCTTATATAAAACAAGTTCAGGGAACAATAAATGGAATAGGAGAACGAGTAGGCAATCTTAATTTCAGTGAGTTCTTGCCTGTTTACATAAAAAAAATGAAAAAAGAGCTTGATATAAACTTAAAAGAACTAAAAGAAATTAATGAAGAGGCATTTAGACTTTGTGGAATTAATATTCCTGAAAAAAGAGCTTTTGTTGGAGATACTGCATTTGCCCATAAGGGAGGAGTGCATACAGATGCAACATTAAAAGGCGCAAGCTATGAGCATGAAGCTCCAGAGGATTTTGGAAACAAAAGAATAATTTTATTAAACACTCTTGGAGGAAGAAGCTGTGTTATAAGCACTGCAAAAGAATTTGGATATGAATTAGACAAAAATAATGAAGAAACAAAGGAAAAAATCAACAAGCTTTTTGAAGAATTAAAGAAAATTGAAAAAAAAGGATATAGAATTGGGGCAATAAAAGCTGAACAATTTTTAATTATTGAAAAATATTTTGGAAACTTAAAGAATTTTTTTGATATAGAAAAATGGAAAATTGAAACTGGTTTGAATAAAGGAAAAGAAGAAAGTTTATTTTACATGAAAGGGAAAATTAATGGGAGAGATTTTGAAACAGGAATGGAAATTGAAGGAGGTCCAGTAGATGCTGCTTATAAAACAATGATAAATGCATTAAAAAACAAATATCCCGAAGTAAAAAATTTAAAGCTCGCAGATTTCCATGTCAGCATAGCAAAAGGAAAAAGAGAAGAAAGCCCTGTAAGAACAATGATTGTTTTTGAAGATGGAGAGGAATTCCAGACAGTTGGTGTTGACGAAAATATATTAAACTCTGCAATAGAAGCATTAATAAAAGGATTTAGATATTATTTAAACACAGGGAAGAAAGATGTTAGACTTTAAGAAATATGAGGAAGAAGTTTTGAAGTTTTGGGAGAAGAATAAAATATTTTCAAAACTTAGAAAGAAAATTAAAGGAAATAAAAAGTGGAGTTTTCTTGATGGTCCTATAACAGCTAATAATCCTATGGGTGTCCACCATGCTTGGGGAAGAACTTATAAAGATTTATTTCAAAGATTTAAAGCAATGCAGGGATTTGATCAAAGATTTCAAAATGGTTTTGATTGTCAGGGTTTGTGGGTTGAAAGAGAAGAAGAAAAAGATTTGGGTTTGAAAAATAAACAAGATATAGAAAAGTTTGGAATTTTAAATTTTGTTAAATCATGTAGAAAAAGAGTTGAAAAATTTTCTAAAATTCAGACACAACAAAGTATAAGGTTAGGTTGCTGGATGGACTGGGATAATTCTTATTACACTATGTCAGATACAAACCAAGAACATAATTGGTTTTTAATTAAAAAATATTTTGAAAATAAATGGTTGTATAAAGGAAAGGATTCTGTTCCTTGGTGCTGGAGATGCGGGACAGCAAGTTCTAAACATGATATTGTTACAGAAGGTTACAAGGAAGTAACTCACAAAGCTTTGTTTATGAGATTTCCTATCAAGGGAAAGAAAAAAGAATATTTTTTGATTTTTACAACAACTCCCTGGACTGTTCCTGCAAACGTTGTTATTGCTGTAAATGAAAAAGTTACCTATGTTAAAGTTAAACAAGAGGATAATTTTTATTGGTTAGCTGAAAAAAGATTAGAGGAATTAAATAGTGATTATAAAGTTATTGAGAAAAAGAAGGGTAAGGAATTGGATGGAATAAAATATGATATGCCTTATGAAGATTTTTTAGAACAGAAAAACTCTCCACATAAAGTTGTTTTATGGGATTTTGCAAGTGAAGAAGAAGGAACTGGAATTGTTCATGTTGCTCCTGGTTGTGGAACAGAAGATTATGATTTAGGGAAAATATTAGGGCTAAATGCTATTTCTCCTTTAAATGATGCAGGAGTTTATAATTCTGGATTTGGAGAGTTTAGCAATAAAAAATATTCTCAAGTTAATGAAGAAGTTTTAAAAAATCTTGAAGAGATGGAATTCATTTACAAGATTGAAAATATAAAACATAGATATCCTCATTGTTGGAGATGTGGAGAAGAATTAGTTTTTAGGTTAGTTGATGAGTGGTATGTTAAGTGCGATGAGATTAGAACTAAATTAATTAAGGAAAACAAAAAAATAAGATGGTATCCTGAATATGGAAAGACAAGGCAAGAAGATTGGTTTAAGAATATGAGTGATTGGTTAATCTCAAGAAAAAGATATTGGGGTTTGCCTTTGCCAATTTGGGAATGTGATTGTGGTTGGTATGATGTTATTGGAAGCTTAGATGAGTTGAGAAAAAAAGCAATTAATAAAAAGAAAGTTGATTCTTTGCCTGAAATACACCGGCCGTGGATTGATGAAATTAAAATTAAGTGTATAAAATGTGGGAAAAATGTTTCGAGAATTAAAGATGTTGGAGATGCTTGGCTTGATGCTGGCATTGTTTCTTTATCTACTATTGGCCCTTATTTAGAAAATAAAAAACAATGGGAAAAGTGGTTTCCTGCAGATTTAATAAGTGAAAATATGCCTGGACAATATCGTGGATGGTTTAATGCTTTGTTTTGGGCATCTGTTACATTAACTGGGAAAGCTCCATTTAAAGCTATGTTTGGTTATGAAAGTTTGAAAGATGAAAAAGGTGAAGAGATGCATAAGTCCAAGGGAAATGCTATTTGGTTTGATGATGCAGTTGAGAAAATCGGGGCAGACCCTATGAGGCTTCTTTATTGTTTGCAAGACCCTTCCAATGAATTAAAATTTGGATTTAATGTTGTCAATGAGCCCAAGAATAATCTTAATATTCTTTATAATATTGGAAGATTAATTGAAAAAATTAAGGAAACTCAAATTTCCAAAGCTGAAGATAAATGGATATTGTCTAAATTAAACTCTTTAATCAAAGATGTTACTAATGAGTTAGAGAATCTTCATCCACATTTAGCATCGAGGAGGATAGTAGATTTTTGGTTAAATGATTTAAGTAGAGAATATATTCAATTTGTTAGAAATAGAATTTCTTCTAATGATAATGAATCAAGATATTGTTTAATGAAAGTTTATACTGAACTTATTAAACTCTCTGCCCCTTTAATTCCATTCATAACAGAAAAAATTTGGCAGGATTTAAAAAAACAAAAAATAGTGAAAGAAGATTCAGTCCATCTCTCTTCATGGCCAAAATTTGATGAAAAGAAAATTGACATGAAGTTAGAAGAAGAAATGCAGGAAGTTTTGAAAATAATTGAGGCTGGCTTGGCAGTAAGGGATAAAGAAGGCATTGGATTAAAATGGCCTCTTGCAAAAGCAAGAATAATCTCTGAGAAAAATTTAAACAAAGAATTGCAGGAAATAATCAAACATCAATTAAATGTAAAAAAAATTGAAATAAAAGAAGGAAAGCAGATTAAAGTTGAGTTAGATACAAAATTAAATCCAGAATTAGAAGCAGAAGGTTATGCAAGAGAGTTGTCAAGAAAAGTTCAGGCAGAAAGAAAAAAAGCTGGTTTTGTTAAAGAAAACAAAATCAAACTTTCAGTAATTACCGACGAGAAATTAAGTGAAATGCTATTAAAACAAAAAAAATTTATTTTAGATAGGACAAATTCCAAGACAATCAGCTTTGATGAAGAGAAATTCAAAAATAACTTTGAAGTTAAAATAAAAAATTTTGAAATTAAAATTTCTTTTGAAAAATATTAGCCTTGTATAAATTTTGTTACTTAACAGAGAAACAAACAAAAGATTTAAAAACTAAAATAAACTAATTAATATAATAAAAAGAGTGTATTAAGGAATAAGAATGTTTAAAAACATAAAATTCCTTAACAAAACAAAATGATAGTTAAAGAAGAATTTTTGAGCAGATTAAGAAAGATATTTGATTTAAACTTGTATGAAGTGAAAGTATGGACTGCATTGCTTTCTCGAGGAGTTTCAACAGCAGGAGAATTAAGCACAATTAGTGATGTTCCGAGAAGCAGAACTTATGATATCTTGGAAAGTCTTGATAAAAAAGGATTTGTTATTATGAAGCTTGGAAAACCAATTAAATTTGTTGCATTAAAACCAGATGAAGTAATTGACAGAGTTAAGAGAAATCTTGTAACTAATGCAAATGAAAAATCAAAAAGACTTGACCAATTAAAAGGAGATGAGGTTCTGAAAGAATTAACAACATTATTCACTCAAGGAATTAAATATGTGGAGCCTTCAGATTTATCAGGAAGCTTAAAAGGAAGGCAAAATATTTACAATCATTTAGATATGATGATAAGAGAGGCAGAAAAGTCTGTTACTATTGTCACAACAGAAGAAGGTTTGAATAGAAAATTAGAAGCACTAATGCCGAGCCTCGAAAAAGCAAAGAAAAATAAAATTAAAATAAGAATTGCAGCACCAATAACAGAAAGCAATGTTAAGATAGCAAGAGAACTAAGCAAAGTAGCTGAAATAAGAAATGTAAAAGATTTGAGAGCAAGATTTGCAATAATTGATTCAAAACAAATGATGTTTATGCTGATGGATGATAACAAGGTTCATGCAAGTTATGATGTTGGTGTGTGGATTAGCACAGATTTCTTTGCAAAAAATCTTGAGAATATGTTTGATTTATCCTGGAATACTTTTGAAGTTTTTAAAAAGTGAATTTTTAATGTTTTGTTGTAGTGTTTTTATGTTATTACCTAAGTACTATTTAGCAGACAAATCTCTTATTGCAAAATTCAACCAACCAATATAATGTGAAGCAACTGCAACAACAGCTCCAACATCTTGAACTGAATGAATATTATGGGACTTATATTGCTGTTGCCTTGCCCACAAATCTAACCCACTTCTAAAAGGCAAACTTATATGATTTAATCCATATTCATGAGAAAACTCTAAATTCATAGGAACATCTGACCACTTACTAATTCGCTTAGTGTAATTTTCCATTAATTCTATAATTCTTCCTTCCAAAAGTTTTCTTGCTCCTTCTTTCCATCTTGGATGGAAATTATCAATTAATATAACATCACTACTTCCTTCAGAAGTTGGTTGAATTTTGATTTCAAAATAACTCATATATTCAGAATTATCAAAAACCTTATAAATATTATTGTGCTTTGATAATAAATAAAAAATTACTTTTTTTACCCCCTCCCCCGATACTCTCCACAAAATCTTTATGTCAGAAATGCTTGCGAAAACCACACCCTTTAGTGTGTGGTAATACTCAAGAATTTTTTGATTTAGAATCGATTTTTTCTTATAATTGTTTTGGAACCCATTCCCCATTAATATCTTCATAACATTCTACAGATTCGAGCCCTGAATAGGGAAAGTATCTTCTACTTGCTTCTTCAAATGCTTCTCTACCACTATCTGTAATCCCTGATTTACTCATGTATCTTCTGAATTTTTCAAGTTGAGGCAGAAAATCTATATTGTACATATATATATTGTTAGTAATAATCCTATAAATATCTTTTGATTTTGCGCACTTATCTTTAATCCATTATAAAATGATGTAACAGAAGTTTAATCACTTAAAATCTATTAAAGAAAAATCATGCGCTACGAATAATATTGTTTCTTTAGATATTACATTTTTTATTTAACATAGATAACTTTTTTATACTCTTTATTCTTTAGTTAATTATGAAAAAGAGGTTGAAGATTTATTTGTTTAGGCACGGAGAAACTACTTATAACAGAGACAAGATTTTTACTGGATTTAAAGATGCAAAATTAACTTCAAAAGGAATTAAGCAGGCAAAAATAATTGCAGGAAAA
>JAHIRT010000069.1 GCA_018818285.1 Nanobdellota archaeon
AAAAGTTAACAAAAGAGTGAAAATGGCAAAAGAATTTAATGAAGAAAATATTTCAGAAGACTTTGACGAAGACGGGCTTGATGACCTTGAGCTTGATGAAGACTAACAAAAAACTTATTTATTTTCTTTTTTCTTTTTTTTCTTTTATAATTCTAAGATTATAATTGATTTACAGGTTCTTCAGAAAGCTGATGATAATAATAATTACAATTTCCAGCTTTATTTGCTTTTATATTTCTTACATAAACATCAACAATAGAATCACCTGTATCAATAACTTTCCTATTATGAATAACTATAGTTGATTCACCATATTTTTTTAATAATCTTTTTTGATTTCTTTTAACCCAATTTGCATCACTATTAAATTTATCAATTCTACAACGTGAAATAATTTCTTGTAAATCTTCTAAACTTGGAACTTCAAAAACAAAATAATCCCTGTCTATTTGCATTTTATCTTTATCCATTTCTTTAAATATTTTATCTTCTGATGCATATATTGATACTCCAAAATTACTATAAACAGCATATTTCCCAGCATAACTTTTAACTAATTGAAAAAAATCATCTTTAAACCATTATCCAGCTTTTTCTTCAAGTGATTTTTCTTTTGTCATTTTATTCTTTTGTAGTTGAAGGCTTTCTTCTTTTTAAAATAACTTTTCCTCCTTCAACTTCTTTTCCATCTGGATAAAAAGATACATTTCCAACAAAAGTCTCAAATCCACCTGTTTTTAATCTTTTAATTATTTCATCACTTGGATATATTCTTTCACTGACATTAGAATGAAATTTATATCCTTGAGAAATTTGTTTTTTATAAAATTCTCGGGTTTTTGCAAAGCCTAAAGTATCTTCATAGCTTGTATATCCCCTAATATCTTCTTCATAACTTGTTCTATTTCTTCTACCAGATATTAATACCATTTTATTTCTCACAGAACTATTCTCTGAAGTCAATCACTCTTATTTTTTTGCAATTAAATCAATGCAAACACCAGCAGCAACAGTAGCTCCTGCATCTCTTATAGCAAATCTTGCCATGTGTGGGTTGTCTGCTTGTTTTTCAAGAACTAAATTTCCTTGAGGTTTGATTTTAACAATAGCAACATCTCCATTTTTTAAGTAATCTGGATTTTCCTGTGCTACTTGTCCTGTTTTAGGATCCATCTTGCTTACTAACTCAATAAACTGGCAAGGAACCTGTGCAGTATGAATATGAAAAACCGGGGTGTAACCTTTAGCAATAACCGTTGGATGATTGATTACAGCAATCTGAGCAGTGAATTCTTCTACAATTGTTGCAGGTTTAGCAGCATCGCAAATAACATCTCCTCTTGCCATGTCTTTTTTTCCAATTCCTCTAATATTTGTTCCAACATTATCTCCTGCTTCTGCTTGAGGCAATTGTTCATGATGCATTTCTACTGTTTTAATTTCTCCTTCAATTCCTTTTCCAGTTCTTCCTGGAAGAACTATAATTTTTTGTCCTGGCTTCATAATACCTGTTTCAATTTTTCCAACAGGCACTGTTCCTATTCCAGTAATTTCATAAACATCTTGAATAGGCATTCTTAATGGAAGTTGAGTTGGTTTTTCAGGAGCTGGGAACAAATCAAATTGCTCAAGAATTGTTGGTCCTTTATACCAAGGCATTTTATCTGATTTATTTGCAATATTTTCTCCCATTAATCCAGAAACAGCTAAGAAATTAACTTTCTCAACTTTAATACCAACTGTTTTAAGCAAAGCTGTTAAATCTTCTTTAACTTTATTGAATTTAGCTTCATCATAATTAATAGTGTCCATTTTGTTTATTGCAACTGAAATGTTTTCAACACCCATTGTTCTTAAAAGCCATAAGTGCTCTTTTGTCTGAGGCTGAACACCTGAATCAGCAGCAACAACAAGAAAAGCAGCATCTGCCTGACTTGCACCTGTAATCATATTTTTGACAAAATCTTTGTGCCCTGGTGCATCAATAATTGTAATTTCAAATTTTTGAGTAATTATTTTTCTATAAGAAAGGTCAATAGTAACTCCTCTTTCTCTTTCTTCTTTAATATGGTCCATAACATAAGCAAATTCAAAACCTTCTTTTCCATGCTTTATAGCCTCGTCTCTTAATTTCTTCATTTCTTGTTCTGGAACAGCTCCACTCTGGAACATAAGCTGACCTATACAAGTAGACTTGCCATGGTCAACATGACCTACAAACACTACATTCATATTTGGTTTTTCTTTTGCCATAAAATTTTACCTTTTGTATTTTTTAAAATTTTGTGGTTAGAAAACTTCATGTTTTCTAAACCATTTTTTTTTAATGCAAGATTTACAAAATTTCTTTATTTTTAAATCTTTCGTTTAGTGGTTTTTTAAAAATCCTTTAATAAACAGCATCTATTCTTTCAGGAAGAAGATTATAGTCTTTTAGCTGAGCTTCTAAATCTGAAACTAATCCAAAGGGCTCAACATTCATTCTTCTCTTTAGTTTAATCTTAATTTCGTAAAATGTTTTTTCTTTATTAAATTGATTTCTTTTGTAAAAACATGGAAGAAAAAATTTAATTTCATCTTCATTAAGAGCATAAATAATTTTTATTAGTGGCTCAATAAAAGGATTGTTATTATACTTTTTTTCAAAAGAACTTTGTGTTATTTCTTCTTCCATGCAACTAACATCTTCCATTACCTCATTAAGTCTTCCATTACCTAACCAAGAACAAACAGAATTTGCTTCAGATAATCTCCTGCAGGATTTTTTAACTTCTTCTAATCTTTTTAATAAATCATCCCTTATAAGAACACCACCCCTCAAACTTTTAATTTTATTTTTCAAATAAGGAATATCAGGATTTCTTTTTATTGCTGTTCCCCAACTACCATAAACTCTACCGACTCTGTTTCCTATAGAACCCTGTCTTGTTTTGGCTGGCATAAAAGAGTTACTATTTTAGAATTTATAAAGTTTTGTTTGGTGGAGTGATTACTGATTCTCCCCTAATCCTTTTCTATCTCTGATTTTTCTAATTACTTCATTTTGTATTTCCAAAGGCATTTTTTCAAACTTCTGGTCCATTAAACTATTCACACCTCTGCCTTCTGTTGCTGACCTTAAATCATTACTCCATCCAATCATTTCAGATACTGGAATTTTTGCTTTCATAATTAATGCTTGTTCCTGATTAACATCAATTAATTGTCCTCTTTTACTTGAAATAAGATTTGTTAGTTCAGACATAAAATTTAATGGAGCATCAATCTGATGAACTTGGACAGGTTCAAACAAGCAAGCTTTGCCATCTTTCATTGCCTGATAAAGTGCGTCTCTGACAGCAGGATAAACTTGTGCAGGACCCCGATGAATCGCGTCTTCATGAAGCTTGATATCAACAAGTGAAACTTTCATTTTCATACAAGGTTCTTTTGCTAAAGGACCTGCATCACAAACCTGCCTAAATGCATCTAAAATCAACTCAATAACTTCAAGCATATGAACTTCTCCTCTTGTTGTGTCAAGAAAAACATTGGATTTGTAAATATCTCTGTATTGTTTTATTTCATCATTACTAATTTCAAGTTCTCTTAATTTAGCAATTAACATATCATCTTTTTTCTTTACTTTTCCTTCATTAATTTCACCTGATTTTATAGCTTCATAAACCTCATCTTCTAATGGCTCAACTTTAAGAAAGAAAAGATTATGCTTATTTGGACTTCTTCCTTCAAATGCTCTTGATTCTTGTGAGATAGTTTCATTATAAACAACAATTGGTGAAGAAGTTCTAATTTCAAGTCCTTTTTCAGTTTTAATTCTGTTTTCAATAATTTCAAGATGAAGCTCTCCCATTCCAGAAATTAAATTTTCACCTGTTTCTTCATTTATCTCAACAAAAATACCAGGGTCTTCTTTATTAACTTGTCTTAAAATTTCAATTAGTTTTGGCAAATCAGATGCATTTTTTGCTTCAATGCTTTTTGTAACAACTGGGTCAAAAATATGTTTTATTGCTTCAAATGGTTCTATTTGCTCAAGTGAAACAGTTTCTCCTGCAAAAACTCCTTTTAATCCACCTAATCCAATTATGTTGCCTGCAATTGCTTCTTCAATCTGAATTTTCTGAGCACCCTTGTAAATAAAAATCTGTTGTGCTCTTGTTTCTTTTTTTGCCTGATTCATATAAATATCTTGTCCTTGTTTTATGGTTCCTGAGAATAATCTTCCTGCTGCGATTTCACCTGCATGTTTATCAACAACTATCTTAGTGCAGACAAAAGCTGGTTTTCCTTTTTCATCGCAATTAAGAAGTGCTTTTCCAGTTTCACTTTCAAAATCTCCGTGCCAGATTTTTGGAATTCTGTAAGGCTGTGATTCTTTTGGATTTGGAATATGCTTTATAACCATGTTTAAAACAACTTTGTGCAATGGAGCTTTTTTTGCAAGCTCTTTGTAATTTTCTCCTCCAACAGAATAACTATCTATAATATCTTTAAAACTAATTTTGTTTTTTTTCATAAAAGGAACACTTAATGCCCAATTATGAAAAGCAGAACCAAAAGCAACACTTCCGTCATTAACACTAACCTGCCACTTGTCTTTAAATTCTTCTGGAGCAAGATTATCAATGAGTTCATTAACATGCTTTATTATTTTAAAAAATCTTTCCTGCATTTGTTCAGGAGTTAGTTTTACTTCGCGAATTAATCTATCAACTTTATTAATGAACAAAGTTGGCTTGACTCTTTCTCTTAATGCTTGTCTTATAACTGTTTCTGTCTGAGGCATAACACCTTCACTTGCACAAACAAGTATAATGCACCCATCAACAGCTCTCATAGCTCTTGTAACATCGCCTCCAAAATCAACATGTCCCGGAGTATCAATTAAATTAATTAGATAATCTTCTCCTTCAACTTTATGCACCATAGAAACATTTGCAGAGTCTATTGTAATTCCTCTTTCTGTTTCATCTTCATGAAAATCCAAGACAAGTTGTTTTCCTGCAAGTTCCTCGGACATCATTCCTGCTCCTGCTAAAAGATTATCGCTGAAAGTTGTTTTGCCGTGGTCAATGTGTGCAGCAATTGCTATGTTCCTTATTTTCTCTGGCTCATGCATGAGCTTCTTAACTTTTTCAGTCATATCATCTGCCATTTTAAATTTTTTCCTGAAATTTAAAAGCCAAAAATCTTCTTGATTTTTGGATATCAAAAATGATCTTACTAAGGTAATTTTCTTGGTGGGTGGTTTGCATTTTTGATTTCATCTTTATCTTTCCTTTTTTAAAAATAATAGGCTGAAATTTTTCTGATTTTATTGTCTGCCATTTTTATATATTATAGTTTAAGGTTACAGAAATTGCTTTTTAAAGTTTTTGTGATATTAATTCAAGGATTTTAATTCTAAAACATATTAAGCAGGATTATGCTTCTTCTAACGAAATTACACTATTCGGAGGAGCATTGCAAAAGAAAAGTTTTGAAGTTATTCCTTTTTTATTTAATTTTTGTTTAGTTCCATATAATATTTTTTCTAATTCAGGCATATTACTAAAACCCAAACAACGTGCAGAAAAAGATATTTCTGTATGAGGATCAAATTTTATATCTTTCTGAGAATAAAAATCAGAAACTTCTGTTTTTAATCTAGAATTGAAATTTGTTAAACATAATCTTAAAGTTTCAGAACCAATATCAATCTCTCCATCATAAAAAATCCCAGAATTAGAATGTTCTCTTAATAATCCTGCAATTTTTATTGAACCAGTAAGATTATCATGGGCTTCAATAGATAATACCGTCTCCCCACGATTTTCATATTCTTTTCTAATTTTTTCACTAAATTGTTTTATTCTTGCTTCTGAATCTCCCTCCAATAATTGATAAACACTATTATAGAACCCTAATAAATTCAAAGTTTTAAAGGTGTGTTGATAGAATACATCTTTAAGTTGATCAATTCCGTACACTTCTTTATATAATCTTTGCACATCTGGTTCATCTGTAATTAAACCAAATTCTTGAGTAGACTTTAAATTATGAGGTCTTTGTATCATTTTATTTTTCTTATAAACAAATTAAGGTTTATAAATATTCTGTCTAAGACACTACTATAGAATTAATAATAAAGTTAACACACTCCTCAGAAATTCTATCAAATCTTTGTTTTAAAATTTTTAAAAACTTTTATCTCGCACTATCAGCTTGCTTCTCTGTTTCGTCTTTTTTCTTTGCAGCAAAGCTCTCATTTGAGTTTTCATATGCTTTCAGGATTTCACCTGCAAGTGCCTGCTCAATTTTTGTTTTTTTTCTAAAAGATTTATCATAACTTCCTCTTACTAGATTCTTCAACGCAAGACTTACTCTTCTCAAAGGAGAAACATCAACTGCCTGAGGATATTTTGCACCACCATATTCAATTGTTGTAATCTCATCTCTTGGAGCAGAATTTTCAATTGCCCTGACTAAAACCTGAACTGGATTTTTTCCTGTTTTTTCCTGAATAATTTTCAAACTTTCTAAAACAACTTTCATATTCTTGTTATATTTCCCACTTGCCCATGAAGTTTGGATTTTATGTTTTTTCCCACGATGTCCTGGAACAGCAATTAACAAAGCAAGTCTCTCAATAATATTCATCTTTAATTTTCCAAATCTTTCTGTATGCCTACCTCTTGTTTTCAAAACAAGTTTCTCATCTATGTTTATAACTGGTTTCAAACCTTCATCTTCAATTTTTACTTCCTTTGTTTCATATAAATCAAATATTTTCATTTTCAAAATTTCCTGTTTTGAAAAGACAGGAATTTTAATTTCTGTATATTAAAAATGCTCTTACTAAGGGAACTTTCTTTGTGGGTGGTTTGCATTTTTGATTTCATATTATACTCTCACCTCAGCAGGTTCATTAACAACCATAGTCATTTCATTAGTAATTTCAACAGCTTCTATAAATTGAAAAGGATAATATGGTCTTTCATTTCCTTTAAGATAAAATTTTTTCCCATCAACAGAAGTTATTCTGTCTATTTGTCCTTTAACAAATTCTCCATTTTTGTGTCTTAATAAAATTTCATCATAAATATTATACTCCATTTTATCTTCTTCCCTTCTCAATCTTGCCCTGAACTAATCTGCTCAAGGGTTGGTCATTTACTTTGATAACTTGAAACCTTACTCCCGGAATATCACCTTTGCTTCTTCCTTGTTTTCCTCCGATTCTTTCAATTATAACTTCATCGTGTTCATCAACAAATTTTTGAGCGAGGTTTCCTGGAATAAAAACAGTAACTGTTTTTGAATTTTTAATGAGCTGGACTTTTGCACATTTTCTCATAGCAGAGTTTGGCTGTTTTGCCTCTTTTTGAACTTTTTCAAGAACAATTCCTTTTGCCTGACTCTTGCCTTCAAGGGGGTCTGATTTAGCATAAAGATTCAAAGTTCTGATTTTATATTTCCTATTCTTCCATCTAAACTTTCTCTTATTCTTCTGAATTTTCCTTGCATTCATTAATCCCATTTTCTGATGAATATTAGTAAAAAAATGAGTTTTTAAATTTAACTTATAAAAAAATTTAAAAACATACCTAACCTTGATTATCATGAAAAAGAAATTGGTTAAATGGAAAATTTTAGTTGTTAGTTTTGTGATAGTTTATTTAGTTGCACTTATTGGAAGTTTGTTTACAACTGGAAATGTTAGGACTGACTGGTATGAATCAATCAAGCCAAAGCTCACCCCGCCAAACTGGGTTTTTCCAATTGTCTGGAATATTCTCTTTTTTCTCATAGCTCTGAGTTTGTATTTTGTCTGGACAGCAAAAAATAAAGAAATCAAAAACAAAACTTTCTTGTTTTTTGGAATTAACTTATTCTTAAATGCTCTATGGAGTTTTTTATATTTTCAGATGAAAAATCCTCTGCTTGCTTTTTTTGACATAATTTTAATTTGGATTTCTATAATAATGATGATTTATTTTTCTGGAAAAATCAGCAAACCAGCAGCATATTTTCTCATTCCCTATCTTCTGTGGGTGTCTTTTGCAGGGATTTTGAATTTTCTTTCTATTTAAACAATCTTCAGTTCTTTTCCAAAAAATTCTTCCACGATTTTTGATAATTCAATAAGTCTTGTTTTGTTTCTTCCGATTAATGCTGCCTTGCTTTGTTTGTTTGCAAAAATTATGAGTTCTTTTTCTGTGACTTCCAGATTATTGAATGTAGCAGGAGCAACAATGTCCTGAATAAAATTTTCAGTTTTAATTTGGTCATCTGGGATTATGACTATTTTTATTTTCTTCTTTGTTATGGACACCATTTTTCTTACATTATTCCCACCCTCGCCAATTGCTTTTGAAACAAACTGCTTTGGAACAGCATATATAATTCCATTATTATAAAAGAAACAATTTTTTGTTCTAACTCCTGTTATCTTTTCAAATAAATTAAGATATCTTATTAGTCTCATATCAAGAACTTGAAGTTTCATATCATAAACAAAGGTGCGGGGAGGTTTTTAAAGTTT
>JAHIRT010000070.1 GCA_018818285.1 Nanobdellota archaeon
CTTTTCAAGTTTTGACATGCTTCCCATGTTACATAGGCAAAAATATTCTCTATTTAAAACTTTTGGTTTTATCAGATTTGTATAGATGAACAACAAATTTAAATATCTCTTTATTTTCCTGTAATTATGTTAGAACCAAAATCAGGAGAAAAAGCAATTATAGAAACACTAAAAGAAAAAATAAATGGAACTATTCTTGAAAGCCATGAGCAAGGAATTCTCTTAATTAAATTGGATTCAGGTTATAATATTGGAATAAAAAAAGAAGACATTGTAAATATTGAAACAATTAAAGAAGAAGAAAACAAAAAAACAAAAATCAAAAAACCAAAAAAAACTTTGTCAAAACTTCCAAACATTGACATTATAATTACAGGGGGAACTATTTCTTCAAGACTTGATTCAAAAACAGGAGGAGTAAAATGGCTCACAGAACCAGAAGACCTCATTAATCTTTATCCTGAATTATTGGAAATAATTAATATAAGAAAAATAAAAATCCCTTTTATGAAAGCAAGTGAAAATATGGATTATAAAGACTGGAAAGAAATTGCAAAAAATGTCCAAGAAAGTTTAAACGAAGATGATTGCAAAGGTGTAATAGTAACACATGGAACAGATTTCCTGCACTACACATCTTCAGCACTTAGTTTTTTTCTAAAAGATTTAAACAAACCAGTCGTATTAACTTATAGCCAAAGAAGTTCAGACAGAGCAAGTTCAGATGCAAGAATGAATTTAATATGCTCGGCAAGAGCAGCTGTCTCAGATATTGCTGAAGTAATATTAGTTGGGCACGCATCTGTAAATGATGACTTTTGCTATGCATTGCTTGGAACAAAAACAAGAAAAATGCACTCATCAAAAAGAGATGCTTTTAAATCAATAAACAAAAAACCAATAGCAAAAATTTTCCCAGATAAAATAGAAAAAATCTCCCCATATAACATAAGAAACAACAACAAGGTTAAACTTGATGATTCTTTTAATTCTAAAATTGCTTTAATTAAATTCTATCCAGGAATGGAACCAGAAATTTTTGATTATTACTCCCAAAACTATGAAGGAATTGTAATTGAAGCTTCTGGGCTCGGACATTTAGCTATTGACGAAGCAAGAAAAAATCTTCTTCCAAAAATAAAAAAAGCTATTGATAATGGCTTGATTATATGTCTTGCTCCTCAAACAATATATGGAAGATTAAATCCAATGGTTTATTCACCTGGAAGAAAACTTCTCAAAACAGGAATAATTTTCCTTGAAGACATGCTTCCTGAAACAGCTTATGTAAAACTTGGATGGGTTCTTGGGCATCAACAATGGAAAAATAAAATTAAAGAAAAAATGCTTGAAAATTTTTCAAAAGAAATAAACAAAAGAATAGAAGAATAATGAAAAAATATATTCTCATAATTTCTGTTGTAATTTTTATAGTCTTGTTTTTCATAATTTTTAGATTTGGAGGAGAAGATTCATGGATAAAAAACAAAAAAGGAATTTATATAAAACACGGCAATCCTTCTAAAACACCAGATTATGTTAAAGAACAGCAAGATGCAATAATTTGTGCTATTGATTTATATGAAAAAAATAAAGAAAAAAACATAACTTTTTCTTCCCAATGTTTAGGAACTTGCGGGAATTTTGCAGTTGATATTGTCCATGCACCAAAAACAGAAAAAGATAATTTAATAGAAAATCAATGCAAAGAATACAATGAGAAAAAAGTAAATCACTTTATTGAATTAGACAAAGATAGTAATATTATCCAGGTTGTTTGATTATTTATTTTTTAAATTCAATCTTCACACCGCCAACTTTTCTTGCAATTATATTGTAAACAAAAGCAGTTATTATTCCTCCAATAAAATATCCAATTCCATTAATCAAAGGAAGCAATAAAACTGCCCAATAGCCAATTGTAGAAAAATATCCTATTTCCTGCATTACTTCTGGAATGTTTTTTGCCTGAGAATACAAAATTGACATTAGTATTCCTGAAACAAGCCCATAAACAACTCCAAACAATCCTGCAATTTTTCCTAAACTCAAAACACCTATTTTTTTAAGTTCCATTTTAAATATTATTTTCTTGCCTTTAAAAACTTTTTTATTTCCTTAACATCCTTTTGCATATCTATAATTTCTTTTTCAGCTTTTTTATTTATCCTGTAATCATATTCTGCCCTTAACCTATCTCTCTGAATCTCTCTATTCTGACTCATTAATATTATTGGTGCTTGTATTGCAGCAAGACAAGACAAAAAAAGATTAAGTAAAATAAATGGATAGACATCCCATGATTCTCCAAAAAAAAGCCAATAAGTATTTAGTAAAATCCACAAACCTAAAAGAAACAAAAATGAAATTATAAAAAACCAGCTTCCAGCCCACTTTGTAATAAAATCAGCTGCTTTTTGTCCAAAAGTCCACCTATATGTAGATATTGGATGGTTATTCACATCTTTTTGTTTTTGCATTATATTATAAAGAATTATAAGTTTTTTAAAGGTTTTCAGAAGGATATTTAAGATAATGTAATTTAATAGGAGTTACAAAGGGAAAGGTTTAAATAATGGAATTGTGTTAAAAGCTTATGACAAAAGGAGAAGTAACTAAATTTCAATTTAGACCACTGACACTTGATGATAAACTTGCAAAAGATGGTATAGAGGCAGTTGGAACTTTAGTTGGGAAAGAACCCTGTTATATAGTTGGAGGAATGGCTGGGCAATCTTATCTTCCAACAAGTTGTAGAAGACCAACATCAGATATAGATTTATCTGTAGTTCAGCCATTAAATTATGCTAGTTTTAAAAAATTTGCAGAACCAGTTAAAGAATTTTTAAAGGATAATCACTATCATGTTAAAGAAAGAAAACATTCAAGAGCATTTAAACTTGAAGTAGAAAATTCAGAGGGGAACAGAGAAAGATTATTAATAGAATTCTCTAGGAGAAATGAAAGAAATTTTGATATATCAAGAAAAAAATTAGAAAGAGAACTTGAGAATGCTAAAAGTAAAATTTTAGAGGAAAGAAATTCTACTTATGTTGTTGCATCTCCTGAGGATATAGTAATCCCAAAATTAACTAGGATTATTAATTCTATGGGAAGAAATAAACAATTAAAAAGAGCTATCCCTAATGTTAAGAAACCTTTTTCAGAAGAAGATATAAAAAAAAGATTAAAACTTATCTCTGAATTAAGAGAAGGGGCTATGCTTGAACCAACAGATTTAGAACTAGCAGAAAAACTAAGATTTGTTTCAGATGTATATGATATAAGAATCTTATCTGAACTTGCAGGACTTAATGATAAATATTTTGCAAAAGTGTGTAATGATTGGAACACAATTCTTCAAAAAACTCCTGAAAGAGATTTACTTTTTGAATCAATTTTACCTGATTTTGTTATAAACTTAAAAAATAATGTTGATTGTAATAGATAAAATGTCAGATAACAAAATAAATTATAAATTACAACAACCCATACCTTTTTCTGGAATGGGTGCATTAGAAAATACAGAATTTTTAGCAGGACATTTCAAAGCTGCGAACCTCTCTGATACAGAAAAACAATTTATAGACGACCTTTTAGCCGAAGCAATAAAAATGTATAAATCCAAAGATTACAGAGAAGCAGAAAGAAAAGTAATTCGAGGATGGACTAATTTTAGAAGAACATATTCTCAATATTTTGATAATTTAGGAGATCTTGAAGCAGATGCTGTATATTTTTCATATTTAACAAAAAAAGCACTTTCTGAAGGAATTGTTCCAGAAGCCATACATAATACTCAACTATTAAATCTACATCCTTATGAATATTTTATCAAATGTGCTACTTATTTAATATTAACAAAAGACCAATCATTTGCTCGTCATCTTCCAGAAAGTATGTTAGAAGTAGCTCTCAGCTATGGCAATATTTACAAGCAAGGATTTTCTACAGAATTTATGGCAAATTTATCATCTTTTAAAGCTAACATAACTAAACAACACTAATTTTAAATAATCTATTTCCTTCTTTCTTTCATGCCAGAAACAGAACTAATATCAGGATTGGAAATTCATCAGCAACTTAATACTAAAAAATTATTCTGCTCTTGCCCTTCTGTCCTAAGAAAAGATTCTCCTGATTATACAATAGAAAGAGAATTATATGCTGTTGCAGGAGAAACAGGAGAAATAGACACAGCAGTAAAATACGAAGCAAAAAAAAACAAAAGATTTTTTTATCAAGGATATTATGATAATAACTGCCTTGTTGAATTAGATGAAGAGCCCCCTCATCAAATAAATAATAAAGCATTGAACATAGCTCTTCAAATTTCTTTGTTTTTTAATTGCGAGATTATTCCTTACACCCAAATAATGAGAAAAACTGTTATTGATGGAAGCAATGTTTCTGGTTTTCAAAGAACTGTTTTAATTGCAAAAAACGGCTACATTAAAACAAAACAAGGAAGAGTAAGAATAAGTTCAATTGCTCTTGAAGAAGATGCAGCAAGAATAGTCAGTAATAAAAAAGGAAAAACAACTTATAAACTTGACAGGCTTGGAATACCTTTAGTTGAAATTACAACTTGCCCAGATATTAAAACAAAAGAACAGGCAAAGGAAACAGCATTGCATATTGGAGAAATACTAAGAGCCTGTGATGTTAAAAGAGGAATTGGAACAATCAGGCAAGATGTTAATATGTCTATTCAGATTGATAATAAATTCAGTGAAAGAATAGAAATCAAAGGTGTTCAAGAACCAGAACTAATTGAAAAAACAATTGAAATTGAAATTGAAAGGCAGAAAAAACTTTTAAAGGAAAACAAAAGCATTCCAGAAGTAAGAAAAGCCCTTCCTAATGGGCAAACAAAATTTCTAAGACCTTTGCCTGGAAAAGCAAGAATGTATCCTGAAACAGACCTTCAACTTTTGCACATAACAAGAGACATGATAAACAAAGCTAAAAAAGAACTTCCTAAATTAAAATCAGAAATTAAAAAAGAATTAAAAAACAAAGGATTAAATGAAGAACTAATTAAAGTATTAATTAAATACAGAAAAATTCAGGAATTTCAAGAACTGCTTGAAGTTTACAACAAACCAGAACTAATTGCAAAAATTCTTACAGTTTGGATTTCTGATATTGCAAAGAAAAATAAAAAAACAATTCAGCAAATTGAAAAAAAATTAACCTTAGATATAATTGAAACAATCTTGCAGGCTGTTCAAAAAAAAGAAATTTCTGAAAATGAGATTTATGAAGTTATGGAAGATATTATTAAAGGCAAAGAAATTAAAGAAGCTCTGAAAAAAGAAAAACTTGAAAACTTAGAAGAAGAAATCTTAAAGATTGTCAGGGAAAAGCCAAATCTTTCAACAAATGCATACATGGGGTTGGTTATGCAAAAATTCAAGGGAAAAGTCAATGGAAAAGAAGTTGTAGAAATTTTAAAGAGAGTGATTGAGAATTAATGAAATTTAAAAAATCTTTCTAAGATATACTCGAAAAATAGGATTTATAAAAATTATTGCTCTAAACAGAAACTTAATGCAATAATTTTGCAGGATCAATACCTTCATAATATGCTTCTAAAGCTTTGCATCCTCTGACAAACTCTATGCCTTTTTCCTTACATTCAGGACAAAGCTCTCCTTTGGTATATTCTCTCACTTTCCTGAAAGTTGGGTCATTTTGCCAAATATTTAAGATAAAATTTAGATTAGTAAACAATTCAGGAGTGTTAATGTTTGCTTTAGGAATATATTCCTCAGGAAGAAAAACACATCCATCAACTAAACCATTATTATTAATCCCCATGCTATAACGACCCCCATTGCAATGTATATTAAGTGCTTGACATGGTTTTGCATCCAAATAATTCAAAGTGCGAACATTCTTATTAATCCACACTTTCATTTTATATTTTTCTATATATGGATGATAGAGAAATCTTCTGATAACAGATTTAACTTTGCCATTTTTATAATCTTCAAAAGGGATCATTAAATTGTTTCTTAAAGCTCCTCCTTTTGGTCTACAAATTGAAAGGTCTATTCCTGTAGCTCCATACATTTTTGCAATTTCAAACATTTCATCAATTACTTTTTCATCATTATTATATTTTGTATGAACTGCATTAATCCTAACAGGATAACCAATTTCTTTGAATAATTTTATTGCTTCAACAGCTGCCCCATATGTTCCAGGTCTTTGTATATCATTTATCTCTTTAGGACCATCAAGACTCACCTTTATCTTAACACCCAAATCTCTTGCTTGTTCAGCCCATTTTCTTTTTAAACCAACACCACTAATTGCTGTTGAAGTATGTATCCCATTTTTAATAGCTTTTTCTGCAAACTCAAAATACAGAGGATAAAAAGCAAGTTCACAACCACCAAGATTCATCCAGAATATCGGCATTTCAACAGCTTGATTAAATGATTCTCTAGCAACATGGTCCTCTAAAGTATCTTTAGTTAACTCTTCAGCAAAGCAAGTAAGACACTTATTTGGACATTTTCCTGAAGGATTGAAAAATAATTTTACAGGAGCAGACAAAGCATCTTCTACTGAAGGCAACCAGTAAGATTTCACTTTGCGTTTTTCTGAAAGAATACCTGACATCTGAAGATAATTTGCTATTTTATTGTCTCTTTCTTCTTGAATAGAATTTTCTTGAAAAATCTTATCTAATGTTTTTACTATTGGGAAATCTCCAATAAACCTATCAAGATTAATATCAAAATCATAAATTAACCAAAAATCAGTTGGCTTGTTTTTAACACCATTAGGTATATGCTCTCTTCTTAATCTTACTTCAATATCTTTTTCCATATTTTATATTGCTCTTTTCCAATTTCTAACAACATCTTCATATCTGCTTATTGTTCCAGAATCATGCCATTGCCCTCTTGACCTAAAACCAAAAAGCCTTCCTGTCTCTGCAAGTGCTGGAAATATATGATCTTCCATCATAGTTATTTTTCTTTGTTTAGGAAGATTATCAAATATTTCTGGACTTAAAAGGTAGTATCCTGAATTAAGCCAGTAAGGAGGCTCACCAATATTTTGCCTTGCCTGTTCTCTACTTAATTTCTCCCAAAATTGTTGTATTTTTTCTCCATCAAGTTGGACAGCTCCACCTCTAGAAGGATTTTCAACTGGAGTTAAAGCAATAACAGCAAGAGCATTTTTTTCTTTAAAAAAATTATACATTTTTTCAATATTTAAATCAAATAAATTATCCCCATTAATCATCAAAAATGGATTAACAAGTCTCCCCATTATATATAATGGTCCAGCTGTTCCCATTGGTTTCTCTTCTTCAGTATAAGAAATATGGACATCTGTTCTAAAACTATCATTAAAATATCTCTTTACTAAATCTTTTCCATAACCTACGGCAAGAGTTATATCTTTAATACCATATCTTTCTACAATATCTATAACATGCCCTGTTAATGTTCTTCCATGAATTGGTATTAATGGTTTTGGGAGAATATAAGTTATTGGCCTTAATCTAGTAGCTTCACCACCAACTAATATTACAGTATTTTTTACATCAACTTTCCCTTTTGGAACAACAGAACCATCAGATATTGTTTTTGAAAATAATAATGTTCTATAAACTTCTTCAATCAAACCAGAAGTAGGGCCATATTTCTCTAATAATAATTTCTTTCCTATTTCTGAATCTGTTTTAGGATCAGTTATTTCAGAGAATTCTTCTAAAGGCAAATCTTGTCTTAAAAGTTGAAATAATCTTAATAAAGTATAGTCTAAATTTGTTAAAGTTAATTCTTCAGATAAAAGGTTTATCTTATTTTCAAGGGTCATTTTCATTTCCCTTGTTTTACAATAATAATGCCTACTTAAACTTTTCTGTAATTACTAGAAAATTAAAAAATATTCAATCACACTTTAAAATCATTCATACAATTTAAAGTATATTCTATGAAATAATTTAAAAAATCTTTCTTAAACTTCAGAAATTTTTTAATTTCTGATAGTGTTCAAAAATCGTAGATTTTTGACATATACTTTCTAAAACAACATTATTTAAAAACTATTTCAACTAAAATTTCTTATGACTACAATATTTGTCCAAAGAAAAACTCTTCCAGAAGTTTGGGAGGAGTCTGTTATAAGAACATGGAAAGAAGGAGATGAATTTAAAACAGAATATGACCAACCAGGAAACCCTCCAAGCAGAGACACTACTGCTATTTTAAATGTTTTACACCCATTTCAAGAACCAAGAATTCATAGAGCTTTTCCAGGAGGATTAGATGATTTAGAGAAATACAGGCAGGAAGTTATTTATGGTGTTCACAACCATTGGATTCCAAATAAAGCATATGAAACAGTAACTGAAATAGGAAAGAAAAAAAGACATAATATTCCTTTAACAGAAGAAGAAAAAGCACTAGAAAAAAACCCTGATTTTCAAAAATGGTCTTATACCTATCATCAAAGAATTTTTGGTTATGAAACTCCTGATGGAACAATAACTAATCAACTTGAAGAAGCAATAGAAAAACTTGTTGAAGCTCCGCATACAAGAAGAGCTGTGTGTTCTTTATTAAAACCATGGGGAGATATTTTTCATCATGACCCTCCTTGTTTAAATCTTCTGCAGTTTAGAGTTTGGAATGAAAATGAATTAAGATTAAATATAGCTATTAGAAGTAATGATGCATTTAAAGCAGCATTCATGAATATGTGGGCATTTACAGGTTTACAAAAATATGTTGCTGAAAGATTAAGTGAAAGATTAGAAAGAGAAATAATTCCTGGCGAATATACCCATCATGCATTTTCTTACCATATATATGGTTCTTATTTTGATGAATTTAAAGGTTTCTTAAGTACATTAGAAAAAAGAACATTTGAACAAAGAGTTTGGAACTCAACTGATGAACTTCCTCAACAATTATTTGCAGAAGCAAGAAAAAGTCTTATAGAAGAAACTAAAATGCCAGCAGAACAAATTGCAAGGTTGAAAAAACAAATAAGTAAAAAATGAAAAAAAGAAATAGGCCAAATTGGGATGAATATTTTATGTTTTCAGCTTTATGGACCGCTTGCAGATCAAGTTGTTTATATTTGCAAACAGGAGCAGTTATAGTAAAAGATAAAAGAATTATTGCTTCAGGATATAATGGAGCTCCTACAGGAATAGAAAATTGCATAGATATTGGATGCAGAAAAGATAGAGAGGGTGTGGAATTTGATGAGAAAGGAAAAGCAGTTTGTAGGGGAATACATGCAGAAGTAAATGCTATGGAACAAATTTCAAGACAGAATTTAAAAGAAAATTCAATGTACACATTATATTATCCTTGTTCTGCTTGTGCAAAAGCAATAGTTGGAAATCAAATTTCAGAAGTCATTTATTCTAAAATTTATCAAGAACCAGATTCATTAACATTAGAACTATTTTCAGAAGCTGGAGTAAAATTAAAACAATTAGATTTAGATATTAATAAATATCTTAAAATAATTAGATGTATAGGAAATTAAATTACTTATTAAACAGCTCAGGACTTGGCTCTAAATCCCATTCTTTAGGCCAACTATTCCATTCTTCAGGATATGCCCATTTTTCAAGATTAAATCCTAATTTCTCTAATCTTTCTTCTGATTGATTTAACCCATGCCCCATATGTTCTGCAATAGACTGCGCAGATATTAATCTTTTCAAACCATCCCCGTCTCTTCCAGAAGGTATTGTAAAATAATCATCTAAGCTCATACTCTTTTTTTCATAACCCTCTTTTTTCATTTGTTCAATTTGTTTTTCTAATCCATCCCTATCAATATACAACCCATATAAGTGCAAAGAACTGCTCCTATCAATATAAGTTCCAAGTTTAATTGGAACATCAAGCATATCAGAGAGTTTATCTCTAAATAATTTCATTAATTCAATCTGCCCATTATTATTTTCATTCCATGCTTTTAACAAATCTCTGCTTCTCCAATCAGTTGTATAATCTATAACAAGACTCCCATCTTTATCTAATAAAAGTCTTATTTGTCCTCTTTGCCAGCACGGGGGGTCTTCTTGCTCTAAAATTATATCTTCTTCTGCTCTCCAAGTTGTAAATTGATAATCTCTTCCACTTGGTCTTCCAATTACATCTCCCCATTGTCCAATTTTTTCATCCCAATCTGCTTTAATTCTCTGAAAAACAAAAGGAAGTTGTTTAACAATTCTCTCATTATATGTATAACCCCACCACTCAGGATGCTCATCACATTTTTTCCAATGATTATGAATTCCATGGGTTACTTCTAAAATATACTGCATAACACCCCTTCCATCATCATGAATTCCAGGAAAATAAATTTTTGGCTCAGCATCAGGATTATTCACTCTAACAATAATATCAGCATCATATCCTAAACTCATTCCAGGCTTGTGTTTTGGAGTTTCAATTCTACATCCATAATCATGACACGCAATTATTGCTTTATGAGTTGCTTCAGCTAAATTTTCAGCTTCAATAGAGATAGTTGGTATTTTTCCATCACCTCTTAAAAAATTATTATCCTTTTTTTCCATTTTAAAAATTTCCTGTTTTTTCCATTTTAATTATTCTCCATTTCCTCAAGCAACATAATTCTCCCCAGCTTTAAATGCCCTCAGTCTCATTTCCATAGGAAGCCCATTTCTTTTATCAATCTCATCTAAAACACCTATAACTTCTGGCACATATTTTCCATCATAAAGTTCCTCTGCAAGTCTTATAGCAAATTCATATCTTATTCTATCATCTAAACTAAGAAGAGTATCTCTTATTCCTGTTTCACTTTCTTCTAATTTAATCATACAAAAAAATAACAAACTTTCTTTAAAAACATTCATACACTATAAAATATATTTTAATCTCCCCTCATCTTAGTATTAGGAAAATATTCACTAATAGTTTTTTTTATTGGTGGTGCATTTTTGATTTTTAAAAATCTCCTATTTTTCATTTTTTCAAATAATCTTCAATGCCCCGAACCATTGTTCCAACTGTAACTAATTTTGCTTTTCCATCTTCCCGATATTGTGTTGATTGCCTATAAACTTCCCCATCTTTATCTGTCACAACAACTGCAGGAAGTCTTGAGGGATTTAATCCAGCAGTTAAAAATTCTGTCATTCCATTAACTGAATGAACATCATGACAAATTTCTCTCATTATTTTTTTATATTTCTTTTTAATAACACCTCCGGATTTTCTAACAACCCCCCCAACATCCTCACATAAAGGGCATCCTGGCTTTCCATATCTATGAACAACCAACTCATCTTCAGAACTGCTTAATTCAATTTGCGGAAATTCTATTCTTTCCCCCCCATTATCTCCAACAGTATATTTTCCTTGGTGTCTCGCATTTAATTCTTGTAATTTAGATCTATTCCAATTAGGAATTTTGCTGTAATATCCAACAATTCTTGTTATTCCAAAAACCTCTTCACTTCCACAATTTTTACAAGTTTCAGATAATCCATCAGACATTGAATTACAGCTTTCGCAAACAGTAAATTCTGGACTGATTGTTAATTGTGCTGTTTGAGTTTTTTCAAAAGTTTTTTCAACTAAATTTCTAATAGAATCAGCAGAAGGCCGATGTTCTCCAACAAAAGCATGAGTTATTGCTCCGGAATCAATTGCTGGATGAAAACTTCCTTGCATTTTTACTCTCGTAATCATATCTATTGGAGCATCTGCAGCAGGATGAACAGAATTAGAATAATAAACATCACCTGTTTTAATATTTCCTTTAATAAGATTTTTTGATTCAGGATATAATGATAAATCAACTAAAGATAACCTTCTTGTAGCAGATTCTGCCGGACTTTCTTCTAATGAAAATTTTAAATTTTCTGCTTCACTAAATTCTCTTGTTTTAGTATTCATATACGCAACTGTTTTCAAACCAAAATTTTTCATTTCTTCAGGAGACATTTCATGAAGTTCTTTTCCAACAACAACTTTTCCTGCTTCATTTAATCCTAAGATTCCAATTATATAAGTTGCATCATTTAAATCAACATAAGGAGTTCCATCCAAGCAAATATCTCCTGTTTGATATTGAGGTCCCCCTGGTTGCTGTAATCTTTCAATAAATTCTTTTTTCTGCAAATGTGCTTTTTTTGCAATATTCATTGAAGAACCAACCTCTTCTCTAAATAATTCTTCCAAAGATTTTTGATCTTTCTCACTTCTTCTTTTTGCCCTATATGCTGCTTGAGGAAGATTGATTGTCACATTTTGAAAACCACAAAATCTTATTGATTCAGGATGTTTTAATAAATAATCATCTTCAATTGTTGTTCTTAATCTGCAACATGCAGACATTGTTACTGCATCTCTATCCATTACAAAATAAACACTCCCATTTTTACTTGCAACCTCACATGCATAATCCACAACTTCAGAATCTTCTTTATTTCTCTCTCTGTCTAAAGAATCTTCACTAATATGAAAATCACATTTTGGAAATGGAAAAGGAATTCCATGTTCATCACCTTCTCCAAACTTTTCTAATAATTCTTTTGTAAATCTTCTTGAAATATCTTTATAATCTCCATACATTACAATATTCTCTCCTTCATTAGTTATTTTATCCTGAATAATATGCTCTTTTTTTCCAACCATCTCTATTTTCTCTCTTAATACAACCCCATTGTTTCTCGGATCAACTAATTCCATTAAATTATATCCTCTTCTTGTCTTCTCATTTAATTTTCTTTTTTCTAATGCAACAAATTTTCCTGATTTATCTCTCAATTGATATTTCCCATCAAGAATAATTGGAGTTTCTTCTAAATATCTAGGTATGCTTGCATGAATATTAAAGTCAAGAAATAATGTTTGTCCTCCCCGAGAAAATGCATTTTGAGAGCCCTGATAAAGTAATTTTTGAGCTTGTTGTCCCAAAAATCTATCAATTTCAGAATTATTTAAAATTGAAATTGGATTAGCTTTATACTCCACAATTCTTGAAGAATTTTCTTGAACTAATTCTTCTAAGCTTGTTACATCTCTTCTTTCAGTTTTTAATCTGTCAATTTTTTCAGTTACTCTTTTATTTTCATTTTCTAAAAGTTCTATTTTCTCTTCTCCTTTTTCTTCTAAATCTTTTTGTAAATGTGGTGCAAAAAAAACATTAATATCTCCAATTCCTAAAGCCCCAGCATAATATGCCTGCATTGTTGCTAAATAAGTGTTTACATGTCCTATCAAAGTATCACTATGTTTTGCAAATGATGATGATGAACTTAAACTTTTTAATTTTAAACCATATGTTTTTAGATATTCTAATGAATGTGCAGAACAATAAAGTCGTGTAGGCATATCTAAATCATGTAAATGAATTGCCCCATTGGTGTGTGCTTGTGCAACATCTTCAGAAAAAAGACAGTTTAATGCATAGGCTTTTAATATCCCCCCAGATAATCCAAAATTAATTGCCTCAGGATTATTAACATTAACATTTGCATTTTCTTCTATTTTGCTAAGGATTAATTCTTCTAAATCTGCTTTTGGAATACCAAAATTTCTATAATCATTAGCAGGTTCATCTAATCCCCTTGTAACTAATTCTGTATGAACAACTTCTCTTATTAATTGTGTATTTATACTTGGAACACTTGGAGTGCTAAAAATATGTGTTTCTGCTTCTTCAGATACAGATTCTGCAGTAGACAAATCTAATGTTGCTTCATTAATTAAAGAGCGAACAATTCTTGACCTATCCCAAACAGCAGAAGTTTCTGATGATAAAGAACCAACCATTAAAAATTTATCAGTAGAACCTTTTCTTTGTGTTGAACCAAAAACCATTGCATTTCTTGCCTTAGTTCTTTTCCTGCATCGAATATGATATGCATAAGCAGTTCCTTCATGCCCGTTATTTTTTAATATATCAAAAGTTTCTTTTTCAATTTGTTCTGGTTTGACAATTTTTCCATATTCTTCAAATAATCTTTCTCCAATTTTTTCTGCCACAATCCTTGCTCTTTCTTTATCTTCTCCTCCAAGTTCTTGTGCAGATCTTAAAATTTCAGCTGTTAAAGTTCCTATGCTAAATTCTTTTAATTTTTTATCTCTTGTTTCTATTGCTTTTGGGATTATCATTTTTATTCTCAACTAACCTCCTTCATCTCTTTCTTAAAATCAGATAAATCTTCAAATTTTCTATAAACAGATGCAAATCTTATATAAGCAACCTTATCTGTTTTTTTCAAAAATCTCATAACAAGCTCTCCAATAATTTCACTCCTTACTTCACTTCCATACTGCCTTAATTTTTCTTCAATAGCACTTACAGCAGCATCAATTTTCTCAATTGAAACAGGCCGTTTTTCACATGCTTTCATAATCCCTTGTTTTAATTTTTCATCTGAAAATAATTCTCTTCTTCCGTCTTTTTTAAAAACATAAATTTCCAAAGGCATTATTTTTTCATAAGTTGTAAATCTCTTTCCACATTTCAAGCACTCTCTTCTTCTCCTTGTCTCATCTTTAGAATCTCGTTTATCTGTAACTTTTGTTTCTTCATTAGAACAATATGGACATAACATTAAAAATACCTCTTTTTATGATTTATTATTTATTAGTTAATACAACATATGGTATATTAAACATAATCAAGACACAACATATTGTATTTGCATAAAACTTAATAAAAACCCTTATTTAAATATTTCTATGATAGAAAATATACTTTGACAATTTTAAGAAAACATTTAAAAACATCCCTTCATTAATCTCATTATGCCACTTAATTATTTTTCATCTATGAATTCACTAACAGGAATCCCTGTCTGGATACTTATGATTGTTATTGTATGGTCACTTGCATGGAAAGGACTTGCTTTATGGAAATCAGCAAGAAGAAAGAGTCCAATATGGTTTGTTATCTTGCTTGTTGTAAATACAATAGGAATCTTAGAAATCCTTTACATATTTTTATTTTCTGAATTAAAATTTGAAGACAAAAAAGAAAAAGTAAAGAAACCAAAAAAGAAAAAATAATTCAAAAACTTTATTTACACCCTTTAACACAATCTTCAACAAGTCCATCAATACTTTCAATATTTTTCTCAATTTTTTTTATTTCATTTAATTCTGCTTTTGTTTCAGGATGTTTAGCAATCATAAATGAACAGCAATCAGGATAATCTAAAATAGAAAGACTATAAGTTTCAATTTTATTTGAAATGTCAATTATCTCCTGCTTATTCATTCCAATTAAAGGAGCAAAAACAGGAATTTCAGAAGCATCATAAATGCAATTCAAATTTTCAATTGTCTGTGAAGCAACCTGCCCGACACTGTCTCCTGTTATAACTGCTTTTGCATTTTCTTTTTTTGCTATCTCATTAATTATCTTCATCATAAATCTTCTGTAAACAATCATTCTGTATTTTGATGGAACATTCATTATAATCTGCTTTTGGATTTTTTCAAAACCAACAATATAAAGCTTGGAGTTTATCTGAAATTTTGACAATTGCTCCACAATATCTTTTATTTTTTGCACAACACCTTGCTGTGTTTTATTGTAAATATGAACAAAAACAACTTTGCATCCTCGTTTCATCATTAAATACGAAGCAACAGGACTGTCAATTCCACCTGAAAGAGAGCAAACAACTTTTCCACTAACACCAACAGGAAGCCCCCCAATTCCTTTGATTTTGTCTGTATAAACAAAAACTTCTTTTTCACCAACCTCAATAAACAAAGTAAGTTCAGGATTTCCAAGATTTACTTTTTTCTTAAATTTCTTAATTACTTCCTCTCCAATAAATCTATCTATTTTATTAGAACTAAACTCAAAATTTTTATTAGAACGTTTAGTTAAAACTCTGAATGTTTTAAACTCCTTACTCTTTAGTATCTCAAAGCACTTTTTTTTAATGTCATTTATATCAAGCTTTGATTTAACTGAAAAACAAAAATAAGCAACACCAGGAACTCTTTCCAATATCTCTGTTATCTCGCCATCATCCTTATCAATTTCACAAACTATTCTTCCATATCTCTTGTAAACTTTTTTTGCTCTTTTACCCAAGCACAATCTCAAATTTCCAATTAATTTGTTTTCAAAATATCCTCGGTTTTTCCCTTTTATTCCAATTTCAGAATAATGAACTATTATATTTTTCATTTTTTTAAATTTTTTCCTGAAATTTAAAAGTTTGAAAATTTTTAATTTTCAAAATATCAAAAATGCTCTTACTAAGGTAATCTTCTTGGTGGGTGGGTTGCATTTTTGATTTCATCTTAAAAATTTCCTGTTTTTAAAAGACAGAAAACTTCCTGTTTTC
>JAHIRT010000071.1 GCA_018818285.1 Nanobdellota archaeon
CCTTCTTTGCCAGTATTCCCTATATACATGCTTGGCCTTTTGCGCACTGCATCTAAGCCTTCTAAAACTCTAATGTCTTTTCCTGTATATGATTTTTTATCCATTTTTTTATATTTTATAGCATACTTTCAACTAATTCTTAATAGTTTTTTATTTAAGTTTTTTAAAATTGAACTAAATTCTTTCACTTCCAATAACTATAAGAAAAAAATGATTTAAAAACCTTACCATTAAAATTTGGGTATAAGAAGGCCTGGGGAGGTAAATCTGAAATTTAATTGATTTTATATTATACTCTCTATTTCTCCAACTGAGTTTAATACTCCATAACTTGCTATGATTGCGATTCTTTATTCCAAACTTTTTTCCAATTCACTTACAATCCCATCTTTTTCTTTGTCCAATTCCATGATATAATTCTCACAACAATCTCTAGAAATCTCTTGATAATCTATATGAGTTACAACTCTACTTTTACAATCATTACAATACCTAACAATTATATTTTGTTCCATTTTTTAATTTAAATAAGAATTTATTTTTCTTTTCCAGGATTTGTCCATTTCTTTTTCTTTCTCTTCATTTCTGCATTTTTTCTGCATTTGCTTGAACAGTAATAATAAACATTTCCTTTGGAACTTTCAACTACACTTACTCCTTTATGGATTTCATAATTTTTTTTACAATATGAACATTTTGGCATGGTAAAAATTAACCTCTTGTGTTTTTAAATTTTTAGTATCTTATACTAAAATTATAAAATAAAATATCCTTAATTTTAAATGCAATTCCCCGGGATAATAATAATTTCGTTGCATTATCTAATCTTTCAAAGTAGTCATACCTAAAAGCTGCCCCATCACCACTTGGAAAAAAACCTAAATCAATTCCTTTTGTAGATACTCTTTGAAGGCCGACATTATTAAATGGGAGATTATAACCCTGCCTTGTTATTTGTGGCTTGGCTTTTTTTCCATGATCTCCATATCCCCTTGCTGTTTTTGCGTAATGGCGCCTTGATTTTCTTGTCATTTTATTCTCTTTAAGTAAAAACTCCTTTGCTGACTTTGCTTCTTATTCTTCTTGCTTCAATCTGAACTTCTCTTAACATTAAAATATCTTTTAATTGAATTGGCCCCTTGACATTTCTTCTCATGCTTTTTCCTTTTTCATTTCCTTCTAAAATATTGCATTTCACCTGAGTAATCTCCCCACGAAAACCAGTTCTTCCGATTATTTCTTCAACAACTGCTGGAACAGCTTCTCTGACTATTTTTTCATAACCTTTAGTTGATTTTGATTTTACTTCATTAGATTTTTGGTTTGTCATATCCATAGATTGAAATCATATTTTTTAAGATATGGTTTCTTAAATTTATTTTTTATCTTCTCCAAAGTCAATTATTGCAACAGATGAACATGGAACTTTTATTCCCACTGCAATTCCTAATTTTTCCTTGCTATCAGCTTCTTCGCATTCAATATTTTTTTCTTTACATAATATTGGAATATGTTGAGTTATTTCTTTTGGTTCTACATCTTTGGCTATTGCAACTAACTTTGCTGTTCCTCTTTCAATAGCCTTTGTAACTTCGTTTATACCTTTTTCTATTTTTCCGTTTTTCTTTGCTTTTTCTATTTTTTCATATACACTCATTTTAAATCAAACCATCGAGGATAAGAGTAATATCCTCACATTTAGTTCATTGGATGTAAATTAGATTAAAAGTCGCTTTATAAAAGTTTCGAAAATGTTGTATTGTTAATTTAGATGTTTTTAGTATAGAAATAAATTTAAACTACATTAGTATAAAAAAAATATGAATGAAGAACAAGCAAAAGCACAATTAAAAATTCCAGAAGAATTAGAAGGTGTTATTTCTGAAAAAGATAATTGGTTTGATGTTAATTGGGAAGCTTTAGAAGATTCGAGATTTGATTGTTCTAAAGGAAGAGGATATTATAGTAGGATTAACTCAGAACTTATAGAATTTCTTAGAGAAAAGAAATTTTTAATTCCAGGAGAACCAACAGGAGCTTATGCTGTTTATGGAACTGGAGTAAATATTGGCCCCCTAATTTCAGGAAGAATTTTTTCTTTTTCAAGAGAAGAAGATGCTAGAAAATATAAAAATACTAGGTGGAAAAATGCAACATTTGGTATTAAAGTGCATTTAATTATATAATTTTATTTAGTAAGAAATCTATTTTTTATTATGTCTGTATTTCATATCCTTATAGATTGTCTCTGCATGCATATCATCATATGGAGAATCTTCTAAATGAGCCATAGGAACTTTTTCTTCTAAACATTTCATACATCTTTTGTGATTATCTAAATAAGAATCTTGGCAAGAAACACCTTCTTTTTTTAACACCCTCTCAAACATTTTTCCTGCAAATCTATGTTGTGCAAGACTAAAGTAATTCCCTGGATTTAGTTTAAATCCATCTCTTTCTGCAATAAGATATGCATCTGTTTGTATTCTTTTAAAGAATTTATCCTTAAATTTAATTGACCTAACTATTTGATAAGCCACATCACAAGGGGTTATTTCCATAATAAAATTAAAATTTTTTAGTTTTTAAAGATTTATGTTTTTTGAAATATATTATCTCCAATTTACTTCTACTTCGTCAGTTCTCTGCCTTGGTTTTATATCTAATTTTTTTAAATTTTTTTCAAAAATTCCTGAAGCAAGCATTATTTCACCAAGATAAGCAATCATCCCAGCATTATCTAATAACAAAGATTTTTCAGGACAAAAGAATTTTGCTTTTCTCTCTCTGCACATTATCCTGCACATTTGCTGGAGTCTTGAATTGCATGCAACCCCCCCACCCAACAACAACTCATTTTTCCCTAAATGAGCAAGAGCTCTTTCAGCTGCTTCAACAAGCATCGCAAATCCTGTTTCTTGGAGAGATTTTGCTAAATTATTCAAATCTTCTCCCTTATCAAGTTTTTGTTTTAAATTTGTAAGCATTCCTGAAAAAGAAACATCCATCCCTTTAATTGAATAAGGCAATTCAATGTATTTTCCTATCTTAGCTAATTCCTGAATTTTAGGACCTCCTGGAAAACCAATTCCAGCATATCTTGCAAATGTATCAATAAAATTTCCAACACCAATATCAAGTGTTTCTCCGAAAATCCTATATTTATTTGAAGAATAAGAAATTATCTGTGTGTTTGCTCCAGATGTATAAAGTAAAACTGGATTTTTTGCTCCTGTAATTTTTCCAATTTCAAGATGTGCAATGCAATGATTCACAGGAACAACAGGAACTTTCAATTTTTTTGCAAGCTCTTTTGTAAACTTCAATCCCTCTAATAAACAAGGAGCAAGTCCAGGTCCTTGAGAAAATGCAATTGCCTTTATATCCTCTAATTTAATTCCAGAATTTTTTAATGCTAATTCTAAAACATCATTAGAACATTTAGAATGGTGCTTTGCTGCATCAATAGGGATTATGCCCCCAGATTTTGTTGTATAAGAATCTTTCACATTACTCAAGATTTTTCCATTATCAACAATTCCAATTCCAAATGTGTGTGCTGTTGATTCAATTCCAAGTATCATAAACTTTTAAAGATATAAATATTTTTAAATCCTTCTTAATAAAAGAAATTATGGGAATAGAAGATTTACCTTTTTTGATGTTACCAAGAGATTATAGAGAAAGAATTAAAAGATTTTATGAACAAGATGGAAAAGAGAAGGTAAAAGGATTTTCAAGAGAAGTTGAAGAAAAATATAAAATAAAATTTAGAACAATTATTTGGAATGAAGAACAGGGTTTGAGAAGTTTAAGCTATACTCCCGGTGCATGACTTGATTTAAATGAAAGTATGAAGATGTTTAGTTTTCATAATATATTTGATAGAAAATTTGCAGAGCCATTAATCGAAGTTGTTAATGAATATCTCCGATTATTAAATGATTTTTAAAAGAAATAGATTTTAATTATTTAAATCCTATTAATTCAGAAACAGTCACAATTTCATAATTTTTTTTAAGTTCAGGAATTAAAATTTTTAATGCTTCTGATGTGTATTTCACTTCTCCAATTTCTTCAGCATAATCATGAAAGCTGATTATTGAGCCATTCCTGACATTTTTCAGAACATTCTCAATGATATGCTTTGTTCCTTTGTTTTTATAATCTTTAGACTTAACATCAAATAAAATCACTTTTTTACCTGATTTTCTTAATTCTGAATTTAGAAAAAAACTCAGATATCCATAAGGAGGTCTGAACAAATTTGTTGATACATTAAACTCTTCTAACAAATTATCTGTTGAAGATATTTCCTCTCCTATTTTTTTCTTATTTTTAAGGTTTAATTTTAAATGATTATAACTATGGCTTCCAATTTCATTCCCGCTTTTGATTAATTTCTTAAAAATTTCTGGATTTTTCTTTATATTCTTTCCTAAAACAAAAAAAGTTGCGGGAACACCTTCATTTTTTAGAATTTCAATAATCTTTAGAGTTTCATTAGCCGGTCCATCATCAAAAGTTATGGCAATCTTATTTTCGTTTCTATTTCCTTGAACATAAATATTATCAGAGAACCTGTAATAATAAAATAATTCTACAAAAATCAAAACTATTAAAAAAACAATGATTAACAGAATTATTTTTCCACTCATAATAAAAATAATGAAATTTAAAATTTATTAAAAAAAAATAAAAAAATAAAAAAAAGAAAATTTATTTCTTCTTCTTTTTCTTCTTCTTTCCGCCTCTAGCCATTTTTGCTTCGCACACATTGCCTTTTCCATCAACATAATACAAATAGCCAGATTTTCTTTCAACAACGCCTTTAGCAATAATTTTTCCCATTTTTACCTCCTTTTTTGTTTGATTTATTAAGTAAAATGTATTTTTAAATGTTTTCATTAATTTTGTCGTCGTAAAAATCCTTAATTATATTGCAATATTTTTTATTCCATGGAATTTCCAATAACATATCAAAATCTTTTTTTGGTTTTATTCTTAATGTAAATGACTTAATTATTTTAAACTCAACCATCTCTTTTTCTCTTAACCATATTGCTAAAAATATTGGGCAAAAAAATGAATGTATTGGGCTTTTATTTGGTTTTTTGAATTTAAACAAAAGTGCATTAGCATTTTCTGCTTTTTTAAACATCATTCCTTTAATTTTTTGAAAACTCCTACATTCAATAATGTCCTCGATTTCAATTATTTTTTTGTTATGTTTTATTCTTGCCTTCATTTTTAACAGAAGAAATTAGGTTTTGATTCTTTTCTTAACATAAATTCCTGATATAATGTATTTACATTTTTTTCTGTAACAAAATTATGGTGCTTAAATCCTCCGCCAAAAGATTTTGGAATATGCATAATTTCATGGATGATTGTTTTTATTTGTTCTTCTTCGCTTTGTCTGTCAAATCTTTCAGTTAAAAATTCCAAAACATAAAATCCTTTTCTATCAAGTGCTTTTTGCATTACTTTTCCAAGTCCATGGCATCTTGCAATTATGTTTCTCGAGTTTGTTCCAATGCTTCTAAAACACTGAACAGAATCAGTTTTTACATGATTAAGATTAAGAGTTCTCACTATTTCTTCAACAATTTCCTGAATATCTGGAGCAAATTCATATTTCATTTTACATAAACACACTCCTGTAATCTCGCTCCGTGAAAGTGTTTATGCGATTGAAAATTTTCTGTTCTCATTTTTTTATTTCTATAATTTTTTTTCTTGATTTAGGATTTTTAATTTTGATATCTGATTGAGCAACACCAAAATATCTTGACAATAGTTTTAATAGCTTTATATTTGCTTTGTTATTCTCTGATTTTTCTTTTATACTCGCTTTATACTCTTTATCTGAAAGTTGTTCTATTTCATCTTTTTTTGAATTTGGTGTAACTAAAACTTTTATAATCATCTTATCTCATAAAGGTAAAGCCCCTCATTACTTTGCCCAACCAAATTAAAACTCCCACAATTAAATTCAGGAGAATAAATATAATCTATTTTTTTATTTTTTGCCATATTTAATTTTTCATTGCATTCTGCATTCATAAAATCAGAAAACCTTGCTATTCGGTTTGTTATTGTAGAGGGTTTTGTTTCTAATGGATAATTGTTTGTTGCAGCTCCGATTACAGTCCCTTTCCAAGGCAGAGTTAAAAAACTTTTTTCTTTTATCTCC
>JAHIRT010000072.1 GCA_018818285.1 Nanobdellota archaeon
TCAGGTATACGCCTAGCACTCAAAATTAATTTTTACAGATATTTGAATTCTAATTTTATTTAAAAAACAAATCCTCACACTTTAACAGAACTCATGTCCCAAATCTTTATATAATCTCAATTTCTCAAAAATAAATGGAAGAAAACGACTTAATTTTATGCACAGTAGAAAGAATTCAAGGAACAACCGTATTTGTAAAAATCGAAGATACAGACAAAGAAGGAACTCTTGTAACATCAGAAATTTCACCAGGAAGAATAAGAAACCTCAGAGACTATGTAGTTCCAGGGAAAAAAATAGTCTGCAAAATATTGAAAATATCTGGGAAAAATATTCATTTAAGTCTTAGAAGAGTGTTGGACAAAGAAAAAAGAGAAATCCTTGACAAATATAAAAAAGAAAAAAGTTACCAGAGAGTAATAAGCTCCATAGTTAAGGAAAACTCAGAAGAAATTATAAAAAAAATAAAAACAGAGCATAAAAGTATCTATGACTTTTTTCAGTTATGCAAAGGTGATACAAAAAAATTAGAGAGTTACTTCACAAAAGATGAAATTCAAAAATTATGCAAAATCCTGGAAGAAAAAAAAGAAAAAGGAGTTGAGATAAAAAAAGAATTCTCACTAAAAAGCAACAAAGAAAATGGACTAACAATAATAAAAGATATATTATCATATTCTGATAATATACTCTACCTTGCAGCAGGAAGATTTGTAATTAAAATTAAATCAGAAGATTATAAAAAAGCAAACAAAGAAATGGAAGAAATTTTAGAAAACATTAAAAAAAAGTCAGAGTCTCAGAAAGCTGAGTTTATTGTGAAGGAAAAATGAACAGCTTAAAAAAATGTATAATTTGTAATAAATATACTTTAAAATCTGAACACTGCAAAGAAAAAACAAAAAATGCAGGGTATAAATTTATAAGTAAATATATCCCAAACAACAATAATTAATTTAAACAAAGAATTTTTCTTAAGTTAATGGATGGAGCAAGAATTGAAACATATTCAAGAAAATATGGTGGTTTATTAGGTGACATTAATAGAGTAATGGGAGCAAAAGAAGGAGATACAATAATTAATGACTTATGTAATCATTGTATTTACTTGGGGGTTGAAAAAATAAAAGAAATAGAAAAAGAAAGATTTTTATGGTGGGATAAAAAACAACAAAACCTAATACTTGTTGCAGTTTTTGAAAAAACTTGTGAACCTGCAGCAGATTATATAAAATTTGTTCAATTACAAATAATGCCTTCTTCAGAAAGCTTTCCAAAAGATTTAACAAGATTATTAGAAGAAAAAGGTTTTAAACAAAAATAAAATATTCAGAATAACCGCCCCTGTTTTTCTCCTAAAACAGCCACCCCATATTCCCCATCATAACCAGGTTTAACTTTTATCTTTCCTTTTCTATTTTTCAAAATTAATTCAACCAATTTTTCATTTTTAGGTAGAGATTTCAACAAATCTTCCTTACTAATTTTCAAAACTATATTAAACTCATTTCCAAATTTTCCAATTAACGGATTATAAATCTCCCAATTTTTTTTAGTTGCTAAAGAAGTTCCAGTGGTTAAAGAAATTATCTCATGCAAAGGAAGAAGTTTATAATAAGGTTTTTGATTTTTATTCTCATCTATTTCCTGAGTAGTTAATTCCTCCACCCTGTTTTCTACTCCAATTATCAAGTTTTTACCACATTTTGGACACTTTCCAAGAAGTTCTTTAGTTTTATCAGGACTACATGAAAAATCGCAGGCCCTGTGTCCATCATAATGATATTTTCCATAAGCAGGTTCTGTCTCAACAGTCCCTAAAATTTTATTCTCTCTTATCTGTTTAATTAAATCTCTGTAACGTTCAATACGAGAAAATATAGTAGCCTCCCTCCCAATTCTCCAAGGCCAAAACGAGTGCATATCAGAAAAACTTAAGATTGTTTTATTGTTTAATTCTGAAATCTTCCAGTTCATTTCAGGATCACTACTCATTCCAGTCTCAATTGAATGAATATTTTTTTCTTTATCTTGAAATGCTTGTTTTATTGAATTAAACCCAGAATTACTCCCAAATAACCCAAACCAAGGAGTCCAAATATGAGCTGGAATTACTTCAATATCTGAACTTATGCTTTTAACAGCATCCATTAATTCAACACAAGAAAAACCAAATATCGGCCTTCCATCATAATCTACTCTTCCTTTTTGAATAATCCACTTATTAAATTGTTTAGCAACCTCAATAGAAGGCATTAATAAAACTAAATGAACTCTCCTCCCCTTGCCATCTTGAGTATACATCAAAGAAATTTCACCAGAAATCACAAAAGGAAAATCCTGATAATATAAAATTCCTTTTTCTTCTCTTAATTTAATTATCTCAGAAAACCATGTTGGATGAGTAAAATCCCCAGTTCCAAGCAAATCAACACCCTTAATTTTCGCATACTTAACAAGATTATCAAAATCAATAGCTTTACTACATGCTCGAGAAAATCTAGAATGAATATGTAAGTCTCCAATTAATTGTTTCTCTTTAATTGGAGAGTCTAAAAATTTCCTGTTTTTTGAATCAGCAAAAATTCCATCCTTAATAATTTTTGAGAAGTCAGAAAATTCCTTAGAATTTTTTGAATCAGCAAAAACAGATTTTTCTTCAAACATAATTTAAAATACAAATAAGATTATATAAAGATTTATACAACAAAACCTATTTAAATAAAGAGTATTTTTTAATTCTATGAAAAAATGGATTATCTTTGGAAGCATAGTCTTAATTATGATTATTGCAGTTGTTTTTTATTTTAATTTCAAAAATTCAGAACCTTTAATGTCAGATTTAGAAGAATGCAAAACCTTTAGTTATAACGGAGAAAATGCAATAAACATTTTATTCTTCTCAAATAAGAAAACTGTTGAAGAATACTCAAAGTTTTTTCTTGAATCAAGTCCATTTAAAGACTACCAAGACAGCTTTAATTTTTTCTATATAGACACTTATAAACCTGAATGTGAAATATACAAAGACATAGCAATCCTTTGCAATTCAGAAGAAATAATTAAAAAATCTTCTTCATGTCCAAATGATTATGTGATTGTTATAAAAACCAAAGACAAGGGCATAAGAAGTTCAGCATATATGAACATAATGAGTCTTAACTCAAATCATCCTAAAACTGTATTGCTTCATGAATTTGGGCATGCTTTTGCTTCTCTTGCAGATGAATATGTGCCTTCAACACTGCCAAAAAATTCAAAAAACTGCGTTACTGATTGTTCTGAATTTAAAACAGAAACAAATGGGTGCTTTCTCGGATGCTCTAAACTTAATTATTTTAGGTCAATTGAATATGGTGTAATGGGAACCTTAAAATTTCCAGATTATGGAATTTTCAATGAAAAAATAATTTTAGAAAACATAAACAAAATTCAGAAAGCACAAATAACAGGAAAAGCAATAGAAAATTCCATTGATTGTTCAAAAGAAAAATATTATCTTATACAAGGGATTTATGAAAATAACAACATAACAGAAATAACAAAAAAAACACTAGAAAGTGGATGTGTTGGAACAAATGGAAATGGAGAATTTAAATTCAATTTAATATCAAAAGACAATAAAATAATAAAAACAGAAGAATTCAATCCAGAATTTATATTCACTGATGCTCAAGGAGAAGAACAAATAAATGGAGAAGTTTTAGAAAACAAGGGAGATTTTTATCTAAAAATCCCTGTGATTGAAGAACTAAAAAGCATAGAAATAAAAAAAGAAAACAAAAAAATAACTGAAATAAACATGATTGGTTTTGATTCAAAATCAAGACCTTGTAAAAAATGAATACTAAGGCAATATCAAATGTAATCGCAAACATACTGATAATAGGAATTGGAATTATTGCAATAATTTTAATTTATACATTTATAAGAGGAATTGTTTTAACCCCGCAATTATCTCCTGAAAAAAATTGCATAAATCTTCAGCTTAATCCAGAAATTTCCATACAAGAGGTTTGCAAAAATACAAATGAAATAGAAGTTATTCTTACAAGAATAAGTAAAAAAACAAAAATTGATTCAATAGATTTTGAAATAAAATCAACTGATAAATCAAAACTATGGTGTTGTGGAGAAGATTGTCCTAATTGTGAAATTTTAGAAGAAAACTCCAAAAAATATTATTTAGACTCTGAAACTTCAGAGCCAAAAACCAAATTAGTCCTTTATTTAAATAAATGCAACATAGAAGAAAAAGAAATTTTAGAATGTTAAAAATGGAAATCCAACAATCTTTAGTTATAATAAAACCAGATGGCTTGATTAAAAGTCTAACAGGAAATATAATTTCAGTTTTATCTGAAACAAAATTAAAAATAGTCGGAGCAAAGATATTAAAAGTTCCAAGAGAACTCGCAGAAAAACATTATGGGGAACATAAAGGCAAACCTTTTTTTGAAGAAATAATAAAATATATCACCGGGAAGTATCACACTGATAGAGTTCTTGCATTAGTTTATCATGGAGAAAATACAATAAACAAAATAAGAAAATTAGCAGGTTCAACTAATCCTGAAGAAGCAAATCCAGTATCAATAAGAGGGAAGTATGGAAGAATAAACTCAAAAACAAGTGTATTTGAAAATGTTATCCATGCCTCAGACTCAAAAGAAACAGCTGAAAGAGAAATCAAACTCTGGTTTTCTCCAGACCAACTTACAGAATTAATTTACCCTATAACAACAGAAAATAAAAAAATTGAAAGAGTTGTTTGGAAATAGATTTATTAATTCTTACGCCTAAATTAAATGAGCAGGGATAAATTCAAATAATCCCAA
>JAHIRT010000011.1 GCA_018818285.1 Nanobdellota archaeon
ATAAAGAACTTATAAGTGGTGTGAAAGCTGAAAAAGAAAACAGAAATGGTATTGATGTTTATCATATAAACCAGATAATTGAGAAGCAGAAAAACAATGAGTTTATAAGAGATTTTTTAAAGAGGCAGGAAAATTCTGATTCATGAAAAACATAGATATGGTCAGTTAATTTTTTATAATCTAATTCCTGCATAATACATGGCTTCACATTCTACAAGTCCCAACCCTTTTTCAGAAGTAAGTTTTCTAAAATCCTCCTGTAATTCACAATCATCTACTCCCCTACATGAATCTCTTCTAGTATGAACCATTTCCAATACTTTTTTTTTGAAATCTACAGCTACAATTATTTGGTATACTCTTTCACCATCAACCATTTTACATAAATATGCATCTTTCATTATAATATTGTTATTACTTAACAGTTTATAAATCTTTTGATTGTAACTTTTTCTAAAGATAAATTAATAAACCTTAGAATTTATTTATAATTATGATAACAAGAAAAGAGCTTATTGATAAATACTTCAAGTTTTTTGAAAGTAAAAAACATAAAATTATTCCTTCTGCTTCTCTTGTTCCAGAAAATGACCCGACTGTTTTGTTTACAACAGCAGGCATGCATCCTCTTATACCTTTTTTATTGGGGCTTAAGCATCCTGAAGGAAAAAGACTATGTGGTGTTCAAAAGTGCATAAGGACTCAGGATATTGAAGAAGTTGGAGATGAAGTTCATCATACTTTTTTTGAAATGCTTGGAAACTGGTCTTTAGGTAATTATTTTAAAAAACAAGCAATTGAATTTTCATTTGAATTTTTAACAAAAGTTTTGAAAATTCCAGTCCAAAAATTAGCAATAAGCTGTTTTAAAGGGGATAAGGATTCTCCAAAAGATTCAGAAGCAGCAGAGATTTGGAAATCCGTTGGAATTTCTGAAAAAAGAATTGTGTTTCTTCCAAAAAAAGATAATTGGTGGGGGCCTGCAGGAGAAACAGGGCCTTGCGGTCCTGATACTGAAATGTTTTATTGGAAATCAAAATCAAAACCTCCTGAAAAATTTGAGCCAAAAAATAAAAATTGGGTTGAAATCTGGAATGATGTTTTTATGCAGTATAATAAAAATGAAAAAGGAAAATACACAGAGTTAAAACAAAAAAATGTTGATACTGGAATGGGAGTTGAAAGAACACTCACTGTTCTTAATGATTTAGATGACAATTATAAAACAGAATTATTTTTTCTTTTAATAAAAATAATTGAAAATAGTTCAGGGAAAAAATATGAACAAGATAAGGAAACAACAAAAGCAATGAGAATTATTGCAGACCACATAAAAGCATCTGTTTTTATTTTAGGTGATAATAAAAAAATCTCTCCTTCAAATATAGGGCAGGGTTATGTTTTAAGAAGGTTAATAAGAAGAGCAATAAGGCACTCAAAAAACTTAAGTATTAATGATGCAGAATCTATGACAAAGATTGCAAAAGAAGTCATAAAGACTTACAGCAGTGATTATAAAGAGCTGAAAAATAATCAGAATTTTATTATAGATGAATTAAAAAAAGAAAGAGAAAAATTCAATAAAACACTTGATAATGGATTAAGATTATTCAAAAAGATAACAGAAAAAAAGAAAAAGATTTCAGGAAAAGAAAGTTTTCTTCTTTATCAGTCTTATGGATTTCCTCTTGAGATGACTATTGAATTAGCAAAAGAAAATAATGTAAGAGTTGATGAAAAGGAATTTGCAAAAGAATTGGAAAAACATCAGGAGCTTTCAAGAACAGCATCTAAAGGAAAATTCAAGGCAGGACTTTCAGATAATATAGAAGAAACAAAAAAACTGCATACAGCAACTCATTTGCTATTGGTAGGTTTAAAAAAAGTTTTAAATGACAAGACAATAGAGCAAAGAGGAAGCAATATTACTTCTGAAAGATTAAGATTTGATTTTTCTTTTGAGAGGAAATTAACAGAAGAGGAAATAAAAAAAATAGAAGATTTTGTTAATAGTGTGATAGATAAAAAAATTCATGTGGTGTGTGAATATATGAGTTTGAAAAAAGCAAAAGAAAGTGGGGCGCAAGGAATTTTTGATTCTAAATATGGAGAAAAAGTTTCTGTTTATACAATTGGTGATTTTTCAAAAGAAATTTGCTCTGGGCCTCATGCTGAAAATACAGGTGATTTGGGAAAGTTTAAAATAATAAAAGAAGAATCTTCAAGTTTAGGTGTAAGGAGAATTAAGGCTGTTTTGGAGGGGTGATTGGTTGTAGTTAATTTTTGATATACAAGTCTCTAAAGATATTTGTCTAAAATGTTTATCTTCTAATTTTGAAGTAACTTAATAGTGGTGATAATAGAAAGATTTATAAAGGGATATGTCATATTATATTCAAGGAAAAATGGCAAAGAAAATATTGGTAATTGAAGATAATTCAAATCATAAGCAAGATGCCCAAGAATTTTTTGAGGCTCAACCAGATGTAGAAGTAACTTATGCATCAAATTATTCAGATGCTGAAAAAGTAATGTTTGGTCGTGATAAGGCAACTTGGGAAAGAATCAAGGGAGAAATTGATGGAGTAATAAGTGATATATATTTTCCATTAACTTCAAGTCAACAGTGGGATCAACCAGAACCTATAGGTGTGAGGGTTGCAGTAGAATTAAGTCAGCTTGAAATCCCATTTGTCTTGAATACAGCAGGTTATCATCATGGAAGAAGATATGAATGGATAAATCAGTTTGCAAGAGACCAAGGCTGGAAACTTGTTGATAATTGTGAGGATTATGAAAAAGACACCGATTCAAAAAATTGGGGAGAAGCTTATCAATCACTTGAAGAAAAGATGAAATAATTGCCTAAAGATATCTATATACTTTTTGGAGTGATTTGTGAGTTAATTATCCCCCTTCTCCTTCAAAAAATCATAAGCTTTTTTTAGCATTTCTTTATTTTGCTTTATTTCTATTTTTTTTATTGCATTATCAAAATTAAGCCATTTAAAATCAGTGTGCTCTGGGCTTAGCTTGATTTTGTCAATAAATTTATTTTCAACCTTAGAAAGAAAATATACAGCACTTTTTCTTATAATATTCCCTTGATGTTTAAAAAACCAGTTTTGCCTGAATTCAAAATTTGGAATTATCTCCACATTTGGAATTCCTGTTTCTTCTTCTAATTCTCTTAAAGCAGTTTCTTTTTCACTTTCTCCTTCTTCAATCAAACCTTTTGAAAATCCCCAATAACTTGGATATTTTAACAGCAAAAACTTTGTTTGCTCATTATCAATGCAATAAATAACAACTCCGGCTGATTCCTCGTATTTCATAAAAACAAAAAAAGACTATTGTTTAAATATCTTGGGTTGGGTGGGGTTTGGGGCATATTATCGCAATTATAATTACTACAGCATCTAAATTTTCCCTTTAACATATTTTCTAACACCATATAAATTTAAAAATAATCACATATCTTAATATCTATGAGATTTGTAGATTATTATCATAGGTTAAAAAGTGTTCTTGGATTGAGTTTTTCATTAGCAAAAGCAAATTTTAAACTTAGAAACGAGGGAAGTTATCTTGGAGTTTTGTGGTATTTGCTTGAGCCATTGTTAATGTTCTTAATTATAATCTTAGTAAGAGCAAATATCACAACAGAATCAATAGAAAATTATCCAATTTACTTGCTAACTGGACTTATTATGTTTAATTTTTTCAGGGGAGCAACAGTTCTTTCTGCAAGCATTATGAGAAATAATTCTGAATTTGTAAAATCAATGAATATACCAAAAGAATCCCTTGTTGTTTCAAATGTTCTGCAGTCGATTTTTTCGCATATATTTGAAATAATGGTTCTTTTTATTTTTCTTGTTTTTTTTGGAAATTCAATAAAGGGGCTTTTTTTATATCCTATAATTTTTGTTTTTTTTGTTTTTTTTGTCTTGGGAATTTCATTTATTCTTTCAATAATCGGAGTTTATATTAATGATATATCAAATGTCTGGAATATTATCACAAGATTGTTATGGTTTGCGACCCCTATATTTTATGTCTTAACTACAAAAACTAAAATATTTTTCATAAATCTATTCAATCCAATGTTTTATTTTATAACTGGAGCAAGAGATTTTATAATTTCTGCAAGTTTTCCAGAAAATTTTGTGATATTTGGAATTTTAGGATTTAGTTTTTTTTCTTTTGTTTTAGGATTTTTAATTTTTGAAAAATATAAAAATAAAATTGCAGAGGAATTATGAAGATAATGGAAGATAAAAAACCAAGCATAGTTGTGAAAAACATATCAAAAAAATTTAGCATAGGATTTAAAAGAAATGACAGTTTTCTTGCAAAAATTCTTTGTTTTAGTTTTGGAGATGAAATAAAAAAAGAATTATGGGCATTGAAAAATGTTTCTTTTGATGTTAATGCTGGAGAAAATCTTGGCATTATTGGAAGAAATGGCTCAGGAAAAAGCACTTTATTAAGAGTTATTGCTGGAGTGTTTCCTGCTAATGAAGGTGAAGTAGAAACAAATGGAAAACTAATTTATCTCACTGGTTTTGGACAAGGTTTAAAACCCAAACTTACAATGAGAGAGAATATTTATTTAATTGGTTCTATAATGGGTTTAAGCCAGAAAGATATAAAAAAAAGATTTAATGAAATTATTGAATTTTCAGGTTTAAAGAATTTTTTAGATGTCAAAGTTTACAAATTTTCTTCAGGCATGATTGCAAGACTGAATTTTTCAATAGGAATTCATTGCCTAAAACACAGCAATCCAGATATCTTGTTGTTTGATGAGGTTTTTCATAGTGGGGGAGATATTTATTTTAAAAAAAAGATTATTGAAAAAATGGAAGAATTTTTAAAGGGTGGGACAACAGTTATTTTAGTTAGTCATGATTTAGAAACTATTAAAAAATATTGTGATAAAGTTTTGTGGTTAGAAAGAGGAGAAGTAATAAAATATGGGGAGCCAAATGAGATTGTTGAAGCATATGAAATTTCAGTGTAAATAATTTTATAAACTCTAAACCAATATTTCTCTTATGAATCCAGAAAGAAAATTTAAAATAGGAATCTTGATTTTCATTTTTTGTTCTATAATCTTAAGTTTTTTTTTATTAAAAATAGTTGAAATTAATGTAATTCTTTTTTTATTAATTTTAATAACTGGTTTAATAATTCTAATAGTCATAGAGACTTACTTAAGAATTCAGCACAATATAGATAGAAAATTCAAAATAATCTTAGAAAAACAAACAGAAATTCAGGAAATATCTGAAAATAACTATAAAAAATTAAATATTAAAATAACCAAAGAAAAAAACAACATTCAAAATGAATTTAAGAAAGTAAATGAAAGTTTGGATAAAGAAAAAAACAACATTCAAAATGAATTTAAGAAAGTAAATGAAAGTTTGGATAAAGAAAAAAACAACATTCAAAATGAATTTAAGAAAGTAAATGAATTAAATGAAAATCTAAAAATAAACCAAAAAATACAACAAGAACAAAAAAATAAAATTTTTTGTATGGAAAAAAAGATTTCTGAGCAATTTAGTATTTTGAAAACAATGTCTTGGCTTAATTTAAAAAAAGAGAGAATAAAAAGCATTTTAGAACTTGCTCCAAATGTTTTTGATTATAAAAGTGTTCTATATATTGGAGCAAGAACAGATAGATTTGATTTTTCTCAAGAATTTAGAAAAGCAAATTATAAAATTACTGTTGTTGAAGCATACAAGGAAAATGTTGAGTATCTTAAAAAAATTCCTTGGTTAAAAGAAGTTATTTATCAGGATATTAGAAAATTTAAGTCATCAAAAAAATATGATATTGTGTTTTGGTGGCATGGACCAGAGCACATAGAAAAAGAAGAGCTGAAAAAAACATTAAAGAAATTAGAGTCAATGTGCAACAAGATAATTGTTTTGGGGTGTCCATGGGGGGATATTAAACTCAAAGAATTATCTAAAAATCCTTATGAAAAACATCTTTCTGATTTTGATGGAGATGAATTTGAAAAACTAGGGTATAGTGTTGAGTGTATAGGAGAAAAAAATATATTTGGCTCAAATATAACTGCAATAAAATATATTAAAAAATGAGTAAAAATGAAAACAAAAAAATCAAATAAAATTCCAAAATTTCCAAAAAAACTTCCAGGAACATTTTGGGGCATAGTTCCTTTTTTTAATCCTGCAAAATATAAAAATAAAATAAAGAATTATAGAAAATTTAGAGAATCAAGCAAAAAACAAGGATTAAAACTTTTAACAGTTGAGCTTGGTTTTGACAATAAATTTGAACTGACAAAAAATGATGCAGATATTCTTATTCAAATAAAGGGTTCTGAAAAAAATATTATGTGGCAAAAAGAGAGATTATTAAATATTGGATTGAAACATTTGCCAAAAGATTGCGACAAAATTGCGTG
>JAHIRT010000073.1 GCA_018818285.1 Nanobdellota archaeon
ATTTAAATCATATGAAAATTTAAATAATACTTAAGATTGTTTTATTTATGAAATCAAAAATGTATTCCACCACCAATAAAAAAGCCTCCTTATTAAAAACATTTTTGATATACAGAAAACTTCCTGTTTTCTGTCTTTTAAAAAAAGGAAATTTTTAAAATGAAAATAAAATTTATACCATTGGATTATGATTCTGTGAATATCGGAGACAAAACTTATATGAAAATATTTGGCAGAACATCTGATGGAAAAGATTGTTGTGTAATTGATAGGGCAATTAGTTTTTTTTATGTGATTTCTAAAAAACCTGAGAGATTATTAAAAAAAATACAAAAAATAAAAGAAATAAAAAAAGTAGAGGTTCTTGATAAAAACTATCTTGAAAAGCCAGTAAAGGCAATAAAGGTTTTTTGTGAGCACAATAAAATATCAGATGTTTCTGATAAAATAAAAAAAATAGATAAAACAATAATGAGAAGAGAAAAAGACATTAATTTAACAACCAAATATATAATTGAATCAGGAATAAAACCATTTTGCTGGTATGAAATAAATGGAGAGATTGCATCCGAGTTTGATTTTAAGGGACTTTCAAATTCTATTAATGTGGATTTAGTTATAAAATTAGAAAAGTCATTAGAATTAAAAAACCAAAAAGAATTTAGTCCAAAAGTTCTTGCTTTTGATATTGAAACAGAGGAATTTGAAATTGGAAAAGGGAAAATATTAATGATATCATTTGTTTCTGACAACCTAAAAAAAGTTCTTACCTTTAAAAAAATAAAAAATCCTCAGAGTTATGTTGAAATTTGTAATGATGAAGTTGATATGATTAAAAAATTTCAAGAGTATGTGAAAAAAATAAATCCTGACATAATCACAGGATATTTTTCAGATGGATTTGATATGCCTTATTTAAGAGCAAGAGCAGAAAAAAACAAAATAGACTTAAAAATAGGAAAAGATAATTCAAGAATTTTGTTTTCAAAAGGAAGGCCTGTTAATGCAAGGACAAAAGGAATTGTTCATGTTGATTTGCTGAAATTTATTCAGACAGCTTATTCTCAGTATCTTCAATTAGAGACTCTTTCTTTAAATGAAGTTGCAAAAGAACTGCTTAAAGAAGGAAAAAAAGAAATAAATTTTAAAAATATTAAACAAACTTCAGGAGACAAGGTATGGGAGAATTTTTTTGAGTATAATCTTAATGATTCTGTTTTGACTTACAAGCTTTTTCAGAAGCTCTGGCCCGATATGCTTGAGTTTACTAAGATAATTCAGGAGCCGTTGTTTTCAGTAACAAGGCAGGGGATGTCTGGATTAGTTGAGTCATATATAATTCATAATCTAAACAGGTTTAATGAGATTGCAGAAAAAAGACCAATTCATGATGAGATTGCAATCAGAAGAGCAAGGAAAAAATATGAGGGTGCTTTTGTTCTGCAGCCAAAACCAGCATTATATGAAAATCTTGCTATCTTTGATTTTATGAGTATGTATTCAAGCATTATAGTTTCTTTTAATTTATCAGGACCAACTCTTTTAAAAAAGAAAGAAAAGAATAGTTTTGAAATTAATACAGAGAATGGAAAACTTTATTTTTCAAAAAAACAAGGTTTTATTCCAAAACTGCTTGGAGAAATAATAGAACTAAGAAAAAAATACAAGCAAGAATTAAAAAACAAGCCAGACAATATTAAAAAAGCAAGAAGCAATGCTTTTAAACTGCTTGCTAATGCTTATTATGGTTATCAGGGATTTTTTGGAGCAAGATATTATTGTCTTGAAGCTGCTGCTTCAACAGCAGCATTTGCAAGGAAATTCATAAAAGAAACAATTGAAAAAACAAACCATGGGGGATATAATGTAATATATGCTGATACAGATGGGCTTGCATTTTCCCTAAACAAAAAAACAAAAAAACAAACACTTGAATTTTTGAAAAAATTAAATTCAGAGCTTCCTGGGATTATGGAACTTGAATTAGAAGATTTTTATAAAAGAGGAATATGGGTTACAAAAAGAACAGGGGAATTTGGGGCAAAGAAAAAATATGCTTTGATTAATTATAAAGGGAAATTAAAAATAAGGGGATTTGAAACAGTAAGGCGGGATTGGTGTCCTCTTGCAAGAGAAGTTCAGAATAAAATTCTCAATAAAATATTAAAAGAAGGAAATGAAAAATCTTCCTTGGTTTATGCAAAGGATATAATAAGGAAATTGAAAAAAAGAGAAATTGAAAAAGAATTTCTTATAATAAAAACCCAGTTAAAAAAA
>JAHIRT010000074.1 GCA_018818285.1 Nanobdellota archaeon
ATCCTCTAATTTAAAACTTTTTACATCTTTTATTGGAATACTTACTAAACCAGATTTTTCATTTATAGAATAAGGTGCACGAAACATATGTCTTGAAGAAATCAAGATAGTATCTATATCCACAGCAGAAAAAGGATCAAGTTCATCTCCTTTACTAAAATTATCCTCTTCTTTATTATCACATTTAGAACACTCATATGATTCTTCTCTAGAAGTCTTTATTTGATGTTTACAATCTGGGCAGGATATTAATTCATTTGATAATCCTCTTTCTTCTCTACCACAATGTGAACATTTATGGATATAATTATATCTTAAAGTCCCTTTGCCTTTACATTTATTACAAATTCTTACCATTATATCTTCTTTATTTTTTCCAATGTTTTTTGCTATCTCTTCAATGGAATTTAATTTCAATAATCTTTCCATTAAAAAAGGATAAATCATTTCTTTCAGATAAAATGCAATTATTTTTATAACATCAGGATAAAGAAGATTTATTTTTTTTTCCATTAAAGTTTCAGGAAAGGCCTCAAAAGGAACTGCAATATGAAACCCGTGATTACCTGAAAATTTTAAAAAAACATCTTTTACATCATGAAATTTTAGTGCATCCACTAATAATTCTGCTGTAATTTTTGAATATTCTAAATATTTCGAATCTATATCAAGCAATAAATCAAATCCTAATCTTAATTCATCAAGCTCTTTTTTTGACATTCCTGCTTTTAACTGCAAAGGATCTTTCCATCTTTCAACAGATATATGCAAAGAAGTCATTCCATCTCTTACTAAAGAATTAACATCTCCAAGATAATTAATAACTTCAGGTCTCTTGCCTCTTATCTGATTAATCCATATCTGCACTTCTCTATTTTTTGAAATCCTGAATAGTTCTTCCTGGATGTCCTTTCTTGAATAATAATTCATAACAATAAAAAGAATTTATGGTTTAAATTTATTTGTCTTTTTTAGCATTCATTTCCATTATTTCCTGCTGGATTTCCTGCCCTCTAATGCCTGCAATCTGCATATCTTCCTGCATCTTTAATAATAATTCATCAAGCTCTTTTACCTGTGTGCTTATCAAAGTCTTTGTTTCAGGTATTGATTTCTTTACAGATATGCTAGAACCCACATTTAATAACAAATCTTTACTATTAATTGTACCCTCAGCAAATATTCCAGGACCTAAAGAAAAAAACATCTTTGAATCTTCTTTAACTTTTTCAAATTCAGATAAGTCTTCATCTATTTTTTTAAGTGCATTAACCTGCTGATCAATACTTGCAAATTGCTGCTGTAGCTGTTTTAATTGACTCTCAATCATCTGCAATTCAACATATTTTTGTTGCATATCGTTTTCTTTCATTTAGCTTTTTTCTTTGTCTTTTCTTTTTTAACCTTAACTTCTTTTTTTGGCTTTTCTTCTTTAACTTCTTTTTCTACTTTTACTTTTTTCTCTTTTTTCTTTCTAACTTCGACATTTAATTTTTCTTTCTTCATAGCTTCATGCAAATCTGAAGTTGAAATTCCTTTTTTTATCTTTAATAAAATATTAGTTGGTTCTAAATGAGAAAGATTGCATAATTTTCTTCTTACATTTCCATCTATAAGGACAAAATTTTTATTTTTTGTATCAACAACTACACATAATTTTCCTGCTTCTCTTCCTGCTATTTTGTAACAAACACGACCTACATTAATAAGACTCATTTTAACTCCTCGCTTTATTTTTTATTAATTCTCTTGAACATTTGCTGCATAATACACCACCATAAGGCCTTGAAGGTCTTTTTTTTGTCTTTTGTGATGTTCTCATTCTATATGGCAATGCTCTTAAAACTCCCTTAAGTACATCTCCGCATTTACCACATTTTGCCTTGCCAGGCTTTCTTCTTTTATAATGAATTACTGTTCTCTTTGGTAATCTAGTAAAAACCCTTCTAAAAGTCCTTGATTTGAATCTTCCTGATGGCATTTTTTTTGTTTACCAAATAAATTTAAAAATG
>JAHIRT010000012.1 GCA_018818285.1 Nanobdellota archaeon
AAAAATCTCTTTGCTTGTTACAGCCAAATCATAAGTCTTATCTTTTGTTTTTAATTTCATTTTTCCTTTTTGCATTTCAGCAATTTCCTGCCTTTGATTGTATTCAATAAGATGATTAATAAGTATAGAAGCATTTTTTCTCGCATTCTCAACATCATGCTTATTTACCTTTCCTTTTTTATAATCTTTTTTTGATTTTTCTATATCTTTAAGTATCCCAAGATAATTTCCAGGCAATCTTCCTTTTTTTATAAAATCAGAATCAAACTTAGAAATTAAAACAGATTCAGACTTGTTCCCAAATATTGTTTTCAAAAGATTAAAAACATTTTTATGTATCTCCCCAATTGTTTTTTCCTGTGTTTTTTTCTCAATTTGTTTTCTTAATTCTTTTAATCTTTTTATATAAACTTTGAAATCCTCAACATATTTATCAACATCTTCTCCTTTAATTTCTTTAATTTTTCCATGCTCATAATCTTTGTAAATTTTGACAATTTTTTCAAGTATATCTGCATATTTTTTTTCAAGTAGTTTTTCTTTTTCTACAAATGTCTCTCTGAAAACAGTGATAGTTTCTTTGTGTGTTGGGGGGGGCAAGCCATATAACATTAATAAAGCCTGAGCAGGAGTTAAAACACCCCAATAAATATCCCCCACAACTGAATCAAGAAGATTTCTTTGCACTCTTTCAACAACCTTGTCACTCATAGACATAAACATATCAATTGCTTCAGGACTTGGTTTTAACTTCCCCATTTTCAAAAGAAGCTTCCAAGGCATAAATGTTCCTTTATCATATAAAGGAATTCCATCTCTAATAAATGTAAAAATAACAGGATGAGCATCTTTTACACTTTCCCAAAACTCTGTCAAAAGATAAACCTGTGGCTCAAGCTTGTTTTTAACTCCTGCAAGCTCGCTTGCTTCAAGAATATACTGATAAATTATATTTCTTAATTTTTCCTTTAATTCAAGTCTGGGCATTCTTTTTACATCTGTGTCATCAATAACAATAAAAACATCAACATCACTTGTCTTAATTGCTTCTCCTCTAACAAGACTCCCACCGATAACATAACTTATAATATATTTCTCAAATTTTCTTAGAACAAGTGATTTATGAACTTCAGCAACTCTTAATGCTCCAAGAAATCCTTTATCATAAAGTGGAAAAGACATTCCAATTGCAGAAACAATATCATATTTTCCATCCAAGCAATAATTAAAAACATCAACAGGAGTTTTCACATGCAACCACATTCTCTGCTTTATAACTTCTGAGTCTTTAACAAGCTCTGATTTTATCTTGTTTATTTCTTTAAATTTTTCTTCAGGAATTAAAACCACCACATGTATTGGCTTTTTTTTGCAATCTTCTTCAGGAACAGATTCTTCTTCTTCTATTTTCTGAGAAGCTTGTGGGGGAAGAATTCCTATAGCAAGAGTAAAAGGATATTTTTTAATTATTTTTTTCTTAAAATCATCAAGTTCTTTTCTTGTTTTCTCCATTTCTTTTTTCTGTTCAGTTGTAATCTCTCCAGGCATTTTTTCCTTGCTATAATCCATGCGAGGGTCTTTGACTTCTTCTCCTAATGTTTCCTTTTTATTATTTTCCATGAAAAAATTAAAAATTGATTGTATTTAAAGGTTGTTATTTATCTTACTCAACAAGCAAAATATTTAAAACCCATGAATATTAATGTTTAATATGGGCGTGTAGGCTAATGGCAGACCCTCACGTTTACATCGTGAAGACAGAGGTTCGATTCCTCTTACGCCCATTCTCAAATTAAAACAGGAAATTTTCAAAAAAATGAAACTTAGAATAAATATAAAAAAATTAAATCAAGAAGCTAAAATACCAATTTATGCAAGTGAAGAAGCCGCTGGCTGTGATTTTTATTCTAATGAAGATTTAGTTTTAAAACCAAATGAAACAAAGATAGTAGGAACAGGGATTGCAATAGAACTTCCAAAAGCAACATGTATGCAAATGTGGGACAGAAGTGGGCTTGGTGTAAAAGGAATTCACCGCTATGCTGGTTTAATTGATTCAGATTACAGAGGAGAAATAAAAATTGTTTTGCATAATTCTTCAAATCAAGATTTAGAAATAAAAAAACATGAAAGAATTGCACAAGGAGTAATACTCAGTCATTTTCAAGCAGAATTTGTTGAAGATAAAATTAATGAAACTAAAAGAGGAGAAAATGGTTTTCATTCTACTGGAAAAGATTAATCAAGAAAGTTTTTAAATCAAAAGGTATTCTTATTCCTAAGCGCTGGTAGTATAGTGGTTAGTATACGACGTTGCCAATAAACCTTAAAAGCAAAGACGTTGTGACCCGGGTTCAACTCCCGGCTAGCGCATTTCATTTCTTCTTTTTCATGCCAGAATTTCAGGCTTGTTTTTTATTCATCTCATCAGGAAATTTATGAGATTATTAATTCTGTTATCATATCTGTTGCAAAATTGACAATCTTTTTGAGGGTTAATTCTTTGAATTATGTCTGCCCTTTTCTCTCCTTCCCATATTTCCTTAAAAGTTTGTTCATGCATATTTCCTATTGGTTGTCCGGCAATACTATCTTTATTGTAATAATAATGGACACAAGGATAAACATTTCCATCAGCTCCAATAATGCCATTTAAAGCTTGCGCATAACATCTAGAAAAAGTTGGTTTTGGCAATTCTCCGCTTAATTCTTTTTCTCTTTCATCTTTTGTTTGCATTGCTATAACTTGAAACTCTTTGTCTGAATATTTTTTAGCTTCTTGTATTGAGCAAAGTATTTCCCTTATTTGTTTTTGAGTAAATGAATCTTCACCAGTAGCATAAGGAACCTTAAATTGCAGTATGTCTGCTCCAGTATTTTTTATTCTTTTTGTAGCTTGAATTATTTCATAAAGATTTCTTGGGTGCAAAATATAACCCACAGAGATTCTAAAATCTTCATTATTTTCTTGTTTAAAAGAAACAAGATTTGAGATATTATTTACAATTTTTTCAAAAGTATTATCATTATGCCCTTTCAAATAATTAAATGTATTAGAATTTCCAGCATCTAAACTTATGCTTGCATATTTAGTTTCTTTTAAATAATCATGGCTTTCTTTAGTAAGCAAAATACCATTAGTAATCAATCCAATATTTAATCCTAATTTTGCTCCTTTTTGGATTGTCTTTAATGTGCCTGAATTCATGAGAGGTTCTCCTGACATTCCGGAAAAACGAACTATGCCCTTTATTTCATAATCAGCTAATTCTTCAATTAATTTTAACATAACATTTTCTTCTAATTCATTTTCATTTGCCATAAAATCTCTATGTCCTCCATGGCACCATTTACAATTATTATTGCATTTTTCAGTTGGAAGAAATTCAAAATGTAATGGGGGAACTGTTTTTTCTGTTAAAATATCTTTTAGAAAATCTTTATGCTGATATAATAATTGTTCTTCATAATTAAATGGAAATTCTCCTCTTTTTATAAACTCTTTTAGAGTTTCATCTGTTTCTTCATAAGAATCTGTTGCATCTTCTTCAACAAGTGTTGTAATACTCATTTTCCTAAAGAAACTAATTTAAGAACTATAAATAACTTAACTTTATGCGATGATATCCTACCTAAATTTTTAAAAATACTACTTCATCCTACTCTTTTTCTCAATTTTATAGTCGTAATTTTTAATTTTTTTGAAAATATCAAAAAATCATGCTTTATCCTACTAAGGTAAGATTTATAAAGAATTTGGTAGTTATTAGAATATGAAAAAGAAAATCTCCATAACTATAAATGACAAAATTCTTAGAGATATTGATTCTATTGTTGATAATATATTTATTCGCAACCGTTCTCAGGGGATAGAGTATTTAATTAAAAAAGCTTTAAAGGAGAGCAAGATTGCAATTATTTTAGCAGGAGAAAGTATGAAAGGTTCTCCTGATAAGATTAGAAACAGATATGGATTGAAAGTTGGACATTTAACAATTATTGAAAAAATTGTTAGAAAATTAAGTGATTCTGGTTTTAAGAAAATATATTTAATAGCTAACCATCTCACTTTAACTAATATTTTCAAAATAATTGGAGATGGTTCTGATTATAAAGTTAAAATAGAATTTGTTAATGAAGAAATAGAACAAGGAACAGCTTCAGCTTTAAAATTATTAAAAAACAAAATAAATAATACTTTTTTAGTTGTTCATTGTGACCTTATTTTTGATGATGTTAATCTTCTTGAATTATGGCAGAAACATTTAGATGAGAAAAAAGTTGCTACATTATTAGTTAGCAGTCCTGTTGTTGAACCTAATAAACCTTTGACTGGAAATGTTAAATTGGAAGGAAACAATATTATAGCATACATTGAAAAACCAAATAGAAAAAAAATAAATTCTGCTATTTTTTGTAGGGGCATATTTGTTGCAGAGCCAGAAATTTTCAGTTATTCTGGAAAAAGTTTGGAATTTGATGTTTGGCCTGAACTTGCAAAAAAAATGCTTCTTGGAGGGCATGTAAGTTGTACAGAACATTTGCATGTTCATACACATGAGGATTTAATTAATGTAAGAAAAAAATTAATGAAGGAATAATTAATCTAAAACCTCAACTTTTTTTTCTGTAATTATAACAGAAAGTTCGGCTTGGCTAACTTTTTTGTGGCTCTTTTCAACAAGCTGAGAAAATTGTTTTACAATTCCTGCTTTTTCTAATAAATTTAAAGAAAGCAAAGCGCGAGTCCCAAATTCTTTAATTATCCATCTTGAGCAAAATGGCAAAGTTCTATAATTTTTTTCAACATGCTCAATGATTTTCCTTGATAAATTATCTCTTATTGCTTTTTTTTCAATAAACTGATAAATTCCAGAAGGTTTTCCATCATAAACCATTCCCTGCCCTGTTGTTGCAAATGGTTCAACTGCATAAGCACCTGTCTCTAAAACCTTTGAATTATTATTGTTGCAATTAGGAATAGTTATCCCTGAATGAACATTATATTCTGAAAGCCCGTGCCCTGAAAGATTTATTACCGGAGAAAACCCCTCATCAATAATTGTTTTTTGAATTACTTCTCCAATTTTCCATATTTCTATATCTTTTTTTATTGTTTTTATTGCCTGCTCCAACGCCTGTTCTGCTGCTAATATAAGTTTTTTATTTTCATCATTATTTTCCAAGTCAACTGAAAAAGCTGTGTCAGAAATATAACCATTAACATGAACACCTATATCAACTTTCAATAAACCAGATGCTGTAGTTTTATCATCATAAGAGGGGGTATAGTGTGCAGCAACATCATCAATACTCAAATTAACCGGAAAAGCAATTTCTCCATTTAGCTCAACAATTTTTGATTCTATTTTTTCTGCAATTTCCAATAAAGAAGTTCCTTTTTTTATTATGCTTTTTGCATATTCTTTGACTTGTTTTGCTATTCGTCCTGCTTTTGAGTAATACTCTATTTCTTTTGGATTCATTCTAACTTCTTATTCTCCTCTCCTTAGGAACAAAATTTGTTATTCTTTTATCTGATGCCTTGCCACATCCAACAAAATTTTCCTTGTTTTTAAGAACAACAAACCCTTTTAAATCAAAAAATTCCTGTTTATTTTTTGGAATTTTTGGATGCTCAGAAATGCAATCCATTCCAGCATTTCTGACATTTTGGTTTATCTCAATATTTTTTCCTTTAAGCCAATCTTGTGTTTGTTCATCAGAAACTTCAATTATATTTTTCTTAATATCTAAAATAGTTGGAACATCAAAACTAAGCCTTAATCCATCTTTTTCTTTTTTTAACAAATAAGTCCCCAAAGTTTCTATTCTCAAAACCTGATTTAATTTTAATATTTCTTCTTTTGACAAACTCCCGCTAAATCCTCTGACTTTATCTTTTCCAGAACTTATTAATAAATATGGAAGTTTTTCAATTCCATAAGTCTCTCTAAGTTTTTCCAATATTCTTTTTTTTTCATTTGATTTTATAAATGTAATGTTCATTTTATTAAACTCAGTCTTGTAACTTCGCTCACATCAAACACTTTCTTGTAACTCCTCTCAGTGAGGTATTTGTATGTTCGAAAATCTTTGATTTCGTATGTATGGAGTTTAATAATTGAAAAACTTCAATCTCATAAGAGTTGAAGTTCCCAAAAATCTTTGATTTTTGAGGATTTCCGATTTTCATTTTCTCCTCATCTTACACAAAAAAAATCCTTCTGTGTTACTGTCTTGCGGATAAATTCTGCAAGATTTTTTTATTTCTGAATTAAAATTTTCTTTTTCCCAACTTGTTATCCCACTCCTTGTTTTCAAAGGAAGTTTTATTTCCTGAATTTCTAAATCAAAATTTTTCAAAAGAAAATCAACAACTCCCTCATTTTCTTCTGGTGAATGTGTGCAAGTTGAATAAATAAGTTCACCATCTTCTTTTAAAAGTGGGATAGCATAAAAAACAAGTCTCTTCTGAAGCTTGCTTAAACTTTTTATCATTCTAATATTCCACATCAAATATGTTTTTGGATTGCTTCTTGTATTGCCTTCTCCTGAACAAGGTAAATCTAAAAGTATTTTATCAAATTTCATTCCTATTTTTGCTAATTTCCTGCATAATTGAATTCCATCATGTCTTGTTACAATAACATTAGAACAACCACATCTTTCTAAATTAGCACAAAGAATATTTGTCCTATCAAGTGTTTTATCATTTGCAATTATTGTTCCTGTGTTTTTCATAAAAGCAGAAGCTTGTGTTGTCTTGCTTCCAGGAGCAGCAGCCAAATCTAAAATTATTTCATTTTCTTTTGGATTTAAAGCAATTATCGGCATCATTGAAGAGATTTCCTGAACATAATAATAACCAAGAATATGCTCAATTGATTTTCCAAGTTCCCCAGGATTAAGAGAGTTTTCAATTATCATAACCTCTGGATAATCTGAAAATAGCTGTTTAATTTTCCATCCCTTATCCTCTAATTTCTGCTTTAATTTATCTGGAGAAATCTTCAAAGTGTTGCACCTGATAGAAGTTGGTGTTCTTTTCTGGGAAAACTCCATAAACTTTTCAAAATCCAATTTATCTGGGATAAGTTTCTGCATTCTTTCTATAAAAAGTGGTTTTGGAGTTAGCATGTTTTAAGAAATAAAAAGGATTATAAAAATCTTTATAAATTATGAAATTAATCAATATCCGGACTATAAGACAAAAACAACCATTTGATTTATCTAAACTTCCTGAAATTAACCATCCTAAAATATTTTCTGAAACTATTCCTTTAAAAAGAATAAGTAATTACACACCAGAAGAATTTGAGAGAATAAAAAAAAAGAAAACAAGATATAGATAATACCATACACCCAAAACTATATGTAATACCCTTAGAAAAAAGAGCAGGAATTGTTAGCTGGTGAAGATATAACTCAAACAATCTCAATAATCTCTTTAATCTTTTTTTTCAGAGAATAAAGCTGTGGCGGTCTGTGGGAAACTTGCTTGTCAATTTTTTCTTTTTTTAATATATTAAGCAATAAAATTTTCTTCCTAAAATTTCTTTTATCAAATTCTTTTTCAAATACAAACTCATAAATTTTCTGCAGTTGTGTTAAAGTAAATTTT
>JAHIRT010000075.1 GCA_018818285.1 Nanobdellota archaeon
AAAGGAGGTGAAAATGAATATTATTAATTGGGTGGAAGATGTTGTAAAAAGATTTAGATGGTATGATGTGAAATTGGCTCAGTTTGCTACACTTTTTGCAACTCTGTGTTTAATAACTCTTTGGCCTGCATTCCGAGAATTTGTATTTAGATTTGAATGGTATTAGTATTTAATCTTGACGGTTATTTTTGGATTGCCCTTGGTAAAGAGAATGTTTTTTGAGAAAACAAAATAAATAACTACCTTAATTTATATCCTTCTACAGCTCTATGTCTTACAAAGATTTTTCTATTATGAAAATTATCATAAGAATAAATTAAACAGCCATCCAGCTAATAAAACTAAAGGCACTGTGATTATTGGAAGCCAAATAGCTGATTTTTTTCCAATGTTGCTCCATATTAATCCTATTTCAGTATAATCAGTAACAACTCCAGCCATTAAAAAAACAAAAGGGTTTCCAAATGTTCCAACTTTGTTGAAAATCTCAAATGCAATTGGAGCAGAACCTTCTGAGCAAACTTCGATTATTGTTGCAAATGCTAATGTTAATAACAAGCCAACAAAACTTGGACCAAGAAATTTCATAAACCAGTGTGCAGGCACATATGCACCAATCAAAGCTGCAACCATTATTCCAATTAATAGCCACCACAACACCATGTTTGCCAATTCAACACTTCCCTTAGTCACACCAAAAATACTATCGCTGAAATTAAAATTTTTTACCTTATCCCAAACAATCTTACCATCACCTTTGATTTCCAATGACTGCTCAATCCATTTTGCTTTTTCAAGACTCATGTAAATAAAACCAGTAATCAAAGCAATTGCCATTGCTGCTCCAATAAACAATAATGCTTTAATTCCAAAAAAACCAAACATTAAAATTGTTATTGGAAGATTTGCCCACGGCGCTGCAAGAAGAAATGTAATTACAGCGGGAATACCAGCACCTTTTTTATACAATTGCATTGATATTGCAAGTATTCCGTGGCTACAAGCAGACATTAGAAAACCTGCTAAAACTGCATAAAAGAGATTTCTTTTTTTTCTCCCACCTAAAAATTTAAAGATAAATTCTTCTGGAACAAAATAATCTATAACACCTCCAATTAACAAACCCAAGAGAACTGCCCACCAGATTATTTTTAAATAAGATAATAAACTTTTATTAAAAGCATTAAAAAAAGGATGGAAAGATATTAAAAATATTATTATAAATAAGACTCCAAATATTTTTAATTTTTTTCCTATTTTAATTTTTTTATCCTCTGTGGATTCACAATGAGAACATGCTTCTTTTTTCATTTTTAATATTATATTTTCTTGTTTTTATTTTTATCTATTATAGTTACAGGTTGGACTTCCACAACTTCCTCCACAAGTTCCAGGCCCACCACACCCACCTGAACAACTTCCTTTAGAATATTCTGTTTCAGAACTGCTTGAATAATCAGAATTTTTTTTTTCATCTAAAACATTTGCAGGATATTCATCAAAAACTTCTAATGATAAAATTTCATTTTTTGATGTTTGCGAGGCATCATAATAAACCTCAAATTTATTTGGAAAACTATATTCGCTGCCTTTTACACCATTTATTGTTTTTACTTCATTTGAAATTAATGGGGCATGTCCTGGACAGGGTATATCTACAGCGATGCTTAATACAGATGCTCCTGTAATTTCTGCTGCAGAAACATTGCCAGTTATATTTGCAATATATGGGAATACAAAAATGAAAAGAATCAAATTAATCCCAACTGTTGAACCATACATTATTGATAAATATCTTTTTTTTCTTTTGATTCCTTCTAAAGATAAGGATTTATTTTTTCTTAAATATAAAAAAGAAGAGATAGTTGCAAAACCAACTGAAATTAAAATTAAATAATGAAATATATATCTATTCATTAAAAGAGGCCTGAAAAACTGAATTAGGATTGTTGAACTAAGGATTGTTGCAATTATAAACATAATGCATCCTGTATGTGGGATTAAACCATAGGCAATCCCCATAAGAGGATTATTTCCTTTGTATTCTTTTTTTTGTTTGCAACAGTCAGAGAGGTTCTCATTATTTTCCATAAGAATTTATAGAAATAGATTGTTTATATTAGCTTTGATGAAACTAGTTTCAGTTCTTAAGAATAACTATATTATTCATTCCTCTTCTTTTTCTTTCTATAAGCTGTTTAGCTTCGAGTTTATCAAGTAAACGAGTTGTTTTTACTTTTCCAATTTCAAGTTTTTCCATTAAGTCTGCCTGGAACATACCACCTCTTTCTTCTAAAATAAGTTTCATAATTTTTTTCTCATCTTTATCTAAGTTAGTTAAATCAATTTTTTTCTTTTTATCCTTTATTGTTTTGATTACAATTTTCTCCTCAGATTTAGAAAAAATTAAAAATAAACCAATTATAAATACAAGCCAAGCAATAGCTAAACTAATCCCTGTTTGAATTGAAATTGTTCCGTACATAGAACATTCAGAGCCATGAGTACAAGTTTGTGTAACAATTTTTTTTAAACCTAGATTAAATATAAGTACAATTGTAATAATAATCAGAGACATTCCGAGAATTAAAAATCCGACATTTTTATTTTGCATAAAATTATAACGAAGAACCATTTAAAAATTTATAGATTCTATATTTTTAATTAATTTATAAAACTCAGCGAGTAGGATTCAAATGGAAAATTATTGAGGCTTTTAGTAGTTGCGGGCTGAAATTCTCGCCGAAGCTTGAATCTTACACCCCAACTCTATTAACGTCATGTTCTTTGACGGCCTTTGTTGTCTCGTTTTGCGGATGACTTCGAGCTTAGATGCTTTCAGCTCTTATCCATTAAAGCGTAGCTGCCCGGCATGCTTGTAACAACCGGTAGACCAGAGGCTTCCAAGCCTAGTTCCTCTCGTACTATAAGCTTGTTCCACTCAAACAACAACACACCTAGTAGATATCATACAAACTGTCTCACGACGTTCTTAACCCAGCTAACGATTCCTTTTAATATGTGAACTCCAGCACCCTTGGATGCTTGTGCACATCCAGGATAGGAAGAGCCGACAGCGATGTACCAAACCGCGCCGTCAATGTGGACTATCGGGCGCGACGAGCCTGTTATCCTTGAGGTACCTTTTCTGTCATCAACCTGACCTATCAAAAATCATGGTTGGTTCGCTGAGCCAATCTTTCAATCCTGCTTTTCGTGCTTTTTGAAAAACAGTCAGACAAGCTTTTGCCTCTGCACTCTACTCCAGGTTTCCAAGCTGGATGAGCTTGTCTTTGGGCCCTACAGATACATTTTCTGCAGGGTGCCGCCCCAGCCAAACTGCCCGCCTGTTGCTGTTCTTTTACAAGTTAGCGACTCCACAAAAGATAGGTAGTATTACAATTTTGCTCAGTTTCGACCGAAATCTAACTTCGACGCTCCTACCTATTCTGTGTATCTTCGGTAAAGCCACAACAACAAGTTGCAGTAAAGGTCTACAAGGTCTTAGCTTCCCACTAGGCGTATCCGGCATTTTCACCGAAAAGTGCTTTCAGAAGGTTCTAGTTAGGGACACTGACTACCTCGTTAAACCGTTCATGCACGTCGCCATTCAGACGACAAGGCATTACGCTACCTTAAGCAAATTGTTACTTTCATTCTTTGAAAGAATTACTAACCATCATTTGATGGCGGACTTATGCGAATAAGTCTCTATATGTCTCCACATAGTTCGGACTGTATCATCATAATTTACAATTTAGATTATGTTTGGCGTACAGTCTCTGAGGATCCCATTGATTTTAATACCTCATCAAGTTTATACCTTCTTTGTTTTCCTCCACCATTCATTGTAAATACTTTTTTTAAAAGTCTTATGAATTCTTTTTTATTTGCATGTTTATGTTGATCTAATTCTTTAACAACATCTGCAAATATTTCAAAATCTTTTTTCTTAGTTATTAAAGGATATTTTTTAAAAAAAGGTATAATTTTATCTACAAGGTCTCTTCTACTTTGAACAACAAATTGCATAGTATTTGGTTGACCATATTTTTTTATTATCATTCCACATTCAAACATTCTTTGAAGTGAATATAATATTTCTTTATTCACAGAATGTTGAGTGACATGAAATATAGGGTCTAAAACCCATCTTACCTTAGCAGATTTTTGATTTTTTAGAGCAATGCAAAAGCATCCTTCTCCATCAATAAATCCTATAAGATAATAAATTAGTTGCTCTTTATTCATGACCTCTTGTAGATGGTTAAATATTTAAATCTTTGGTTTCCTGCGGATTGTCCTTATTTATTGAATTTTTACTATCGATAAAGATTAGTATCAATAACTTAACAGGAGTTTCCCGCATACAGCCAAATTTAAATACCCCCTAAATTGAGGGTCATAGTTACCCCCGCCGTTTAATGGACCTTAGCTGCCTTGAAAGGCAATTTTAGACACCACCACTGGGCAGGTCTCACCGAGTATACAAAGCTTTTCAGCTTAGCACTCAGCTATGTTTTTGATAAACAGTCGGGCAGTCCTTGTTACTGAGATCTACACTTGCCAATATATTTCAAAAAACAAGTATAGACACCCCTTATACCGAAGCCACGGGGCTAAATTGCCGAATTCCCTTAACTAGTTTCACCTTACACGTCTTAGCTTTTTAAGCTAGGGCACCTGTGTTGGTTCTAGGTACAGCTAATTTATATCTATCCTAAGATTTTTCACAGGCTCTAAGAATCAACAAACTTTCGCAAAATAAATTTACTTGTATCTTAGCATTACGCTTCTCAAGTTTCTCTATTCAGATTGTTTTCACAACTTTGCTTATCTTAAAGCATTCTTAGGAATCAAACAACATAAATCAGTATAGGAATATTAACCTATTGTCCTTTCGTTATATTCATTTAAGGTATAACTTAGGAGCTGACTAACCCTCGGTTAATTGATATTGCCGAGGAAACCGCGCCCTTTCGACGTTTTCCGGTTCTCAGGAAAATTTGATCTTACTCTCACCAGGATTTGCATTTCTTTTTGCTCCACACTTTTTCTCAAAAATGCTTCTGTGCAAAAAAAACGCCTGTCTACTAGACTATCTTTCTAGATAGCTCTATGGTATCGGTACCATGTTTAGCCCTGTCAATTTTCTCCGCCAAGAACCTCAATACGTGAGCTGTTACGCTTTCTTTAAAGGATGGCTGCTTCTAAGCCTACCTCCCTACTGTCTCAGGTTCTCGACAAGATTCGATACACTTAACATGGATTTTGGGACCTTAACCATAGTCTCCGTTGTTCAGGTCTCGGAATAGCATCTTACACACTATCCCTGATTCTTATTTTATGCAGAATACAAGTTCTGAGTTGGAAGAGGTCCCGTAGTCATTTGACTCTGCAGATCTGATCCGTACTTTACCTCATATTCAAACAAAATAAGACTATACTTAGGCATATTTCGACAGGAACCAGCCATCGCCAGATTAGATTGGCTTTTCACCCCTAATCCCGAGTCATCCAAGTGCATGCACACAACAGCGGTTCAGGCCTCCATTTTCCTTTCGGAAAACTTCGCCTTGCTCAGGATTAGATCATCTGGCTTCGGGTCTTGCCCATATGACTATCGCCCTTTCAGACTTGCTTTCGCTAAGGCTTCGCTAAATGCTTAACCTCGCCATATAAACAAACTCCCTGGCCCGTTCTTCAAAACGTACGTTACAACTGCGTCCTTCTATAAAGAAGTGCAGCAGTAACAAAATGTAACTGTTAGATTTCAAGTCTTTTAACCCCCTATCAAGGGTACTTTTCAGCTTTCCCTCGCGGTACTATTGCGCTATCGGACTTGAGCTAATGTTTAGGGTTAGCAGTTAATCCTGCTATTTTCATACCTCCAATCCAGGAGGCACTACTCTTTTGAAGAGCAGCATATCAAGTTTGTCTACGAGGCTTTCACTCTCTAAGGCTTCTCTTTCCAGAGAAATTCAACTCCTTGACTTAGCTACTTATCTTCACCACATCTCTTTTCTCTTTTCAGATAAAGATTCGGTTTGCCCTCTGCCCTTTTCGCTCGCTGCTATTAAGGGCATCACATGTTGTTTTCTTTTCCTGCCGGTACTAAGATGTTTCAATTCCCGGCGTAGATTTACTTCTCAGTATTAATACTGTTGCCAGATTAGGAAATTTTGGGTTCAAAGATTGCATGCATCTCACCCAAACTTATCGCAGCTTGCCACGTCCTTCATCACAGCTCAAACCAAGCTATTCATCTAACAGCTTAAAAATTTTCCATGAAACTAATATTTCTTTTATGCCGAATCCTACTCGCTTCATTGAACATTCTACCTTAAGTTAAACTCAAGGTTAATTATCTTAGCTCCCCCCGTGAAATTTTCTCGAGGTTCATATGCTTATATTTTAAGTCCGAGGACTTTCACTGATGTGAATATGAATTACTTAACTAATTCTGATAATCTTTTTGCTAATCTTTCCCCACTACCCCTAACCAAAGATACACCACCTCTTATTAATCTTGTAGCTTGACTTATAGTTTTTTCTATATATTTTATCCTTTGGATTCTGGGCCCTTTCATATTTATTACTGCAATTACTTCTCCATCTTCTGGTATGTATACTTCATATGGCATTTTCTAATTTCTCTATAATTTATTTAATCACTTCTTATTTTTATTTTTTATCCATGAGAAAAGGTTTGTCCTCATGAACCTATCGAAAATCAAAGATTTTCGAAGACTCCATTTTCGTAAGAAAATGGACCTGCCGGGAGTCGAACCCGGGACACCTCCGTGCAAGGGAGGAATTTTACCATTAGACTACAGGCCCTTAAAAAAAGAACCAGAGTCAGTTTTTAAATTTTAGCATTATAAAATTGTATGTAAGACTCATCCGTTTAATCTATAAATAAATTTATAGGAGGTGATCCCACTGCAGGTTCCCCTACAGTGACCTTGTGTCGACTTAACCTACCTTGTCTTACAAAGGCTCGTTCTCGAAAGACCTCGCCAACGCAAAACTCGGTTGGTTTGACGGGCAGTGTGTGCAAGGAACAGGGACATATTCACCGTTCGCTGCTAACAAACGATTACTACAAATTCCAGCGTCACGAGGCTGAGTTTCAAGCCTCGATCTGAACTAGGCTACATTTTAGGAGATTAGCTTCTCTTTTCAGAGTCGCATCCCATTGGATGTAGCATTGCCGCGCGCGTGTCGCCCAGGGCATTCGGGCAGTACTCACCTAACGTAGCCCGCACCTTCCTCCTGCTTACGCAGGCAGTCTGTATAGAGTGCCTCTTCATCAGATAGCAACTATACACACGGGTCTCGCCTGTTACCTGATTTAACAGGTCATCTCACGACACAGGCTGAAGTCGGCCATGCAACTCCTCTCAGCATGTCAGGTAAGCCCTTCAGACTGACCTTCATTCTGCTATCGGTCCTGGTGAGGTTCACGGTGTGGAATCTAATTGAACCGCACGCGTCACTTGTTGTAGTGCTCCCCCGCCAATTCCTTTAAGTTTCGGCCTTGCGACTATACTTCCCAGGTAGCGCACTCTTCGGCTTCCCTACAGCACCAATACCTCTCGAAGAGGTACTGATGTTTAGTGCGCAGTGTTTACTGCTAGGACTACACGGGTATCTAATCCGTTTTGCGCCCCTAGCCTTCATCCCTCACTGTCAGATCCGTATTTGTGAGATGCCTTCGCTGTTGTTAGTCCAATCAAGATCAACGTATTTTACCACTACCTTGACCGTACTTCTCACATCCTCCGGTCTCTAGCAACACAGTATCTCTTGCTCGCCCTATCCTTAAGAGATAGGATTTCACAAAAGACTTATGAAGCAAGCTACAGATGTTTTAGACCCAATAATTATGGCTACAACTTGGACCGCTGGTATTACCGCGGCGGCTGGCACCAGTCTTTCCCAGTCCTTATTCTCCAACTTTTTTACAGTTGGCAAAAGTTTCTCAAATAGAGAAACACTCTGGTTCGCTTTGTCACGCTTTCGCGCATTGCAAAAGATCCTTGATTGCTGCACCCCGTAGGGCTAGGAATAGTGTCTCAGATTCCTTCTCAGGGCTTCTCCGCTAAGAGCCCTTATGGATAATTGGCTTGTTAGTCTTTTACACCAACAACAACCTAATCCACCGCAGTCCCATCTTTAGGCATAATTTTCAGAGATAATTCCTTCCAGAATTTATCTCCTGCCAGATATTACTCTCAGTTTCCCGAGGATATCTCTGACCTAAAGTTAGGTTAACTACGTGTTACTGAGCAGTTCGCCTTGCTCCTATTTCTAAGAACAAAAACTTGCATACCTAAGTACAAACCAGATAGCTGTAACCTCCAGCAGGATAAACTGGATTTTATCCTTTTATGGATGCAAAGCTTAACCTCTGTTTGACGGTCTAGCAATATCTAAAATAAAAATAGAAATTACTAGAATAGAGTCTTACATACATCATACCTTAAAAATACATAAGGCACTCATTCTAGTTTGAAACATTTTAATAAAATTTCTCACTTTATGTTTATTTTATAGAAATTTGGTTTATAAATGTTTTGGAAAATTTTACGTCGGAAGATATTTGAAAATATAGTTTAAATTATAATACAAAAATTTCACTCTGTCTCAACAAAATCCTCTAACTTCACTTCCTTTTTTATTTTCTTTGACTTGAGATATTCTCTTGCAATTATATATAAAATCAAACCCAAAGATTTAGAAGATTTATTATTGCATGGAACAAAAAAATCTGCATCAAATGCATAATTGTTTGTATCGCACAATGCAAAAATTTTTTTCTTTATTTTTTTTCCGTCCCTCATAGCATTTCTGTCAATCCATGGATCGCAAACTAAAATCATATCTGTTTCAAAAAAATTAGGCAAGGTTATATTTGTTAATATTCCTGCAGGATATTTTTTTGTGAATACTCTGACACCAGTTAATTCTGAAAATTTTTCAACTGCTTTCCATCCAGCTTCTCTTTTGCAAACCAAAATAAAATTTTCAGGCTCAAATTTTTCAACAAGTTTTATCAGTTCTTTTAATTTTTCATCAGTAAAATTTATATCAAGTATTGCTATGCCATCATTTCTTCTTCTATAAACATATTTTCTCATGTGAGGAGTAATAACTTTAGTTCCAATATGCGCTCCGACTTTAATGTAGTCTTCAATAGGAACAAGTGTTTTTCTTGATGCTTCTAATTTTTCTTTTATTTCTTCTGTTTCAACCCTGCCCTCAATTTTTTCAGCAAGTTTTTTTGCTTTTTCTAATAATTCTTTTTTGCTTATTTTTTTAATAGGTATATCTTTTTTAATTTCATCAGTTTTTCTTTTTTTCTCTTTTTTTGTGATTTTTTTTACACTTTCTTCAATAAATTTCTCTGTTTTTTCTTTAATTTTTTTAATAGATTTTTCTATAGTTTCCCCTATTTTTTCAGGGATAATTTCCATAACTTTTTCATTTTTTTCCTTAAGCATTTTAAAATAATTAGTGCAGGAGTCATAAGCTACTCATCTTCAAAAGATTTTTGCACCTGCTAATTTGATTAGATGACAAAGAAATTTAGAGTTTATAAATTTACTGATTTGGATTTTTAAATAGATTCTTAAAAAAACCAACAATTTTTTCAAACAATGAAATTTTTTGTCTTTCACTAAAAACAAGTTCCGGTTCTTCTTGAGTTTGGTTTTCTTTAGTTTCTATTGTTTTATTTTCTGTTTCTATTTTTTTCTTAGAATCTTCTTTTAAACAAGCCCCATCATTACATCCATATCTGCATAAACTTGAACTTTCTTGAACAAGATTTTTGAAACCACAATAATATTCTTTAACACTGCATCCAAAACCCTTCCCACAACCTGTGATATTTGAGTCAGTTCTATTATAACAATAATCAGCATATTCTTTTTCTTCTTCAAGAAGCCCTGATTTTCCAATTACACTTCCTTTTGTATAATAACCTAATCTTTCATCACTATCTACACAACTAATTTCCTGAACTGTGTTGCCAGTTAAGGTTTTCCAATTTCCATAAATAAAAGAAAATAAAATTATTATTAATAAAATTCCTATTATCACCTTTTTTTTCATGATAAATAAAGAATGTTTTTATTTTTAAATTTATCTTAAGTTCTTATTATTATAGTCTTAATTAATATTCTATCAATAAAAATAGGGGCTTTAATATAGTATAATACAGGATAATATCTAATTATTATACAAATCTTTAAAAATAATCCATGAGTAAAACCAATATGTCAGGAAAATATAATCTTAAACCAAGTGATTTTTTGTTTGGTGGTTCATATAGATATGAAAAAAGAACCGGTGCTAACAAGATTCTTTTTGGTCCTGTTATAGAGAAGCATTTTATGGAAAATTACATTGCAAATAGAGATTTATTTTTATCGTGTTGCGATATCCTTTGGACTTCAGCAATATTCATGGGGCTTCTTGGATTAGAAAAATTAATTAATTAAATTTATTTTCTTTTTTGTTTCATCTATAATACAAACACAACACCCATTTTATCCAAAACTTTTTTCAATCTCAATCATTCTTCTTAATTTAGCATCTCTTTCTTCTCCCATAACTCCTGTTTTAATGTAGTCTCCTTCAAATCCAAAGCACAAATCTGCAAGAATATTTTCTGATGTTTCTCCTGACCTGTGTGAGAAAATTGTTTTGATTCCATGTTTTTTTGCCAGTCTGACTAATCTTGAAATCTCAATCAAGCTTCCAACCTGATTTGGCTTTACAATAACAGCATTAATGCTTTTTTGTTTTATTGCTCTTTCAAGTTTTTTTGGTTTTGAAACAATCAAGTCATCTCCAACAATTAAACAACCTCCTAAGTTTTTTGACATTTTTGTTAATTTAGAAAATCCAGAAAAATCATTTTCTTCTAAAGGATCTTCCATATAATCAAGTCCAAAATATTCTATTAATCTGCTTACAAACTTTATCTGCTCATTTTTTTGAAGTATTTTTCTTGAGTTTTTATAATTATAAACAAGCCCGGTGTAAAAACTACTTGCAGCAATATCAACTCCAATATCGACTTCTTTTCCAATTTCATTTTCTATTTGAAGTTTTATTTTTTTTAACATTTCTAAAACTCTCACATTGCTTAGAGAAGTTGTCCATGCATTTTCATCATTCAATCTTCCCTTCGCATTTCTAATTTTCAATTCTTGCTTGCAGATCCTCCATATTTTTTTCATTAAAAAAACAGAATCAGAAAAATTTTCTGTTTTAGGAATAATTAAAAATTCCTGAAAATCAGGTTTTTTGCTGAATAATCTTGTTTTTGAATGCAAGCCTCCACCAATACAATTGCCAACTGGAAATGGAAATTTTCTTGCTTTTTCATTTATTAATTCCCATACTTGTTTTCTTTTTTCATTTGCAAGTGCTTTGAGAACACTTGATTCTAAAGCAAATAATGTATTTGCTCCAACTTTCCCTAAAATTAAATTTTCTATTTTTTTTAAATCAGAAAAATTATTTATATTTAACTCAGAGATTTTATCTGAAAAAATTTCCAAGATTTCAAAATCATGATAAATACCTCTGTGATAAGCTGGAGCTTCGTCTTTTCCTTTGCTTTTTCCATTTGGTGAAGAAGCTAAAAACAATCCATTTTGGGTTTTAGATAAAACTTGAATTGTTTTTTCATTTCTTGAATCCCTAATAATTCTTGCACCTACTTTTTCAATTTTCATTTCTAAAGCAAGTTAAAATGAGTTTTTATATATTATCTAAATGGGAATTTTATTTTCTTTATTGATGATTGAAATATTTGTAAATAAATCTGAGTTGTTTTAATATTGCTAAGCCTTAATAATTTTCAAAGGCTAAAAAGTGGAAAGGGGTTTGATATTCAATCAGAAATCAGTGTTAATAAGTGGGTTTGGAGCTTATCTAATTTTATATAGATCAATCATCCAAAAGAAGAGGTTTGTCCAAACAATTTAGGTTGGTGAAATTCTTGATGTGCTTGCATTATTTTATTTTGTGCACTTAAAAAATCTAGACGTTGCATCATTTCTTTTTCTTTTGGATCTTTTATATCATCATAGTTCTTTATTGGTACTATGGGTAATTCAATAACAGGAACTTCTTTTTGCATAATGTCGCTGACAATTTCAGCTAATTGTTTTTCTTTGGATCCTGTTTTTAGCCCATATGGTTTAAAGAAAGCTCCTGTAATATCTGTCCTTCATCACCTTTCAAAATTAACTCGTTATATTTGATATCATCAGGACCTTGTGTTTGTGTTAAAAGAATTAATGGGTGTGTAATTTTTCCCTTATGTTTTTGAACATATTTTTCTAACTCTTTTGGGTCTTGTAGACTTCCTAAATCACAATTCCACGATATTTGAACCAAACCATTGTAAGCAGGATCAAGTATTATACCTATATTCCCAAAAGTTTCCATTTGATATACTTCTCCACCATGCCAACCAATTTTCTGTTTTGCAGATTCTCCATCTAAATGTGCTATCATAGATGTTCTATAGAATTGATTTGGATCTCTTACTCTATTCACTTTATCCTTCATTTCTTGAGGAGAAATTCCATTACCATTCCAATCCAATAGACCATGAACTAAATAAATGAAACCATTTGGATTATGATCTTCTGGTTCTGTTAATGATTTTTTCCTTCAGGGACATTCTATTAAAATCAATTCTTTTGAGAGTTTAACAGAAGACCCTACCAACAAATTAATTTTATTTCAAAATTGAGTTATAATCTTTTTCCCAAACCCCAAATTCTTTTCAAAGAACTAAATCTCCTTTACTTCTTATGTAACTCACTAACATATATTTAATATATCCCATAACATATGTCACCTTATATAGAAAAGTTTATATACCTGCTAACATATTTTTCTTTATGAAAATTAAAGACCATTTAGATTCTTTTGAAGAACATAAAGAAATCATAGATTTGGTTGTAAGCATAAGAGGTTTAGAAAAGTCCCAAAGAACTATAGGATTGCATAGTTCAAGAGCAATTGTAGAATTATTATCAGCTTATTTGCATGAAAAAAATCTGATTACATTAGGAACCCAACTTAATCATAGATGGTTTAAATCTAAGTCAGTAAGTGAAAAACTCCCAAATTTTCCTAAAAAAGAAATCATTATTAATAATATGATGAATTTAGAAAATCTTTCTGAAGACCTTGCTTATGGTTCTCCAAAATCTATTGAATTAATCAAAAAAAATTTATTATTACTAAATAAAATAAATGAACAAATTCAGGAATTAAGAAAATGAAAAAAACAGGAAGTTTTCAAAAATCAAAAATAATATCTTATGCAATGAACTTGGCATCTTTTTTAATTAATTTAGCTGGAGATAAAATAAATAAAATAATTTTGTTTGGTTCAGTTGTTTCAGGCGAATTTAATAAAGAAAGTGATATTGACATTTTTGTAGATAGTGATTTAGAAAAAAAAGAAATAAATAAATTTTTTGAACTTTATCAAAAAACCAAAGATTATGAAAAATTTTTCTCAATAATAAAAAATCCAATTAGTTTGAGGGTTGGCAAATTAGAAAAATGGACTTCCTTGAAAAGAGAACTTATTTCAAATGGGCTTTTGCTTTATGGAAAATACAAAGAACTTCCGGAGAAATTAAAAGCATTTAGCATAATCCAAATCTCTGCAAAATCAATTAATCTTTGGAGAAAAATTTATGGATATAAACAAAAAGTTGGGAGAAAAATTTATATTTCAGAAGGAATTATAAGCAAACTCGGAGGTAGAAAACTAACACAGGGTTTAGTTTTAATTCCACAGGAAAAAACAAATGAATTCCTAAAATTTTTAAAAAAGAATAAAATTAATTATACAGTTGAAGAAATTTGGAAAGAGTGAAAATTAAATTTCCTTTACTTCTTTTTCTTTGTCAGTTTTGCTCTCAACTTCTTCTTCATCATCAGGAGTTGCAAGTTCCATAATCTCTCCTTCTTCTTTTATTTTTTCTTCTTCCTCTACTTCTTTTTCCTCTATTTTCTCGTCAATGTTTTTTTCTTTTTCTTTTTCAACTTCTTTTTTAAGCTTAGATTCAATTTTTTTTGGAAATGGTCTTTTTACACTAATTGGAAGAACTCCAGATTCAAATTCAATTTCAGCAATTTTTAAAGGGTCAAATTTTACTTCTTCTAATTTTTCTTTTTTTATTTTAAGAAGCAATGGTGCATCCATAGATATTTGCAGGGCTCTTGCACCTAAAATTCTTGCAGATTCATATTTTGTGAATTTTATTTTTTCCATTTTATTCAACTCCTTCTGTTTCTTTTTGAATATCTTTAAATTTTCTTACAGTCAAGTCAATTATTTTTGAGATTTCTTCCTGAGTAAAAGTGCCTTCTCCGCCTTTTTGCAAAGAGCTTATAATTATGTCATCTCCTTTTTTAGAGTCTGTTAATCCAAATGAAATTCTTGAAGTGCTTGAATCTTCTTCTTCTCTTGTAGTATCAACAACAATTTTATCTCCAATTTTATAACTTGTTATTGTCACAGGGACTCTTTCATTTAAAGGAAGTGATTTTGAGCTGAACTCTCCGAATTTTATTTTTTCAGTTTTCTCGTCGTATTTTGGCATTTTTGCACTTTTTAGAGCTTCAACAGCTGCAATGCATCCTGCATCAATAAGATTTCCATCATCATTCAGAGTATACAAGTCAATTAAAACTGTATAAACTTTTTCTCCTTTTTTTATGCATAATTTTTTAAAATCAATAAAACCTGATTCTCTTATTACTCTGTCAATTATTCTTGCAATTTCAATAGCTTCAATTCTTGGAGGTCCATATTCAAATCTTGAAGATGATAATGGAAGAAGTTCTAATGTTGTTATCATGGTTCCCTCATCTTCATGATCAGGATAAGGCTCAGAAACATCAACTTTAATTCCTGCTATTACTTCTGTGTCTCCAATCTTTACTCTTGCAGAACCTTCGGCATTTTTACTTATTCCTGTTTCAATTTCTATTTTTCTAAAATCTTCAGGTTTTCGTCCATCTAATCTTTTATCTTCTTTCAATGATTCTCTAATTTTCTTTTTATTTATATTTGAAATTTCCATTTTTAGTTTTTTGAAATTTTAAATGCTTGAAAATTTCCTGTTTTCATTGTGTTTGAAATTTCCATTTTATTCCCCCATATCCTTTAAAGCTTTTTTCTGAACTTCATAAATTTTTTTGCAGGCATCTCTTCCTACTTTAATTGCTTCTCTTAATTCATCTTCTTTTATTTTTCCATCTAATTGAAGATGGCTTAGTTCTCCACTTGCAGATTTAAATGACATTGCAATATCTGTTGCTCCTTCTCCTTCTTCATAATCTTCTTCTGTTTTATCAACATCAACTACAAGTGTTTTATCAATTTTTCCTATGCTTACACTTGTTACAAGCTCTTTCATAGAAATTCCTGCTTGTGCTAATGCAATTGCCGCTGCATTTATTCCCGCACATCTTGTACTTGCATTTGCTTGGAGAATTTCAATATGAACGTCAACAACAGTATTTGGATAAGCATCCAAGTCAACAACAGAACTTAATGCCCATTCAGTTATCTTGCTTATTTCTTGGCTTCTTCTTGAAGGTCCTGGTCTTATTCTTTCTCCAACACTAAAAGATATCATATCATAATTGCATCTTAATATTCCTTTTTGGGGATTTTGAAGATGCTGAGGATGAAGTGGACGAGGACCATAAACAGAAGCAATTGCAATTGTATCCCCAAATCTGAACATGGCAGAACCATTTGCATTTTTTATTATTCCAACTTTAGCTTCCATTTTTCTTGTTTCATCAAACTTTCTTCCATCATATCGTTTTGTATAAGCCATTTTATTTTTTACCTTCAGTTTTTTTTACAATTTTTTTTAAAGGTTTATTTTCAAACCATTCTTTTACTTTTTCAGTCAAGCCATCAATGAAACTTTTGCCAACAACAAATTCTATTGCTTCTCTGGCTTTTATTTCATCTTCAACCTTGTCTCCTGAAATCCAAACAATTCCATTTTGCCCCACAACAATATTGCATTTAGTGTTTTCTTTTATTAATTTTATCATACTTCCTTCTCTTCCGATTACTCTTGGAACTTTGTTTGAATTAATTTTTGTTATTATCCCGCCTTCTAATTTTCCTAATCCTCGACCTTTTATTGTTAAGTCTATTCCACTATTTTTAACAGAAATAACTTCACAAGACAACATATCACCAATATTGTAATAGTCTTTTAAATCTCCTTTTATAAATCTTGGGCATTCTGCAACTTGCAAAAATGCAGAATAAGGAGCATTAATATCCATTATCCATCCTTTAAATGTAATATTTTCAATTCTTCCAATAACAACATTTCCCATTCTTGGCATATAAACCCCAGACAAAGGGATTAGTTTAATAAGTCTTCCTGAAATATCTACAAGCCCAAATTTATTTGCAACTATATTTTCGCCTTCTCTTCTTGTTCCATCTCCAGGAAGATAATCTTTTCCAGAGACTATTGTCTCTCCAGGAACAGCAATTTCCCTTACTTTCTTTTCTTTTTCTTCTGTTTGTTTTTTTTCTGAAATCATTTTTATTCCTTAACTTCCTCAACAATAGCACTTCCATGTGTCACACCATTTAGTTTATCATAAAAATCCATTTGCAAGCCAGCTGGAAGATTTATTATGCATGATAAATCTCCATTACTCATCCAGTTCTCTGTTTCCTTATAGTCCTTTAATAAACCATAAACTTTTCCTGTATGAACTGCAGGAACAAGTATTTTTAATTTTTTTGTTTCAATTGTTATAGGGATAATTTTTTTTAGTTCAGAAATTATCTCTGTGATTTGCTGTTCAATTGGTTTATTTTTAATTTTAATTTTTGATTGTTCAAGAGCTTCTTTAATTCTTGATTCTGAATGCGGTCTTCTTGTTGTTGGGTCAACAGCATTTTTTATTAAAAATTCAATAACTTGTTTTGTTTTTGTTTCTTGTTCTTTTTTTCTGTATTCTGTTGGTAGGACTACTTCTCCTTGCTTGATTATTTTTTCAGCAATTATTTTGAAATCAGAAGTTCCAAAATTTTCTTCCAATTCTTTTGAACTTGCTCTTAATCCTTTTTTAACATCCTGAAAAATATCATTAACAGCAACAACATTGTCCAAACTAACATCTATTCCCTGCTTTAATTGCAGTGCTTTATCAACATCAACAAGAATTTCAAAATTTTTTCCCTTAATTTTTAATCTTGCTTCAACATTAACCATATTATAATTTCCTATTTTGCATACTTCTTTAATTCATAAGCATCCACTCTTTTTAGTTTTTTTTCCTTAAGTGTTACGTAAGCAACATCAAATCTGCTGACATCAAAATTCTTTCCTAAAAGTTTTTTAAATATCTTAAATCCTAATTTTATTCCTTCTTCGATGGTTATTCCTTCTTGATATTCTTCCCTTAGCATTTCTTTTATTTTTTCATCATTTTCTCCAATTGCTGAAGCTTTATATTCAAAATAATTTCCAGTAACATCTGAGAAATACAATCTTGGTTTATCTTTTGTTAGTCCTCCAATCATTACTGAAACACCAAATGGGCGCGCTCCGCCATATTGTGTAAATGCTTGTTTTAAATTTGAAATTTCTTTGATTAAAGACTCAATTTCAATTCCACTATCATAAGTAACTCTGTTTTGTTGGGCAATTAATTGTGCTCTTTCAATTAAAATTCTTGCATCACTAAGGATTCCTGCAGCACTTCCCATAACATGCTCGTCAATTTCATAGATTTTATTTGCAGAGTCCTCTACAATTAATTTATCTCTGGTTCTTCTATCAGCAACTATTAAAACTCCATCACAACAAACAATTCCAATGCTTGAACTGCCTAATCTAACGGTTTTTTCAGCATATTCAACTTGTAAAAGATGTCCATCTGGGGAGAACATAGTTGCAGTTCTATCATAACCCATTACTTGATTTTGCATTTCCATTGGTACATCCATTTTCACTTAGTTTCCATAAGTTTTAAATTTGTTATCATTTTAAAAATTTCTTGTTTTTAAAAGGCAAAAAACTTCTTGTTTTTTTCATTTTTTAAAAATAGGTAATTTTTCACCTAAAGTTTATTTTCTCTCTACCAGAAATATAAAGAAATAGGGTTTTTAAATTTTTGGGGAGTGTTTTTTTTGTGTAATGCCAGAAATAAGATTGCTCCAATAACCAACTATGAAAAAACAGAAAACCTTATATATTAATTATATACTTTTGTTTTATAGAGGTAATAAAAATGTACACAAGAATGCCAGATACTTATAGGGGCGGGATAGATAATGCAAGTAGAGCAAGTGATGTGGATGATAGAAGAGTAGGTTATGTTTCATTAAAAAAAATAAAAACACCTTTAGTAGCACTACTCATTCTAATATCATCATATGGCTGTGCTTACAATAAAGCTGCGTCTAAACCATTTATAGGTTCAGGACCAGTAAAATTAACCCGAGAACAGAAAGCAGATTATATTCGCAGACATGGAAAAACCGCTGGAGAGGAAATTGCTGACGAAGAAGAAGGGTCTAAAAAAGCTAAAACTATAAGCGGGTTAGTAGAAAATGCTTTGAAGGTTCTTTTATTGGGTTTATAGGTAATCATTTTATTTCTTAAGTCTCCAAGAAACTTAAATATTGATATTATAGATAAGTGAATTAGTTAAGATTTAGAATAGGCAGGATTTAAATTTTAACATATCATCTTTTAATCTTCTTCAAACTCCCACTAACCCTCTTAACCAAAATTCCGGCTAAATTCAAACTTGCCCTAATTTTATCTGTTTCTTTTCTGTTGATTGCAAGAATATTATTGCCTATAAACTGCGGGCTTGCTTTTGCATAACCTAAGATTCCAATATAATCTAATATAGCTTTTTCCACTTCTTTTTTATTTGATTTTTCCAATAATAAATATCTCTTATTTTCTCTTAAGCTTGGTTTCAGAGCTTTTTCTTTTTTTTGCTTCATTTTTTCTCCAAAAATTTACAATAATGCAAATAACAATAGTTAGCAAAAGAGAATAAGCTATATATAGATTTCTTTTTTTTACTACAAATCCAATAACAGCTCCAACAAGATTGATTTTTGTTTTTTTAGAATTATCAGATTCAACTTCATAATCTAAAGGAACAGAAGCATTTTCTTTATTTGTTGGATTTATAGTTTCTTGTTTTTCTATTTTTTCATTTATATTTTTTATTGTTATATTTGCCTTATTGTTTTTTATAGAATTTAATTTAATTATTAAATTATAATAATCACTGTTTGTTAAATTAAATTTTTTTTCTTCTTCAATAGAAATATCAAAGTTCATGGGGGTGCTTCTGAGTGTTACAGAAACTGTGCTTGCAAAAATTTTTGCTATTGTTATTGAATGTTTTTCGTTTTCTAAATCAAAATTTATTTTATCTCCAATACCAATTATTTTTGAATATCCTTTTTTTATTTCTTCTTTATTTACTGAATATGTGTTTATTGAAGTTATTGCTCCTCCACCACCACCACTTCCAGAAGATGCTACGGGCTGTGAAATTGCAATGCTTCTTGAACTTGAATTATTCTCATTTCCTGCTTCATCTGTGCAGTTTATATTCCAAATATAATTTCCTGCTGATAAGGTTTTTGAGATTGTACTTGTGACATTAATTTGAGAACTGTTTAAATCAACAGAATCAGAAGAACCAATTATTATTAACTCACAAGATATTATCTCTGAATTATCTGAAACATTAAACTGAAAATCAAGTGTTGTTGAAGAAGCTGTTTCTGAATAACTATCTGAAGGAGAAATCAGAGCTATATTTGGTTTTGTTTTATCATATGTTATTGTAAAATTTGAATCTGAGTAAATTTCTGAAGTTTTATTATTAATAGCAAGGCAGTTCCAGTAATAATCTGTTTCTTGAGAAAAACTAAAATTAAATTCTGTCTCATTATTTAATCCAGTTATATTTTTTGTTTCATTAAAAATTAAATCTGTTGAATTCCATAAAAAGAATGTTATGTTGTTTAGATTTGAGTTTAAAGTTACATTGCAGAAAAAACTTTGATTTTGTGTATTTGTTTTTGTGTTGTTTTCAGGTGAAATCAATCCAACAACTGCTTCAAGTATTTCTAAACTATGGCTTTCAGAATAATTCCCGCAGTTCTCCTGCATATCACAAGCATAACAATTATAATAATATTCTCCTGTATTTATATCTGAAAGATTAAACTCTGAATAACTGCTTGTAGCATTTATATTTGTCGAATTTTCATAATACAATCCAGTTGAATTGTAAATATCAATTGTTATATTTTTTAATTGGATGTCTGTTGCATTACATGAAAAAATAATATTTGTATCTATTGTTTTTAAATTATCAAGGGGATAGTTTAATATTATTTCTGGAGGGGTTTCATCTAAACTTAAAATCGAAGAGTAGATATCTATTCTTGAGAAGTTTAATCCTGAAAAAGAATCACTTATTATTTTTCCATTATTTACGAGAGCATTTTGAATTTCCAATGGTGTGAGAATTTTTCCTGTTTCAAGTTTTTTAAATTGCCTAATTAATGCAAATGCTCCAGCAACATGAGGAGTAGCCATGCTTGTTCCTTGATGAGTGGCTGTTCCTCCATCTAACCAGGTAGATGTTATATCTGTTCCAGGAGCAATTAAATCTGTTATATTATTTCTGTTGCTGGCAGAATTTATTATATCTTCTTTACTTGCCCATGCAACAGAAGTTGCATTTTCTATGCATGCAGGAGAAGAAATTGCAGTATAATCCCCATTATTTCCTGCTGCTGCTATAACTGAAATGTTTTTTGCTATTGCGCTATTTATTGCACTTGCAACTCCTGAATAATCTGAATCACAATAATTAATATAGTCTCCCTCTGCAAAACCTAAACTCATACTGATCACAGAAATATCATAAATAGAAGAATTATCAACACACCATTGAATAGCATTAGCAAGAACTACCTCATTTCCTCCATCTCCAGAATCATTAAAAACTTTTAATGCAATAATTTTTGTATCAGGTGAAACTCCTAAAACAGAACCTTTTGCTGAAACAATTCCTGCAACATGGGTTCCGTGTCCATTATGATCCATTGGATTATCATCTTCTGAAGAACAAAAAGCACCCACACAAAAATCCCATCCACCAATCACCTTGCATCCTTCTCCAAAACAACCACCTAAATCAGGATGATTATAATCAACTCCTGTATCAATAATGCAAACAGTTTCATTTAATCCTGTTATGTTTGTGAGATTTTGCTGAAAACTCCATGAAGATGAAGCATTTATTATGGAAACAGAATCCTGAAGAAAAAGAATTAATTTTTTTGATTCTCTCACTCTAAGAACTTTTTCATTATTTTCCAATTCTTCAAGTTCTTTTTCTGAAACTACAGTAGAAAATGAATTTTCAAATTTATTATTTATTTTTTCTTCTGGAAAATTTCCTAAGTCTTTTTCAGAAAATGTTTTTATTTTTTGATTATCTAATTTCATTTCAACAATAACTTCAATTTCTTTTTTTTCTTTTAATTCTTTAACAATGGTTTTATCAATTTTTTCATCAATAGAATGAATAGAACTAACCATTACGAGTAATAAAAGAACAAAGCAAAAAACAAGTTTAAACTCTTTTTTCATTTTATTAAAAATGCTCTATTAAGGGAACATTTTGGAGTGGAGGGGTGTTGCATTTTTGATTTTTGAAAATTTCCTTTTTTCATCAAATAATTAAATAAAACACTATTTTAAATTTTACTTCTCTTTGCACTTTCCAAAACTGCATCCACATTCAATTTCTTTGCAATTATAAACTGCAATGCACATTATGTTTTTATCGCATTCTTTTAATTTTTCTTTCCAATTTTCAGAATTATCTTTAGACATGCATTCCTGCTTTCCTCCCATATTACAAGGACAGCAAGTTGTTTCTTGCAAAACACATCCAGAATCAGACTTGCATTCAGAGTTATTTTTAAATTTAATAACAAAAATAAATATTGAGAATAGGATTATGAGGGATAAAATTATGAAGAGAATAGGTTGAGCTATAAATTTTTTGTTTTTTTTCATTTTAGACTTCTGACTTAATATTTCACCAACATATTTAAACCTATTTTTTCTTTTATTTAAAAGAGGTTTGAATAATGAAATCAAAAATGTGCCACTACACTCTAAGAAGTTTCCTTAGCAAAAGCATTTTTGATACAGGAATTGAAATTCCTGTCTCCCAAACTCTAAAACCTCAAAGAGTTTGTGATATCCAAAAATCAAGGAGATTTTTGGCTTTTAAATTTCAGGAAAAAATTTAAAATGAAAATATTTACAATCGGCGGTTATAATGAAGTTGGAAAAAATATGACTGCTGTAAAGATAAATGATGATGTTGTTATATTTGATTGCGGGCTCCATCTTCCCCCTATAGTTGAATTAGAAGAACAGGAAAGAACAATGAATGAAAAAAGACTTAGGAGTATTGGTGCATTACCTGAAGACACAATTCTTGACAGTCTTGATTTGAGAAGAAAAGTCAGAGCAATTTTAATTGGACATGCTCATTTGGACCATGTTGGGGCTGTTCCTTATATTGCTCAAAGATATAATGCAGATGTTTATGGAACTCCATTTACAATGCAAGTTTTGAAAACCTTAATAAAAGATGAGGAAGTTAATTTTAAAAATAAAATAAGAGAAGTTCTTCCAAATTCTTCTTTTACTATTAAAGGTAAAAAAAATTACACAGCAGAATTAATAAACATAACTCACTCTACAATACAATCCACTATGATGGCACTTCATACTCCAGAAGGAGTTGTCTTGTATGCTAATGATTTTAAATTTGATAATGCCCCACAATTAGGAAAAAAACCAAATTATGAAGCTTTAAAAAGAATAGGAAAAGAGGGTGTGAAGGCTCTTGTTGTTGAAAGTTTGTATGCTTCTGAAGAAAGAAAAACTCCATCTGAAAAAATTGCAAGAGGATTATTAGAAGATGTTTTATTTGCTACAGATAATAAAAATTCTGGAATTATTGTAACAACTTTTTCATCCCATATAGCAAGGCTCAAAAGCATAGTTGAGTTTGGAAAAAAATTAAACAGAAATGTTATTTTTCTTGGAAGAAGCCTTCACAAATATGTTTCTGCAGCAATGCAAGTTAAACTTTGTCCTTTTCAAAATGATATTTTATTAGTTAAATATAGAAAACAAGTAGAAGCTGTTTTAAAAAAAATAAATAAAAATAAAGATAAATATCTTATTGTTTGCACAGGGCATCAGGGAGAACCTGGAAGTATTTTAGACAGAATAGCAAAAAATGAAACTGCTCTTGATTTGTCTTCAAGGGACCAGGTTATTTTTTCATCTAAAACAATTCCTTCAGAAATAAATATAGCAAACAAAGGACAATTAGAAAAAAGATTAAAGAAAAAAGGAGCCAGAATATTTAATGAGGTTCATGTTTCGGGGCATGCTGGAAGAGAGGATTTAAGGGATTTTATTAATATGATTCAGCCAGAGCATATAATTCCTGCACATGGGGACTTGCCTAAATTATCAGCATTAGCTGAACTTGCAGGAGAAATGGGTTATAAATTAGGAAAAACTTCTCATATAATGCAAAATGGGCAGAATATAGAACTTTAGTTTGCCAAACTTATTTAAATCAAGATTTCTTATTTTATTTATGCAAAAACCTGAAATTGTTGAAGGATTAAAATATGCAATAGAAAAAGGGGAAAGTATTGAAAAAGCTAAGCAGAGTTTTATAAATGCGGGATATGAATTAAGTGATGTTGAGGATTCTGCAAATGTTCTTGGGGGTGTTATAACAAAGATTCATCCTGAAGAGAGTCCTGCTCCAATTAATGAAGAAGACAGGAAAATTCCTGTTAATCCAATGCCAAAAGAAAAAGGAACAAAATCAAGAAAAATTTTAATTGCACTTATAATTGTTTTATTAATCCTCATATCTTTTTTTCTTGTGTCTTTCTTTTTTAAAGACAAAATTATTAATTTTATTTCTGGTTTTTTTTAAAATGCCTATTTATGAACCAAGAGAAGACTCTTATCTTTTATCTGAAGAATTAAAAAAATATTTGATAAAACTAAAAAACAGAAAAATAAATGCTCTTGACATTGGAACTGGCTCTGGAATTCAGGCAGAGACAATTTCAGAATTTATTAATAAGAAAAATATAACTTGTTCTGATATTAATAAAGAAGCTATTGAAATTGCAAGAAAAAAAGGGTTTAAAGCAGTTAAATCTGATTTGTTCTCAAATATAAAAAGAAAATTTGATTTGATTGTTTTTAATCCACCATATCTCCCAAAAGACAGGCATGACAAGAAAAAAGATACAACTGGAGGAAAAAAAGGAGATGAAACAATATTAAGATTTCTCAAACAATCTAAAAAACATCTTAATCAAAATGGAAAAATATTTTTGCTGTTAAGTTCTCTTACTCCAAGAGCAAACATAAACAAAGAATTGAAAAAACATAATTTCAAAATTAAAAAAACAGGGAGGTTTTTTGCCTCTAAAAAACAGGAAATTTTTAAGATGAAAAAATTATCAGAAAAAAAATTGTTTTTTGAGAAATTAGAAGTTTGGATGATTAATTAGAGATATGGTATTTATATTTGTGAAAATAATATATATTTGTTATTGTTGGAATAAGATAAATTAAAAATGCATAATAAGAAATTGAATTAAATAATAATCTTGCAATTATGATATACATCAACATTATTGCATAAGAACTTACACAGGTTAAAATTCCAATTTTATTAAAATCATAAATTGTGCTGTTATATTTTTTTATAAATTTTAAATTTTTATGAACCCATAAAAAACCATTTTTTATTTTTTTAATTGTTTTATCTTTATAAGATAATTTTTCTTTTTTGTCTCCATAAAATTTATTCATTATAATAAATTCAAAAATCCCGCCGAATGCATAAAAAACAAATGAGATTATAAAAAATTCAAACCTTGCAGATAGCATTATAATAACAGCAAACAATACTAATATAAATTGCAAACTTCTTCCTAAAAAATTTTTCAAAGTCATTCTTATTTCTCTTTATTTTTAACATGCCACCAAGCAACAGAAGCTGAAACAATTCCAGTTAAAATTAATATAATCATATCAACTGTGGTTTTATTTTGTGAAATTAATGCTGTTTTAACTGCATAAACCATGAATACATAAAGAACAAAATAAAAGAAAATCATGCTTAATATTTTGCACCCTAAAATTCCACTTTCTTCAATTAAATCTCTTAGGTATATGGATATGGAAAAACCAACTGCTATTAAAATTAATGCTCCAACTAAAGCCGGGATAACAACTAACACAGAGGTAATCCAATTTGTTAATTCTGGGATATCAAGTTGCTCTAATGCAATACTGATGAATAATATATAGATAGACCATTTAACTACTGTGATAATTAATTCTACAAAACTATTTCTAACAGACCTTTGGATATTTGCTTTTTCAACTCCTTTTCTTAATACAAAGCCTGCAAATTTTCCTAAAATAATACCAACTCCGAGCCAAATTATTGCTAAAATAAGATTAATCACAAATAGATTTATGTCTCCTACTGGAAATTTCTCAGACAAGATTTCTAAGACACTCATTGAAATCATAAAATAATTAAGCAAAACAAGTTTATAAATGTTTTTTTAAAACAAGAGATATCAAATAAAAAGAAAAAGAAAAAGAAAAATATATACAAAGATATATATTTTTATTCTTCCGTAGTTTCTGTTTCTTCTCCTTCAGGTTTTTCGTTTTCTTCCATTTTATCCTCCATTTTCATAAAATCAATATTTTGCCTCTTTTAAAAAGGTTTAGAAAAGCTTAAAAAACAAAAAATCAGGTGATTCACTATTTATTAATGGCTGTGGAGGGAGTTGAACCCTCGACCTCCTGCTATCTCAAAAAATTGTTTCATGAGACAGGCGTTCTGCCACTGAACTACACAGCCTGTATTTACAAAAAGAACCCCATTTAAAAATTTTTTTGATGTCAGAAATGTACACTAATTTTTTGATATTGGGCTTTTTGAAAAGAAAAATAAAAAAGAAAATTAGTGTTAATTATTTTGTAAGGGTTATTTCTATTATTGATACATTAATGTCTTTACCCTCTTTATTCTTGAATTCTTCACTGCCTATTTTTATATCTTTTACTTTTATGTTATCTTCTTTCAAGAATTTCTTTGTTGTTACTTCTGCTACATCAACAGCCCTCGATATAAACTTTCCTCTTGCCTTAACAATTACTTCTTTGCTTCCTTTTTTTGTAAACTGCATAACAACTCCAGTTATATAGTTCATAAAAGGTTTGTTTCCAATAAAGATAACATTGTCATCTTTTTTCTCAGAAACTTTCTCAGATTCCTGAAGTTTTTGTGTTTCTTCTGTCATTTTTCTTGTTTAACCTCCTTGTTATTGTTGTTATTTATCTAAGCTTTTTGCTTAGCATGAATGCTCTTTAATTTAGTAATATATCCTGCAACCATATTTTTTATTTTTTTGCTTGGAAGCAAGCCATTTATTAATGCTTTATTTTCCTTAAAATCCTGTTTAAAATCATGTTCTTCATATAATTTTTTCGCAGTTTTTTTAACTAACGCTGATTTGATTCTTCCCATCTTTTAAACCTGAAACCTGCATATTTAAATTTTATTGTAGTGCAGAATGTTTCACTTTTCTTAAAAAAATTAGATTTTCTTGAATATCACCATGTTTGAATAATCTTTTATATATTCTTTTGATTTTTTGTCCAGTTCTCCTGGGGAAACAAAAAAAACAGGCATTTTATTTGACTGGGATTTTTGCATGGCTATTGTCAAATCATTTTCTGAAACTCTCTTTTTATCCTTGGCTAAAAGAAGAAATTTCAAATCTCCGATTCCAGAATTTATTTTTATTATTGAAACAAACTCTTTTTTCTTTATTTCAATTTCTTCTAAAATCTCTATATTTTCTTGATTAAGCAAAGAAATAATTCTGTCCACAAACTCTGATTTTTCCTTTTTTTTCTCAATTTTTTTTGTTTCTTGAATTTCTAAAAGGGGTTTTTCTTTTTTTTCTTCATATGTTTTTTGGAGATTTTTTGGAATCTTTTCAAATGTTTCTATTTTTCTTGTTCTTTTTTCAAACAAGTTCTTAAGTTCTTCTTCTGAAAAACTATGAAATCTCCAAAATAATTTCTTTTGATTCTCAAAATTCAAAATTATAGGAAAAGCAAAATCCCTTATATTTCTCAAGGCCACCCTAATGGAAGGCTCTTGTTTTTCATCTTTTAAAACCTTTTTTTCTTTTAATAGAAGAAAAGCTTCTGCTTCTTTTCCTGGAAGATAATTATAAAATTTTTCGAGTTGCTTTTCTTGTCCAGATATTAAGTAAAGTGGGGAGCCTCCAACTTTTAAGTTGCTTACTTTTATGATTTTTTCTGAAACTAATTCAGATAAAAATGCAGAAGCAAACAAAATCTGAAGTCCTGTTTCCTTTGATATGTGAACAGGCAGGCTGGGGCCTCTTGATTTTATTATATTTATTATTTTTTCCTTTAAAAATTTAGGATTTCCTTGTTCCATAGATTAATCAAAGAAAAAGAGGTTATAAATTTATTTCTATAATACAGAACATATTAATCAAAAAATTCTTGTGTGTTTTTGTTTTGAATTTTTGGATGATCAGAAATGCAATCCATTCCAGCATTTCTGACATCATATTACTGCAAGTTGAATAAACATAAAAAACAAATATAAGAGTATAAGTCCGATTCCTTCTTCAATTTTTAATTCTTTTCCGCTTTTTAAGAATGCTGTAAAAATAAAAGCAGAAATAAACAAAAATATTGCAGATGTTATAAATGGTATAAATGTCGGGGTTATTGGTTTTATTATTGCTACAATCCCAACAATCAATGTTATGTTCACAAGTGTTGTTCCTGTTTGGTCTCCCACAGCCATTTCTTTATGCCCAAGTTTAATTGCTCTTACTCCAAAAATTAATTCAGGCAATGTTGTTGCAATTGATATTAAAAAAAACCCAACTACAATTTTCGGAAGTTTTAAATCTAATGCAAGAAGAGAAGCATATTTTACAACATATCCTGAAGATACAAATAAAACCCCCAATGAAATCATAAACAAAACAACACTCATTATAATCTGTATTCTTTTTATATGGTTTTCTTCAAATTTTGCCTTGAATTTTTTCCTTTTTTTAATCATTCTATATGAATTAAAAATAAAGAACAATATGAGAATAAATCCATCAATTCTTGAAATAGAGTTTCCAATTAAAAAAAGAATTGTCAGCAGTAAGATTGATGTTAAAACAAAATACATTTCTTTCCCGATATTTTTTTTCTTTGTTTTAATCCCTCCCCCAAGCAATACAAAAATACCCATTATTATTGTTAAGTTCATGATACTTGCTCCAATTACATTTCCTAAACTTAAAGAAGGATTTCCAGACATTGCTGAAGAAATTCCCACAAAAAGTTCTGGAATTGATGTGGCAAGTGCCATGATTATAAATGCTGCAGTAAACTCAGAAATTTTCAGAAAAGAGGATATTTTTTCCAATGCCTTCACAAGATATGTTGCAGAGCCAATTAAAACAAGTGAAGACAAAAGAAACAAAATTATATCTAGAATCATTTTCAAGGTTTAACCCATTCAATTTCATAATAAGTTACATCGTTTTCTTCGTCAGCAATTCCTATAAGGAGATTTTTTTTTGTTGAATGAGCTACCCTGTTTTTTGCTGAAAAATCATACCATGTTAAAACATCAGATTCTTTAACAGGATAAAGAATCCATTTTGCATGCTCCTGCCCTGGTTTTTTTCCTTTATCATACACCCTAAATTCAGCACCAAATTTTAAAGCAGTTTTAACAATATAACCTTTTGTTCTCATGTCCTTAAAAATAGTATATTTTATTTCAATTCTTTTGTCTTCTTTTTTTAATTTGTCTAATAATTTTTCAAAATCTATTTTCTTAGTTTTTTCTTTAATTTCAATTTTTTTCTTTTCAAGAAGATAAAGTGCTTCATAAGAAGAATAATAAATTTTTCCTTCTTTTGTTTCACCAAATCTTGATTTTTCATATAAGGCAAAAGCTTGTTTTTTATTAGAATAGATTTTCTCGCCTGAAAAAACTGCCTTGATTTTTTCTTTTTTTGAGGTTTTTTTCTTTTTTATTTTCTTTTTTAACATGTTAATATATGGACAAATGTATTTTTAAAAGTGTTGTTCAAAAACTTTTGTGTTTTACACTTAAAAAAGTTTACTACCTAAACTTTTGCCTGCCCCTCCAAATTATACCTGTCCCTATTTAAAACTGCAAAAGTTTAGTGTTCGAAAGTTTTTTAAATACAAAAATTATTAGTTTAATATGAAAACTACTGAAAATTCTGTTTTAAGAATTTTATCAGCAGTAGCTTTGGTTCTCGTCTTATTAATCTTATAAATTTCTCATCTAATTTTTTGATGAGATTAAAATAATATTGCGAGAGCTACAACTTTAATAAATAAATCAGGAGGAAAAAATGAAAAAAAATAGGAAGTTTTTAAGATGAATAGAGAAGATATGGGATGGATAAAAATTACCAAGGGTTTTGATAATCAAAGATATTACTGTTCTAAAGGAAATGGTGAGTTTGGAGAATTCAGAAAAGATGGGAAAATTTATTCACGTATTAAGCCAATACATACAAGACTTAATATAAGATTTAAGAGAACAAGAGAGAGATGTGAATTAGATTGCAGAAGTTTATCAGAAGCTTTAGAAAGACAGTTTTGTCCAGCAATGCAAATTATTTTAGATTTATCTACCTATAGAGACTTAAGAGAATATAAAAAGAAAATAGAAGAAAGGAAAAGAGAATACACAAGTATGTGGCATTCTATATCCCAAGCTGGAAATGCTGTGGAAATTATTGAATAACAAAAATAATTTAAACTAAATTTTGCTTATAATAACATGGAAAACCATAAATTTAATTTTTCTCAGATTGAGAAAAAATGGCAGGAAAAGTGGGAAAAGGAAAAAGTTTTTGAAGTTAAAGAAAGCAAAAGCAAAAAAAAATATTATGTTTTAGAAATGTATCCTTATCCTAGTGCAAGTTTTCTTCATGTGGGCCATGTTAGAAATTACACAATCGGAGATGTTTATGCAAGATTCAGGAGAATGAATGGTTTTAATGTTCTTTATCCAATGGGTTATGATTCTTTTGGATTGCCTGCAGAAACAGCTGCAAAAAAAGAAGGAATTCATCCAAAAAAATATGCTGAAACATCTATTAAAAAAATTATGGCATATCAAAAAGCATTAGGCAATAGCTATGATTGGAGCAGAATTATTGCAAGCCATGATCCTGAATATTACAAGTGGAATCAATATTTTTTCTTAAAGCTATATGAAAAAGGACTTGCTTATAGAAAAAAAGCTCCTGTTAATTTTTGTGAAAACTGCGAGTCTGTTCTTGCTAATGAAGAATCAGAAGGAGGAAAATGCTGGAGATGTGGAAATGAAGTTATTCAGAAAGATTTAGAACAATGGTTTTTCAAAATAACTGATTATGCTGACAAACTATTAAAAGATTTAAACAAGATTGAATGGCCTGAAAGAATTAAGATTATGCAAAAAAACTGGATTGGAAAATCTCATGGCACTAATATTGAGTTTAAAATCAATGATGAAAAATGGCTTGTTTTCACAACACGCCCAGACACAATTTACGGAGTTACTTTTATGGTTATATCAGCCCAGCATCCAAGATTAATGGAATTAGTTTCTGAAGCCCAAAAAAAAGATGTTGAGAAATTCTTGAAAAAAATCAAGTCAACAAGTGAAAAAGATTTAGAAGAACTTGATAAAGAAGGTGTTTTTACAGGAAGCTTTGCAATTAATCCAGTCACAAATGAAAAAATTCCTGTTTGGGCTGGGAACTTTGTTTTAGCTGATTATGGTTCTGGAATGGTTATGGCTGTTCCTGCTCATGACCAAAGAGATTTTGAGTTTGCTAAAAAATATAAAATTCCAATTAAAGTTGTAATTCAACCTGAGCAATATGAACTTGCTCCTGAAAAAATGTCTCGTGCTTATACTGAAAAAGGAATTCTTGCAAATTCCAAAGAGCATGATAAAATTTCAAGTGATACTGCTATTGAAATAATTTCTGATTTTTTAGAAAAAAAGAAATTAGGAAAAAGAACAATCCAATATAAATTAAGAGACTGGCTGATTTCAAGACAAAGATATTGGGGAACACCAATACCAATAATTTATTGTGATAAGTGCGGAATTGTTCCTGTTCCAGAAAAAGAGCTTCCTGTTAAACTTCCTGAGAAAATTGATTTAAAATCTAAGGGAAACCCTCTTGCTACAAATAAAGATTTTGTTAATACTCAATGTCCGAAGTGTGCTGGCAAGGCAACTAGGGAAACAGACACTATGGGTGGTTTTGTTGATTCTTCATGGTATTTTTTGAGGTATTGTGATAACAAAAATAAGAAAAAACCATTTGATGAAAAAAAAGTAAATTATTGGATGCCTGTTGACCAATATATTGGAGGAGCAGAGCATGCTGTTATGCATCTGTTATATGCAAGGTTTTTTATTAAGGCTTTGAAAGATATGGGCTTTGTAAAATTTGATGAACCTTTTAAAAAACTATTTAATCAGGGAATTTTACATGCAAGTGATGGAAATAAGATGTCGAAATCTCGCCCTAAATATGTTATTTTACCTGAGATGGTTTCAGATAAATATGGAATAGATACTGCAAGATTATTTTTAATGTTTGTTTCTTCTCCTGACAAACAAATGGAATGGACAGATAAAGGAGTTGAAGGAAGTTTTAAAATTATAAACAAGTTAATAAGATTAAAAGATAATCTTAATACTAAATCAAACAAAGCTAATGAGAACAGAATAAATGCTACTGTTAAAAAAGTTACAGAAAATATTGAAAATTTTGAATATCCTAAATCAATTATTGCAATAATAGAAGCATTAGATTATTTCTCTGAAGGAATCTCAAAGAAAAATTATGAAATTCTTATTAAATTAATCTCTCCTTTCTGCCCACATATAGCAGAAGAGCTTTGGCATAATTTAGGAAATAAGAGTTTTATTTCATTAGAAAAATGGCCAAAAGCTGGCAAGATAAATGAAAAATTATTAGCTCAAGAAAAGCAGATTGATAATTTAATTGAGGATATTAATAATATATTAAGAATTTTAGAAGGAAAAGGGGAGAAAAAAGAAAAAATAAAAATATTTGCAATTCCAAATGAAATTGATTTGTATAAAGAGGCAAAAGACAAGATTGAAAAATCAACTGGTATGAAAGCTGAAATTTTGTCAATTAAAGATGCAAAAGAGCAAGGAAAGAAAATTAAAGCAAAGCCAGGAAAACCTGGGATTTTTGTTGAATGATTTTTTAATAACTTTTAATTGAACAAAATTTTGAAAAATTCTTGTAATTAAAATGCGTTAATGCTCTTATGAAAATTTTAGAAATTTATCATAGTTTTATACAAAACCTTTTGAAAATACAACTTGTAATTATTGAGTAGTTACAAACCGAAAGATTTATAAACTAGATTTTTTTAGGATAAGTATGGCAAAAACAAAATATGGAGTAATCAAAATAAAACAACCAGAATTTTCACCAATAGAATTACTTGTAGTTCCACATAGAGAAGATATGGATTTAACAGTTGCTTGTTTTGGACTAAATACTTATGCGACAAATTTAAAAAAAATGGAGGAATTTTATTTTCATCCTCAAACAGGAGAAAAAATATCTTTTAGGGAACCAACTACTTCAGAATCTATTTCAGCTTCTGCTTATAATTTTGATGGTATAGCTAAACCACAAATTTTTGACTCAAAATGGTTACAAGCTGGAAGAATGGTTATAACATCAGAAGGAGTTTATGTTAATCCTCCAAAAGATGAACAAGGAAATCCTATAACTGATGTAATAACTCTTAAATCTTTTTTAGACAAATCTAAAAAAGTTAATGGAATTTATCTTTGTGAAAATGATTTTGGTTTTGCATCTTATGAAACATTTAAGAAAGGAGTTCAAGAATCAGGAGATTTTGCAGAAAGTGGTTTAGCAAGAATATTAGAACATACTAAAGAAAAAACAGCTGAAAAACTTAAAAAAATATCATCTAAGAAAAATTATCCAATAGGAGTTAATGTATGGAGATTTGATTCAGTTAATAAACCTATTTTAGGGGTTGCAGGTCTGTTTTCCGGTAGGGGCTTGGATGTCAGGCTGTTGGGTTTCGATGGCGACGACTGGCTTGGTGACTACCTCGGCTATGCTTTTGGGGTGTTGAATTAAGTGGCGAAGTCACTGCAAAAATTTTTTAGAAGAGTTTATTAACAACAATTTTATTATTTTTTGTCTTAGTTTGGTAGTTATGCCTTGCTAGGGCCACACGCATCTTGTTTATGCCTGAAAAGGTATCAAATACAAAAGCAACATTAAGTAGTGATGAAGAAGCGAAAACTTGCTAAGCGAAATATGAAGCTTTGGTGATTTTATTTTAGAGCAAGAGGCTACATAGTTTGGTTGCGAGTCTGTATTCCGGCAGGGACTTGGATGACAGGCGGTTGAATGTCAATGGCAACAACTGGAATGACAACAACAACGGCTATGCTTTTGGAATGGCTCTAGCATTGACTAAGACTTTTTATTTAACATGGCTAAAACTTATAATAACATTTATAATAAAATCATTTCTTTGGAAAATTTAATTCTTGCATGGAGAAATGCAAGAAAAGGTAAAACTAAAAAACCATATGTAAAAGAATTTGAAAAAGACACAATTAGAAATTTAATTAAGCTTCATGAAGAATTAAAAAATCAAACTTATTCTCCTAAACCATTACAAACATTTATTTTACAAGACCCAAAAACCCGTAAAATAAGTAAATCAGATTTTAGAGACAGAATTGTCCATCATGCTATTGTTAATATTTTAGAACCAATTTTTGATAAATCTTTTATCTATGATTCTTGTGCAAATAGAAAAGGTAAGGGAAATTTGTTTGCATTAAGGAGATTTTATTCTTTTATTAATAAAATATCAGAAAATGGAAAAATTAAAAGTATTATCAGCAATAATCAAATAAAAGGATACTGCCTAAAATCAGACATAAAGCATTATTTTAAAGAGGTCAATCATGAAATTTTAATAAACTTAATAAAAAGAAAAATAAATGATGAAAAAGTTTTATGGTTAATAAATAAAATACTAAAAAATTCTGTTCAGAAGAGAGAGAGAGAGAGAGAGAGACGTGCAGATTTGTTAATAAAGGAATGCCCCTCGGCAATCTAACAAGCCAGTTTTTCGCTAACATTTATCTCAATGAATTAGATTATTTTATCAAACACAAATTAAAAGCAAAATTCTACATAAGATATGTAGATGATTTTATTATTCTTCATAATTCTAGAGAACAATTAAAATTATGGAAAGTTCAAATTAACAGATTTTTAAGAGAAAATTTGAAATTAGAATTACATTCGCAAAAGTCTAAAATAATATCTTTATCAAAAGGAATTGATTTTGTAGGATTCAAGAATTTTTATTATTATAAACTATTAAGAAAAAGGAATTTAAAAAAGGTATTGTTAAAGATAGAACAGCATAAGAAAGGAGAATTAAGTAAAGAGAAAATTTTAGAGAGTTTTCAGGGATGGAATGCTTATGCAGAATGGGCGAATAGTTATAAGTTGAGGAGAGAAATTGTCAAGAAGATTTATGCTTCTAATCAAAGACTTTTAATTTAATAATTCAGATTATCGAATAGTTTGATAAACCCAAAACAAATAATTTTAAATATAGTAAAATCTTTATATTTTTAATATGGCAGCTAAGAAAAAAATTGTGAAAAAGGTTAAGAAAAAAGCAAAAAAAGTTGTGAAAGTAATTGAAGACAAAGCTGAAGAAGTTGTAGAAGACTTAGGAAAAGAACTTGGAAGAATAACCCATTATTTTGAGAAAATAGGTGTGGCTGTAATTGAGCTTGCAAAGGGTTTGAAAGTTGGAGAGGTGATAAGAATTAAAGGAGCAACAACTGACTATGAGCAAAAAGTAGACAGTATGCAGATTGAGCATGAAAAAGTTGAAAAAGCAAAAAAAGGCGATGCAATTGGCTTGAAAGTAAAAGAAAAAGTAAGGGTTAATGATAGGGTTTATGTTTTGTAAGAAACACAAAATTTCAGCAATTATATTTGATACTTTTTTAGAGGTTAATTTGTAATTTTTGTTTTTTATACAATAATAATTTTCTATTATTCTTTCTTTAATATTGTATTTCCGCATTCAGTGCATTTCCATTTTTCAAAAACATCTTCTTTAAATGAAAAGGGGACTAAATATCCTTTTCCACATTTTGTGCATGGTGGAAATATGCAAGAGTTTTCTTTTTGTTCCATGTCCATAAATTGAAACCACACTTTTTAAAGTGTTGTATTTTTTTTGTGGTTTAATTTTGGATCATCCTAAAATTCCAACAAATCAATACCTTTTGGTGTTGGCAATACAGGAATTTTTTGATTTTAGAATAATTTAAAGAGGGTTTTTAAATTTACCCCAAATAATTTACAGGTTTTTCAATTGCAGCTTTAGCTGATTTTAGATATTCCTGCTCAATCTTCTTGTATTTTTCAAGGGATTCTTTGCTTACACTTGCCTTGACTTTTCTCATTGCTTCTTCAAATTGTTTTTTATTGACTTCTTTAGCATCTTTGTTTTTTCTTAAAGCAAGCATTGCAGCTTCTCTAACTAATGATTCAATATCTGCTCCAACATAACCTTCTGTTTTTTCAGCTAATTTACTTAAATTAACATCTTTTGCTAAAGGCATATTTTTTGTATGTATATTAAATATTTGATCTCTTCCTTTTTTATCTGGAGGGGAAACAAGCAAAACTCTGTCAAATCTTCCTGGCCTTAATATTGCAGGATCCAGCATATCTGGGCGATTTGTTGCACCAATAACAACAACATTTTGCAATTCTTCCAAGCCATCAATTTCAGAAAGCATTTGATTTAAAACTCTTTCAGTAACATTATTTCCCAAATCATGCCCTCTTCTTCCAGCAATAGCATCTATTTCATCAAAGAAAATTATGCAAGGATTAACTTGTCTTGCTCTTTCAAAAGTTTTTCTCACACCTTCCTCGCTTTTTCCTACCCACATACTTAACAAAGAAGGCCCTTTAATCTGTATAAAGTTTGCTTCAGATTCATTTGCAACTGCTTTTGCTAATAATGTTTTTCCTGTTCCTGGGGGTCCGTATAATAAAATTCCTCTTGGAGCTCTTATTCCCATTCTGCTAAAAGATTCAGGATTTTTCAAAGGCCATTCAACAGCTTCAATTAATTCCTGTTTTATGCTTCCCAAACCTCCAACATCTCCCCATTTAATATTAGGAGTTTCAACTAAAACTTCTCTCATTGCGCTTGGTCTTACAATTTTTAAAGCCTCTTGAAAATCATTTTTTGTAACTTTTAAATTTTCTAAAATATCCCTTGGAATTTCCTCTTCTTCATCCATTTTAATTTTGGGAAGAATTTTTCTTAGGACATTCATTGCAGCCTCCTTAGCAAGACTTGATAAATCAGCCCCAACAAAACCATGGGTTATTCTTGCGATTTCTTCTAAATCAACATCTTTTTCAAGAGGCATGCTTCTTGTATGGATTTTTAATATAGATAATCTTCCTTGCTTGTCTGGAACATTAATACTTACTTCTCTGTCAAATCTTCCAGGTCTTCTTAATGCAGGGTCAAGTGCATTTGGCCTGTTAGTTGCTCCAATAACAACAACTTTTCCTCTTGACTGAAGCCCATCCATTAAAGTCAGTATCTGACTCACAACTCTTCTTTCAACTTCTCCGTAACTTTCCTCTCTTTTTGGAGCAATAGCATCTATTTCATCTATGAAAATAATTGAAGGAGCTAATTTTTCAGCTTCATCAAATTTGTCTCTTAAATTTTTTTCAGATTCTCCGTAGAATTTTGACATGAGCTCTGGACCATTTATCAAAACAAAATTTGCTTCTGATTCATTTGCAACTGCTTTAGCCAACAATGTTTTTCCTGTTCCTGGTGGGCCATGAAGCAAAACACCTTTTGGTGGCTCTATTCCAAGTCTTTCAAAAATTTCAGGATGTTTTAATGGTAATTCAACCATTTCTCTTATTTTTTTTATTTCTTCACTTAATCCTCCAATATCCTCATAATTAACTTCAGGAATTTTTTCCTCACTTATTTCTACTGCTTTTGGATTGAGAATAATTTCTGTGTTTTCTGTTATAATGCATGGTTGATTGGGGTGTGTTGAAACAATTAAGAATCTTGTCTGCATACTTGAAAAACCAAATCCTGTTCCTCCTCCAAAAAGATCTCCAAAATTTCCAAAGATGTCATTTAAATCTCCAAAATCTTCAGACATAATGTCTCTTCTTCTTTGAGTTCCTCCCATAACAACAATATCTCCTTTTACTACAGCTCTTCCTAACAAGCCTCTTTTGAAAACTTCTGGGTCAGCATGAACCATAACTCCTTTTTGAGCAGGAGCAATAGTTATTTTTCTTGCTTCCTTAATTTCTGATTTAGATATTAAAGCAATTCCTCCAATCTCTGTTTTTGAATTTTTTCTTATTATTCCATCAATTCTTATAATTCTCTCTCCAATATCTGCAGGATATGCTTTATCAACTATTGCAACTGTTTCTCTCCCACCCTTAATTAAAATAACATCTCCCCTCCTTAAACCAAGAGTTTTCATTACTTCAGTATCAACTCTTGCAATTCCTTTATATGCATCATCTTGCAATGCTTCAACAACTTTTAATTTTGTTTCTTTTACCATTTTAATTAAACATTAACTTTAATTTTTTTACATCTTCAAAACATAGGTTAACCATGTCATCAAATATTTTTTCCTGCTCTTTCATAAATTCTACTATTTCTTTTGGAATACTTACAGCATAGCTGTTTCCAACTAATCTCAATTTGACTTTAAAAGTTTTACTCTTTAAATTAAGAAAGTGATTATATTCCTGTTCATCACTTGGGTGAATAATTCTGTTTCCACATTTATCGCAAAGCAATGCTCTCATATCAAAACCATTTCTAATTAATCTTGCTGGTTTCATTTTCATGTTGCATTTTTTGCATAAAATTGTATTTTCAAAAATATCTACCATTTTGAGCATAAAACTGTCCCATAAAATGAGACAGCCATTGAAAGGAGTGTGTATACACAATCAGTATACACAGAGAATATACATTTATAAACTTTTTGGTTTTGTTTTCAACACAAAATAAAGAATCCAAGAATTAAATTGTTTCTTCTTTAATATTATCTAAACTTTGTGCATCTTCTTTTGAATCTTCTTGTGATTTTTCTTCAGCAGATTCTTGATTTTCTTTCATGTCTTCAATGTTAATGCTATTAATCATCTCTCTAAACTCCAAGAATTTTTCAGCTGGAATTCTTGTTCCTGCTTTTGTAAATCCAGTATATCTTTCTCCTGTTACAAATTCTCTTATTGTCAAACCAACCCTTCCTCCAAAATCATCTATTCTAACAACAATATCTGTTATGTCATTTTTTGCTATTTTTCCAATATCTTTTTCCATAGAAAATTAAAAACATTAAGGTTTATAAGTTTTATTGTGATTATTTGAATTAAGTTAATCTTTTATTTATTTTTTTATTTTTCTTTTTTTAAAAAAATAGGTTTTTGTGATTTAAAGAAATCTAAAAAAAGAGCTTTTTTTCCATTAGTTCTATCAGAAAAATCAAATCCCTCTAAAGAATTTAATACCTCTACTGAACATTCTAAAAAATTTAATGCTTTTCCTGCACCCCCTAATAATTCGTATTTATCTTTAGAAGGTCTTATTTCTCTAAATGGATAAAAAACTTCTGGAGAGGCTCTATTTTCTTGAGATGCGGAATTCATAAAACTGTATTATGTAATATCTAAATTCTTGACATGAAAAATTCCTTTATAAGCAATTTTAACTGCACTTCCTAACATCAGACTAATCCCAATAAGAGCTCCATCAACCACTCAGTAAATTACCTCTTTTTTTTTCTACTAGGCATTACTTTAATTTCTTCTTCTGTTTGTTTTAAATTATCTTCAATCATTATAATGATATCCTAAACTATTTTTAAGAAAATCCTTTCCCTTTTTCCAAGTCTTCTAATGCTTTCCTGTCTTCTTCTAATTTCATCCTCGCCATATCAATTTTTGATTTATTTTTAAAAAGACTTATTTCTCTTTGAGCTTCTGAAAGTTTTTTTTCGGCATCAAGAAGCAAATCTGGATTATTTTCTTTAATATTTGTTTTAGCAAACTTTCTGTAAATAAAAAAAATGATTAATACCACTATGATAATTACTCCAAAAATATAGATTACTAATTTTGAGAAAATCTTATCAACTACTCTATTATCAAAAACAGCTAACCCAGATAAACCTACACTTTTTTTTACTACTTCTTTAGTTTCTTCTTCTTGAATATCTTCAGTATTTGTTTCTAATGTTGTTCTTACTAATCCGGTTTCATTTATAACATCTGCTATTTCTTTTTCATATAAATTAACTTCAAAGTCTTTTCCTGTTGTTATTTCAAAATCTTTTGCAATATCTCTGTATTCTACTCTGAGATTAATTTTTCCAGCATCTGTTCCTATCTTATAGTCCCAATTTCCAAATTCATCAGTTACTTTAGTAATAACTTGGTTTTCATATAGCTTTGCACTTGCTGAATAAGTAAGAATTAGATTAACTTTAGTTGAAGGTTCTAGTTTTCCATACATCTTTGTTTTTTCTAAGGCTGATACACTTGTTATTAATAAACTTGTTATTAAAAAACAAATTAAAATGCTTTTTTTCATAAAAAATATACTTTTTCCTAATTTAAAAATGTTTTGATGGTGTTTGGCATAGCTAGTGAGGCTAGTTGCACTACGCCTGCACC
>JAHIRT010000076.1 GCA_018818285.1 Nanobdellota archaeon
AATGTTTCTGAATTTTTTTCAATTAAAAAATCATTTAATGGCTCATATAAATTTGGAGAATCAAGATCACCAAGAACTTTAACTCCTTTTTCTATTATTTCAGCAAACTTTTCCATTTTTTCAGGGTTTTTCTCAATCCCTTCTTTAATATTGTTTTTTATTTCATTAGCATATAAATCTAATTTTTCTTTGTCTTTTTCAGAAGCATCTTTATAAGTCCGGTTATAAAGTTCTCTCATCATATTATATGAGTCCCGAAGAAAAATATTACCTCTATCAAGCTGTTTGAAGATAGGCACTATTATGTCTTTTTGGTCCTCTGAAAAAATTTCCATGGCCTTGTCCCTGTTTTCTGAAGCATATATTTTAAGAGCATCTTCTGAAATTTCACTTTTTTTAAAAATTTCCAAAGCATTACTTACAACATCTTCTCCTCTTGCTGCATGAATACCAAGGTCATTCACAGATCTTATCCATGCTTCTTGATTCTTTTTTTTAATTTCTTCTTCTGGATTAAATTCTTTGATTTCTTCTTTTTCTGGGAAAAACTTTTCTGTTTCTTTTATTTCTCCAATTTCTCCTGTTCTTGAATCAACAAACAAAACAGATTTTACTTTTTCTTTTCCTTCTTCTTTTACTCTTGTTTCTGTTTCAGGAAGCATTGCTGAAGAATGGAAAGTTACAGGAATATTCCCATTAGGACTTAATTCATGCCCTCTTTCTATGACTTCTTCAAATCTTTTTTCAGCTCCTTGTCTTTCTATTTCACTCCATCCGCGCTGAGTGAAACCTGATGGCTCAACAACAGGAGCATGCAATGATGTTTCACTTCCTGTTAATTTTGAAAGCCTGTTAATTTCTTTTAATTGATTTTTTGGAATCATGTCAAAAACTTCAGGGTTTATTGTAGAAACTTCAACATTTTTAATTCCTTGATTTAATAAATTTGAAACTTCTTTAATTTGGTTTGCTGTCTGAATGCTTGTTGTTCCTCCTAATTCTCCAGCAGGAATTCTATATCCTGTAAATAATTCGCCATATTCAGGCTCTAAGCTGTATGGTGTTCCTGGATAAAAATATTCATATGCCATTTAATTTTCTTTTAGGTTTCCCCCAATTATTTTTCATTTTATTAAACACGCTCCTGTCTGGGAAAATATTTAATAATTGTTTTAATTTTCATTTTCCTCTTTTTCTTACTTTCCTAAGTTTTCTTAGTTTAAATTATTTTCCTCTTATCTTTTTTAAAAAGCCCTCTTCTTTCTTCCTCTCCTCTTTCTCTTATTTCTACTTCTTTATATTTTCTTGCCATTTCTTCTTTTTGACTTCTTTGTGAAAAATTTGTTTCCTGCGGCATTTGCCTTGCAGTTTGATTTAAATCAATAGTATTTTTATTATTAAAAAAATTTGGTTTATCATTGACTCCAACTTGTATTTTTCTTTCTTCTTTTTCTTCATAATTTTTGTTAGAGTTTGCTCCATAATCAGGCATATTGTAAACCCCCCCTTCTTGTTTGCCTGAACCTTGAACATTTTCCAGTTCTTTTTCAAGTGGTTCTGTTTGTCTTGGTGTTTGTGTTTGTCCTGGAGATGCATCAGATAAAACCAAAGCTGTTCTTTCAGATGAAAAATCCTGAAAATCTTCTCTGTCCCCGTATTCTTCTGGAGACTCTTCTATTTCTTCTTCTAAATCTTCAGTGTCTTCACTATCTTTTTTAATCTCCTTAAATGGAGTTTTTACTTTTTCTGATATTATTTTTATTTTTTTCTTTGGCATTTTTTAAAAAAGATTAAAGAGTATATAAAATTAATCAAAAGCTAAACTTATCTTAATAGCTAAATCAACAATGTTCATAATATCTAAATTTAATGAGCCTAATTTTTTAACAAGTCTCTTCTTATCAATTGTTCGAATTTGATTTAATAAGATAGTAGAATCAACTTTTAATCCAGATTCTTCTTTTTTTATCTCAACATTTGTTGGATGTTCTTTTTCATAAATTTTTGAAGTTATTGGGGAAACAATTGTTGTTGGGCTAAATTTATTCCCAAGATTGTTTTGTATAATCAAAACAGGACGAGTTCCACCTTGTTCACTTCCTTTAATTGGTTCTAAATTTGCAAGAAAAATATCTCCTCTTTTAATCTCCATTTTCATTCCATTCCCAATCTAATTCAGCATCAACATGTTTCCATTCTTCACAAATTCTTAAGCTTTCTTTTGCCATTTCCTTATACCCTTCAATCATTAATTCTTCTTGTTTTCTTTTATGCTCCTCTGTAAGTTTCATAAGCTGAAGAATAATCTGTTCATAAGTCTGTTTATTAGAATCTTTAAGTCTGTCAAGTCTTTCTTTTACATTTTCATTAAGCTGAATTGTTGTTACCATGGAACTATAGATTTACTATAGTATTTAAATTTTGTGGTGAGAGAAGTTAGTTTAGTTTGTTTTAATAAAAAGTTGCCCAAAAAGACAGAAAAATTTTAATTTTTACAAGTTCTTAATTTCTTTAAGTCCTGCCCCTAATTCTTCAGGTTTATGAGCATCTGTTCCAATCAAAAAAGGAATTTTCATTTTTTCAGCTTCTTCTAAAATATCCTTGCTAGGATATTGTTCAGCACAAGGTTTTCTAAAACCTGCCGTGTTTAAATCAATTTTCATATTTTTCTTTTTAATCAAGTTTAATGTTTTTTGTATTTCTTTTTTATACCAATCTTCCTGTCCAGAGAAATACTTTTTTTTCCTATTCCAAATTTTGATTATATCTAAATGTCCAACAACATCAAAACAACCTGTTTTTATTGCATCTCTCAAAGATGAATAATAATTTTTCACAAGCTTTTTTATTCCGCCAATGTCTTTAATTATTTTTTGAAAACTCTTCTCAGAATAATCTAAAGGAATATATTCTTTTCCTATTTTAATAAAATGCACAGAAATAAACCTGTAATCATATTTTCTCTTAGTTGCTTCCCATTTAATCCATTTTTTATAATATTTCAACCAATCAAACTCAACATTTACCAAAATCTTAATTTTATTCTTATATTTATTCTTTAATTTCTTTAATTCTTCATAATGTTTATCAGAATAAAATTCATTTCCCCAATTTCTAAAACCTGTTGGGAAATGGTAATGGTCTGTAATTCCTAAGACATCAAATTTCTTTTTTATTGCTATCTTGATAAGTTCTTCGGGTTTTAGTTTTCCATCAGAACCAGTTGTATGTGTATGATAATTTACTTTTTTCATTTTAGTATCTCTTTTTGCACTAATCTCATTAATTTTTTAGCTTTAAGATTTATCTCATTACTTTCAAAATTCTTTATAGATATAATATCTACAATCTTTCTATATATGTCTGGTCTTTTTAGTATTTTGCAATACTGATCTTTTATCCATTTATCATAAGCAATTGGATATGTTTTATTCTTGATAAATAAGGCTTGTGTGAATTCTTGTATTGCCTTATATAATCTGTCATATGCCTGAAAATATAACTTTCTCTTTACATAGCTTTCTATATGTTCCAGATTATTCTTACAATATTTTACAGTTTCTTTTAAACGACTTTTTCTTAGGGATTCATTATAATAGGGGAGATATTTCTTTTTTATTTTAGAAAAATAGTTTTGTTTTTCAAATAAGATTATGGAGTTGGCCACATAATTTCCAATCTCTAATTCAAATTCACTAGGAAGAGAAGTCCAATGTCTTTCATCAGGTTGAAAGTTTCCATCTATTACATCTAAGTCTATATGTGTAAATTTATCCAATTCTTTTAATTTTCTATATTCTTTGGAGTTTCTTTCAAATTTTTCAAACTTCTTTTCTATAGATTCTTCATAATTAAGATTTTTCAAAACAATTGTAAAATCAACACATGAACTTCTATGGGCTTTTCCTCGGGCACAACTACAAGTTAATAGTATTGCCATTACATTTTTGTTTTTACTAAATAATTCTATGAATTTATCTGCAGCTTGCTTGTGTATTTTTGTAGGGTAATAATTCATCTCTTCTTTACCTCTTTTCTTTATCAAGAAAAAATAAGTATTTAAAATTAATCTAAAGCTGAATTTTGTTTAAACCAGAATCTTTTTCCCAATTAATAAAACGGGCTTGGACTAAGTGACTGCATTCCATGAGCTTTTTTATAGACATCAAAAACATTGTAACAATTTTCCATTGCATCTCTTTCTGCAACTTCTCTTACAACACTTTCATAATAATCATCTTTTTTAATTTCTTGAATTTTCTTATCGTCTTTCTTTTTTTCTTTATCCTTTTTTTCAGATATTCCAATTAATGCTGAAAAAGGATTAACATCTTCTGATGATTTTTCTTCTTTTTTTTCTTCGCTTTCTTTTAAAAAATATTCAAGGTCATCTTTTAATGTTTCCAAAGCTTCTCCTGTTGTGTTTTCTGCTAATCTTAAACCCTCATTTAAATCTGATTCTTCCATTTTTTGTTTTAGCATTTTCAGTTCATCATCATTTAGTGCATATCCTTTAAATGTTACTTCTACTCTCCCTCCAAAAACATAATGCTGTCCTGCTTTTTGAGGAATTCCCCTGAAATAAAAATCAATTAAGACACAAGAATAATAATCTCTTTTTAATTTAATTCTGCTAAATCCTTGAGGCAGTTTTTTATCTATAATTGATTGTTCAAAATTAACTTTGCTTTTTCCAATAATAGCTAATTCAAGTGCAACTGTGTTAAATGCCTTGACTAAAGCAGGATTATCTGAATCTTTTTGCTCTAATTGTGTGGCTGCTTTTAAATATGGTTTTGCCCATCTTGTATAAAGCTTAAGAGAATCAACCTGGCTTTTAAGCCAATTTTTTTCAATATCATATCTTTTCTTTAATTCTTTTCCAGAAAGCTCTTTCCATTTTATAAATTCTGAAAATCTTGGTTTTAAAATTCTTTTAACTCTGTCATTTAAATCAAGCTCATCTATTTTTTCAAGTGAATTTGCTACCATAAAAGAATCTCTTAAAGTTACAAAATTCATTTGCTGAGACATTGCATTTATGCTTCCATTGCCTCTTTTCATATCAACATTATCCATCCATATTTGCTTAAGAGCAAGCATTCCAGCTTCTTTTTTTTCTTTGTCTTCTGAATCAGCTGTTTTATAATGTGAAAGCCTTATTTCAAATTCTCTTAAATCATAAATAATATTAATAACAGATTTAACCATAACACCAATTGTCTGCATTATTTTCATTGACTGTTCCTGCATATGTGTTGCTTTTCCCATTAATTCTGAAAAATGCCCGCTTCCAGGGGAAGATGAAAAATTGTCAATTAATTTTTCCACACCGCCTAATTTATTCATGAAATCCAAAATCCAAAAATATACTGGCTCAAGTGTTTCAGAACTTGAATCATAAACTATTTTGTGCTCTTCTGCTGATTTTGGCTTTGCATCTTTAACAGCCTGCCAAAAATCTTTTTTTACTAATTCCTTAAATTTTTTGAGATTACTACTAAGCCCCTCAAAATCATAATATTTCTCAGGGTTTATTGCTGCTACAAGCTTTCCAATATTTTCTATTTCTGGCATTTTAAAATTTTCCTGATTTTAAAAGACAGAAAACTTCCTGTTTTCTGTATATCAAAAATGCTCTTACTAAGGGAACTTCTTAGAGAGTGATGGTGCATTTTTGATTTCATTTTTATCTTACTATTACTTATTTTATTAATTAAGTTAATTAGTATATATAAATTTTGTTAATGTGCTAGAAACCATTTTATTAATTCAAAAGTTTTAAATATTCTCTTTTTTTATTTGTATTATGTGGCCATTTAAAAAAAACAAGGTTCTTGACTTAACTGAGAGCAGTATTCCAGTAAGAATAAACAGAAATAATTTGAATACAACAAATGATTCTTCAGATTATAAGGATTTTACTTCTTCAGAAACCCCTAAGGCTCCTGAAAGTGCATTGGGTTTTTTTGGAGCAATTGCAAATTCAGCTTCAAATTCTTCTGATTCAGATTCCCTGTCTTCTCAAACACAAGGAATAAGTAATTTGCATCTTAGAGATTTGAAAGTTAAAATTGAAGATATAGAATATAAACTTGATGTTCTAACAAAAAAACTAAGCAGTGTCTTGGATAGGCTTGATTTAACTGAAAAAAAGATTAATAGATTTGAAGGGAGATGAAGGGAGTGAAAACAAGAAAAATCTTCGCAGTTTCATTTTTTCTTCTTGGAGTTGTTTTTTTTATTTATTATCTTAGTATTCCAAAAATTCAGTTAAGTCCTGGGCAGGAAACTTTTTTTGACATAAAAAATCTGATGTTTATTTTAAGCTTGGTTTTTGTTGTGGTTGGTGTTGGGGTTTTGATGAATGGGGGATTAGAAGAAAAATTATTTTTCAAAGATAAAAAGAATGTAATCAGAATTAATGATTTTCTTGGAGAATTAGTTAAAGAAGGAATCCCAACAGGATTTTTAGATGATGCAGAAAGTTCCCTTAGACTGATGTTAAAAAAGTTTGGCAAGAATCCTGAAGAAAAAAAAGAATTTCAGGAAGTTGTTTTAGTTGATTATATAAAAAGTGCAAGATACCAAAGAGATTATACTGATGATTGGCCAATTGAACCAAATACAGAGAGAAGTATGGCTGATAGGTTTTTAAGAGAATGGGATCCAAATTATCGGGCTGTTAAACATCCACTTTTAAGAGAAAGAGAATATGCAGAACATCTTAATCCTCTTCAAACAAATTATGATACAAGAGAAGTTACTGACGTAATGAAAGCTAATATTCCTGGTTTTAAAGTAGAACTCCTTACTAACCATGATGTTAAGGTCTCTTATATGGGAGAAAAATTTACAATTTTTGGAGGAAGTACTGTTGATTATGAAACTAGCAGTAACCAAATAGATAATGTTATTAGGCGTATAGCAGAAAATGATATAAAAAGGGAAGAAATTGAAAAAAAAGATCTTAGAGAAAGAAAAGAAGTGCTAAAAAAAACTATTTTTGGAGATTAATAAAACCATTATCAAAAAAATTTTTTAAGATGCTTTTTTCATTTTTCTTACTGATTATGCTTGCTAAATATTTATAGTTTTGAGTATCCATCTCTTTAGTTATCTTACTAATATCATCTTGGATAGTTTCTAAACCTAAACAAAAAACAGGCAAACTTTTAGCATCACAGTATCTTAAAACCATTATTGCATGTCCTGTTCTAGTTAATTCCATTAGATTCATATCTGAAATATTTTCTCTGGTATATCTTTCAACATTTGGGTGAGGTTCTAAAGAAACTGCATCTAATTGATTTCTTTCCCTATATTGCCTTAATTTATGGACAACTTCT
>JAHIRT010000001.1 GCA_018818285.1 Nanobdellota archaeon
ATATATTAGTTTCACAAAGAAATACTAAATATTATGTTTTAATAGATTCTACAGGTTCAGTTAAATTACCAAGATTAAAAAATGGAGAGTATGGAAAAACCTTAGATAAAACACAAATTCCCGGTTTTAGAATCGAAGATGATTGGTATAAATCAGATGATTAATTTAATTTTCTAATACTCAATAACTCTTCCCAGCATATACAAAATAATCTGCTTTTTTATTGCAAATTACACATTTTTCTGAGCTTATTTTTTCTTTTGAAATAAACAAAGTCTTAACTCCTTTAGTTTTGAATTTCAACAGTTCTTCACATTTGATATTTTTACACAAAGGAATAATTCCAACTTTTTTATTATTTATAATTTCTATTAGTTCTTGCAATTTTGTTGTTTTTTCTATTTTTGATTTAAATAATTTTTTGGATTTTTCATATAAAGAAAATTGGATTTCTTCAAGTAATTTAGGTATTTTTTTATCTAATTCAGAAATTTTTATATTCTCTTTTTTCCCATTATCCCTTCTTACTACAACAACTGAATTTTTTTCAATGTCTCTTGGCCCTATTTCAATTCTTAATGGTATTCCTTTAAGTTCATACTCATTAAACTTAAATCCAGGAGTATAGTCATCTCTTTCATCTAAAATAGTATTAAAAGAACTTAATTCAGATTTAAGTTGCCTTGCTTTTTTCAAAACTTTTTCTTTAGATTTTTCAAACAAAATAGGCACAATAACAATTTTGTTTAATGCTATATTTGGCGGGAGTATTAATCCTTTATCATCTGAATGAATTGCAAACATAACTCCCATCATTCTTGTTGAAATAGCAAATGTATTTTGATAAGCAAATTTCTGTTTTTTATCTTTGTCTAAAAATTTAATGTCATAAGCTTTGGCAAAATTTTGCCCATCATGATGAAAGCACGGACCTTCAATTGCTTTTCCATTTGGCATTATATAATGAATTTTTTCTGAAAATACAGCTCCTGCAAATTTCTCTTTTTCTGTTTTTCTTCCTATCATCCCATATAAAGCAAGATAATCTTCACAAACTTCTTGATATAATTTTAATATTGGTTTTCCTTCTGCTAATGCTTCTTTTTCTGTAGCATAAACTGTATGCCCTTCATTCCATAAAAATTCTCTTGTCCTCAAAAAAGGAACAGGATGCTTGAATTCCCATCTTACTACATTATTCCACTGATTTAATTTTAATGGAAGGTCTTTCCATGAACGAATCCACTTTGAGTAAGATGGATACATTATTGTTTCTGATGTTGGTCTTACAGCCAATCTTTCGCTTAATTTAGTTTTCCCAGTATGAGTTACCCAAGCCACTTCTGGAGAAAATCCCTTGACATGTTCTTTTTCCTTGTTTAATAATTTTTCAGGAATAAATAATGGAAAGTAGCAGTTTTTAATATTTAATTTCTTAAGTTTTTTATCTGTTTCTTTAACAATATTCTCCCATATTGCATAAGAAGCTGGCCTAAATACTATTGAACCAGAAACATCTGTATAATCTGCGAGTTCTGCTTTTAACATAATTTGGGTGAACCATTCTGAAAATTCATCTTTCCCGGCTGTGATTTCTTTTTCATCTTTTTTTTCTAAAACATCATTTTTCAAAACCAATTCTTTATCTGCTTTTTCTTCTCTTTCTTTTACCTGTTCCTTAGTTAAATTTGCACCAAGATATATTCTTTTTTTCTCTATTTTTTCCCCTTTTCTTATAGATTTTACTCTGTAATAATATTTTTTTTCTTCTCTTTCTTTGATTTCAGTATATGTCATAGGATTTATACGTCCACACTATTTATAAATCTTTTGAATTAGTAGACGTAAGGATTATTGTACGCCTACATTTTTAATAAATATATTCGATATGTGGACGTATAAAGATTAAGTTTGTATATTAATTTTAATTTATATTGCATTTAAAATTAAGTTTTTAAACTGAAGATGACTTATGATTTGGGCTCATAGTTTAATGGATAGAATTTCGGGTTTCGGCCCCGTTGATCTAGGTTCGATTCCTAGTGAGCCCATTTTTTAAAAAAGAGAAACAATGATACAAGAAAATAAAGATTGTCCTTGTCCTTATGATGATTGTGAAAGACATGGTGATTGCAAGGAGTGTCAGGATTATCACCATAAAAAAGGAGAAAAAAGTTTTTGTGGAAAATAGAAATATGAAATGAAAATTTAAAAAAATGAAATCAAAATTCTTCACAGGAATTGCAACATTAACTGGCACAATAATAGGTGCAGGTTTCTTGGGAATTCCTTATGTTGTTGCCAAGTCAGGTTTTTTAATTGGTTTATTCTGGATGTTCTTAATTTGTGTTATGATGTTGTTGATTAATTTAATGATGGGAGAAATAATTTTATCAACAAAAACAATGCACCATATTCCTGGATATGCTTCAAAATATTTAGGCAGAAAAACCAAATTCTTTGTTTTCATAGCAAGCATAATTGGATTATATGCAGCATTAGTTGCTTATTTAATTGGAGAAGGAGATAGCATAAGTTTTTTGATTTTTGGAACAACAAGATTCTCTTTATACACAAGTTTGGGTTTCTGGGTTTTAATGTCAATAATAACTTTCAGAGGGATAAGAAGTTTCAAAAAAATAGAACCTCTTGCTGTAATTATAGTTTTTTTAGTTACTTTGATTTTAGGTATAGTAAATTTTGATAAACTTAATTTTTCTAATTTAAATTATTCAAATCCTTCTTATTTATTCCTTCCTTTTGGTGTAATTTTATTTGCTTTTTTAGGTGTGTCTTCTATTCCTGAAATAAAAAGAGTTTTAAAAAATAATGAGAAGTTAATGAAAAAAGCAATTATAATTGGAAGTTTTATTCCCCTGATAATTTATGTTTTGTTTACCATTATTGTTTTAGGTTTATATGGGCAAGAAGTTAGTGAAATTGCTACAATTTCTTTTGGCAGGATTATAACACTCCTAGGAATGCTCACAATGTTCACTGCTTTTTTTGCTTTGAATTTAGCTTTGCAAGACACATATAGATTTGATTTTAAATTTTCATTTAAAAAAGCATGGATTTTTTCTAGCATATTTCCTTTGATATTTTTTTTAATAATTAAATTTTGGAATCTTGGCGGATTTTCCAAAGTTTTAAGCTGGGGTGGAAGCATATCAGGAGGTTTGCTTGGAATTTCTATTTTACTTATTCACGAACATTTGCAAGATAAAAAAAGAGAAAGAAAACCAGAAATTAAAATTTACATCCCCCTGATTTTGAAAATTTTGTTTATTCTGATATTTATTTCTGGAATCTTATATGAGTTTTTATAAAATTATTCAAATATGCTTTCTATCTCAATAATCTTTATTAATCTCTTTTCTTATTATTTTTTATGGATGATTGTGAAAATTACTCAATAGAAAAACCATTAGAGCCAAAAAAATGTTTTAAATGTGAAAGCGCAGAATATAATCCTATGTTTGTAGGAGAGGGTTATAAAAGAATCGCAGTTGGAATTAAATGCACCCAAAATGAATGTCCTTGGAGAATTGTCCTCAAAGGAGGATTTAATGTTCCAGATGCAAAAATTCCAAATAAAAAAGAACAAATAGGACAAAGAGTTAAAAGTCTTGTTGATGCTTGCAAAGAATTTCCCAATCATGATAACAGAATCACAAAAGCACGAGAACCAACAGATTTTAGTGAAATCTCATTTGAGTAATTTTTCCAAAATTTTTCTCACAACTTTAAAATCAGCTCTTCGCGAAGATAATCTCATCACATCTCCAATTAAAAAATTAATTGACTTTTCCTCCCCAGCCCTATAATCACTAACTGCTTTTGAATTTTTCTTAATTGCCTGCTCACAAAATTTTTCAATTTCACTTCCATTAATAATCTTGCTTTCTTTCTTTAGCTTGTTTTTAATTGAAAACGAGCTTGGTATAAAATCATTTAAAATCTGTTTTGCTTTAAGCTCTGTAATTTTTCCTAATTTAACAGCTTCAAGAAGCTCTATAAAATGCTCTGCATTAATATTTACTTCATTAAGAGTTTTCTTTGCATAATTCAAAACTCTCAGCAATTCAATTGTAATCCAATAAATAGCAAAATCAGCTTTGATTTTCTCAGCAACTTTCTCAAAAAATTCAACAAGTTCAAAATTCTTATATAAAACTTCTGCATTTTTTTTGTCAAGTTTATGCTGCTTCACAAGTTTGTCAAGTTTCTGCTTTGGTGTTTCAGGAAGCTGTTTTCTTAATTCATCTGTTTCTTTGTTTGTAAGTTTAATTACAGGCAAATCAGGGTCGGGAATAAACCTATAATCTTCTGCCTGCTCTTTTGTTCTCATTTTTATTGTCTGTTGTTTTTTCTCATCAAATCTTCTTGTCTCTCTTTCAGCTCCTTCTTTTTTCTGTCTTCTAATTTCATATTCTATTGCATTTTTTATACTCACTAAACTTGACATGTTTTTTATTTCAACTCTCTCCCCACCTGAAACAGAAACATTAACATCTGCTTTTATTCCTGCATTTTTATCAACAGCTTTTATATATGACAAAATTAACAAAAGACTTTTAATCCAATTTACAACCTGCTCTGAATTTTTAAAATCAGGTTCAGTTACTATTTCAACAAGAGGCAAACCAGAACGATTATAATCAATGCATCCTGTTTCTGGGTTCCATGAAGCAGGGTCTTCTTCTAAATGAATCTCCCTGATTCTTATTCCTTCAAATTTTCCATTTTCTGCAACAGGAACAGAATATGCCCCTGAAATAGTATTTTGATATCCTTTTGGCAAATCAGGCCAGTCATAATGCTTTCTGTTCCAAACAAGAATTTTATTTTTTTCTTTTGTATTAATATCACAACCTAACATCAATGCTATTCTTATGATATTATTTATTGCTTCTGAATTTGGCAGCATTGGCTTTGCTCCAGGCTGTCCAGTGCATATAGGACAAATATTTGTGTTTGGTTTTATATTCTCTTTTTTTGAATGCCTTATTGCCCTGCAACAGCAAAACAATTTCTCTTTTGTAACAAGATAACCATGAATTTCCAAACCTATTTTTTCCATAATTATGTAAGATTAAGAAGATTTTTATATGTTTCTTTTTATACAAAAATTCCAATATTTATGCATATAAAGAGTTAGGTTCAATTCATTCGGGTTGACTCAGAATCAGTTCTTCCTATATATTTGAATGGTGGAATAAAAGAATATTTTATTTTAGACCAAAAAGGCATATCAGACCTTTCATAGTTCATTAAGTTTTCATGTGCTGTTGATATAATTTCTCCACAAACACCTGCCACAAAATAAAAAGCCCCAGATTCATTTCCTGTTACCAATAAACCAATGCCTGTTGCTATAGAAACATCACCAGCTACATTCACAATCTCAAATAATGTCTTTTCAAGTTTTGACATGCTTCCCATGTTACATAGGCAAAAATATTCTCTATTTAAAACTTTTGGTTTTATCAGATTTGTATAGATGAACAACAAATTTAAATATCTCTTTATTTTCCTGTAATTATGTTAGAACCAAAA
>JAHIRT010000013.1 GCA_018818285.1 Nanobdellota archaeon
CTAATGGGGGCAATTCTGGAAGCTCAGGCAATCTTCCTTTTTCTTCCTTTTTCTCTTTTTTTCCTCCGAATAACCATGACATAGTAACAAGAAAAAAATTTAATATAAATAACTTTGCATAAATTATAGAGTGGTTACAGAAAAGTTTATAAAGATAATGCTAAGTATTTATCCATGAAAATTTTTGATAATCTAAGAAAATTTTTAGTACATGGAGAAGGTTCAGTTGATGAAATAGAAAAAGTAATCAATTATCTTAAAGACATAAATTTTGGATCTAAAACTTTTGAAGGAAATTGGAAAGATTTTATTACAGAAAAAAGTGTTTTAATAATTCTATTGAATTCAATTTCTGATAGTGAAGTTAAAAGAAAAAGTTGCCTTGTGGCAGCTTTGAGTGAAGAAGTACTTTATAATAATCAAGCATCTCCTAATTATAGAGCTTGTAATTGTTTAATATCTGCAGCATCTCTTTATGCTCTTGCTAGTGAAAAACAAAAATCTCACCAGTTTTTTGATAAAGCAAGAGAGCATCAAGAATGTACAAATCCAGATTATTTAACTGAGCTAGAAAAAGAAGTATGCCTTTGATACTATTTTTTTCTTAAACCGAAAACTATTTAATTGAGATATTTTTTGATTCTTGATGCAATCTAAACTTCTTAAAGATGTTTTTAAGGAAATCGCAGGTGAGTTTGCAGGCGAAGTAGTGGATATTATCTTGGAGAAAAAAGGTGTTAATGAATTTTTAATAGCAAAAAAACTGAATCTTACAATAAATCAGACAAGGAATATATTTTACAAGCTGTCTAATTTTGGGCTTGTTTCATTTACAAGAAAAAAAGACAAGAGAAAAGGGTGGTATACATATTTTTGGACTCTTAACACCGGCAGAACTTTAGAACTTCTTGAAGAGAAACTTTCTAAAGAAATTGAAAATTTAAAACAGCAATTAAAAAACAGGGAGATGAAGAGATATTATATTTGCAATGAGTGCAAGGTAGAAATAAATGAGGAAAAATCTTTGCTGCATAATTTTACATGTCCTGAATGCGGAGAGGTTTATGTTTTAAATGAGGATAAAAAAATATTTAATATTTTAAGAAACAAAATTTCAAGATTAGAAAAGCAAAGAGAAAATGTTTTGTCAGAATTAGAATTAGTGAATGAAAAAAAGAAGAAGAAAATTATAAGTGATGAGAAAAGAGAAAAAAAGAAAAAAGAAAAAATAAGAAAAGAAGAAAAAATAAAAAGAGATAAAGCAAAACCAAAAAAAATTGAAATTAAGAAAAAGTCAGACAAGAAAATAAAGAAACCTAAAAAAAGCAAAAAAAAGACACAAAATAAAACAAAGAAAAAAACAATAAAAAAGAAGAGGAGAATTCTTGGGTTGTTTGGTTGAATAATTTGGAGCAAAAATTGAATTATAGAAGATATACAAGAAAGAATTTGAAGCCAGGTTTTTTTGATTTTTTTTACAATCTGAGCATTACTAATTGGATTATTTTTATTAATGTTGTGTTTTTTATTTTTGCCTTGATTTTATTTTCTTATAATTCTGAGCTTATTGATTATGTTGCTTTAAAGCCAGCGAATATTTTAGGACTGAAAAATATTTGGACATTATTGACGAGCATGTTTATGCATGGAAATTTCAGCCATTTGTTTGTTAATATGATCTCTCTTATGTTTATTGGAAACTTTGTTGAGAAAGTCATAGGAAGAAAAAGATTTTTTTGGTTTTACATGATTTCAGGTTTGGTTGCAGGCTTGTTTTTTGTTTCACTTGCATTTATTTTTAAAACTGAGCTTGATATTTATGCTGTTGGAGCAAGTGGAGCTATTTTTGGATTAGGTGGTTTATTAATGATTTTAACTCCAAAACTTCCTGTTCTGGTTTTCTTTATTATTCCAATGCCAATGTGGGCTGCTATGCTTTTTTTATTATTTGGTTTATGGATTATATCTTCTATTGCTGGTTTACCAATAGGAAACACAGCTCATTTAGGAGGCTTGGTTGTAGGAGTTATCTTTGGATTATATTTGCGGAATAAATATAAAAGAAAAGTTAGTATGCTGAATAGGATGTTTTAGTGAAAAACATTTATATACATCCAATAATTTATTTAATTATGAAAAAAAGAGAAAAATATGTTAAAAGAAAAAAAAGCCATGTGAAAAAACATAATAGTTCTAGATTAATAAAGAAGAGTGGCGGGGTTGAGACAGGAAATTATTCTAAATGCTGGGATTATTTAAAAGAGAGCAGAAATTATTTTTATTTTATCTTGTTTTTATTTTTTGTTTCTGGTTTTATTGGGTTTTTATTTCCTGTGTTTTTTATTGATTTTATTAAAGAATTTGTCAAGGATTTATTAGAACTAACAAAAGGTATGGGATTTTTTAGATTGTTAATTTTTATTCTTCAAAATAATATTATGACTTCTTTTTTTGGAATGATTTTTGGATTGTTTTTTGGAATAATTCCTTTGATTTTATGTTGTCTTAATGGGTATGTTCTTGGTTTTATAAGCAGGGCGGCTGTTGAGTTGTCAGGATTTTCTGTTTTACTGAAACTTTTTCCTCATGGAATTTTTGAAATTCCTGCTTTGATTTTATCTCTTGGTTTAGGATTAAAACTCGGAATGTTTATTTTTACTAAAAATTTAAAAAAAGAAAAACTAATTTATGATTTAAAAAATTCTGTAAGAGTTTTTTTGTTTGTTATTATTCCTTTGCTTGTTATTGCTGGAATTATTGAGACTTTGTTTATTTTTGTTGGTTAAAAATCAGTTTCATTTAAAATAAGCATTTTGTATAAACTACGAACAACAACTGCTATTAAAAATGAACCTACAAGTGCTTTGTAAAAATCATAGCTAAGATATGAATTAAGATAAATTAATGATATTAAAAAACATAGTCCAACTAAAGCCCTGCCAAAGTGATATACCTTATTAGATGGTTCATTGACTTTTTCTCTTTTTTTCATACCCATAATAATTATTCAAACTATTTAAATTTTACTTAATTCCTTACCCATAATAATTATTCAAACTATTTAAATTTTACTTAATTCCTTACATATTCATTTTGTAATGATTTATGCTTTTTTTGTATTTTTATTAAAAAAACAGCAAAATAGCGTCTATGGAGATTAAAAAGATTTAAATAGGTTATTTTTCTTTTATATAAATACATATAAATTTATATAAGTTAAAATGCTTAGAAAAACAATACTTTTAACAATCCCAGAACCAATTTTGAAAAAATTGAAAATAGATAAAAAGAAAAGAGGATTTTCAAAATTGCAGGAATTAATAATAGATATTGTTAGGGATAATTATTTTAGAAAATCAAAAACAGGTGCTAAAAGAGGCAGGCCAAAACATGAAATTGATGAGCACAAAATTCTAAGAGGAGAAATAAAAAAAGGCAAGAAAATTTCAGAACCTTGGATTTAATTAACTTTGAATTTCTTTTTCTTAAATGCTTTTTTGAATGTTCCTACTAAATCATTTCCAGCATAACCCCCAAGTGTTGCAATAATTGGCTTGAAGCTGAATATAATTCCTACAAATGAACCAATTATTAAAGTAGCTGCTAAATATATTATAAAACTTTTTTTGTTCATTTTTTCTTTGTAGTAAAACACATGCCTGTAAGTTGTAATTGCAACTCTCATAAGTGCTCCTATTATTCCGAATATTATTCCTGTTATTATTTGATGCATTTTATTTATTTGTTATTTTAGTTGGCAGCCTGCCTTTGAAAATATTATCTAAGATATCTGTTCCAGTAAATCCTGCAAGTGATGCAATAACATAATCATTATCAAAAATTGAGCCAAGCCCTGCTCCAATTGCTCCTGCCAACAAGGTGGTAATAAGCAAATGAGTGATTTTAAATTCTTCACCTTTTGACAGGCTTTTCAATGCTCCATGCATTCCTCTTGCAAGTCCTCCTACACAACCAGCAAAAATTGATATAACTAATTCTGACACCATTTTTTCAATTAGATTAATTATTTTGGATTTAAAATAGTTTTGGTTTTATAGAAGTTTAATAAAAATATTTATAAACTATATTTCTCTTTAATATTTATGAGAAAAGAGTTGAGTTTTATTGTTGTGATTAGTTTAATGTTTTTGATTTTATCTATTCCTGTTTCTGCTGGTTTTATTGATTGGTTTAAAGGTTTGTTTGGAAAAGATGTTTTAATGAATCCGCCTGAAGGACAG
>JAHIRT010000014.1 GCA_018818285.1 Nanobdellota archaeon
CAGAAAAACCAAGAAAAGCAAATAATGTATCTCTTGGAATTCTATATGATGAAGGAAATGGGTGTGGAAAAAGAGTGACAAGAAGTCCTGACGGAACAATATGGATTGAATCAGTAAATATGAAAAATTATTAAGAACTTACAAAATAATCTCCCCATCACTACCAATACTGAATCCAAAAGAATAAGTTTTACTATTATCAATAGAAGGTTCATAATTGCTTCCAACAAAATTCATTTTCACCTCATAATTAAATCCCTCTTTAAAATCATAATCAAATTTAGCTTTATATTTTTTATCCAAAACTATCACAAAATTTTGAGTATTTGACTTAGAACTCACATCTCTTGGAGTTGCAGAATCATAATATTCTATAATAAAGTCTACTCTATTCCCCTCACAATTACCTTCTGCATTAATAACTAATGACCACTTATCATTACTTAAAACAAGAGTAGGACTTAAACTATTCATATCAAGAGTTTTATCCTCAATATTCTTCAAAACACATTTTTCAACTTCACCACTCCTCGCAGTAGTACCTGTTCCATCCCCCAACAAATTCCTAACAATAGCAATATAAACCTCAACTTTGTAAAACATTGCTTCTGCTTTTTGAGTATTAAAAAATCCATGTTTTATAATCTCATCAAATAAAGTAATAAAATTACTTTCATCAGTAATAGTATTCTTCGCATTTTCAAAACTTTGCTTTGCTTTTGCTAATTCACTATTTGTTTTTTCTTCAGGCCATGCTCCAAGCTTTTCAATATCATTCATTTTTTGCTGTGCATCTGTTAAAATATCATTCTCTAATTTCAAATCCTTAACAGCATTTTCAACTGAATTTCCATCAAGCCAGCATTTAATTTCCCCATCTTTTTTATCACACCATCCAACAGAAGTCCATCTTGAAGGATTAGTACTATTTCCAGGGTTATCAGTTGAACAAACCCTTATTATCCCGCTTTGATACAAAGCACTTCCTGTTCCACCATATATTGATTGCACTAAACCAGATTGCTCAACACCAGATTGTATATTTGGACTGCCTGCAAGAGCCCACAAACTCGGACTTCCAGAAACACACTGTGCTTCAGATGTTATTTCTTTTGTTGTCTGTTCTTCAATATAAAAATCCTTCAAGTAATTAACAGCAGCTGAAGTTGAAACTGTTTTAAAACCACACTTTTCCTGTGCATCAATTCTCACACACAATTCCTTATAACCAGAAGGTGCTGTAAAATCCTTTGCCTTATCAACATTTTGCCCTACACCAACATAACCAGTATCAATTGTTATATATGGTTGAGCAGAATAATATCCTGTTTCAGGAGGGCTTTTCAAATAAACAGAATAATAAGAACCCTTATCTTTTCCAGCATATATATGATAATAAACTTTATATTGTGATGTTGTAGGAACAGTTGCTTCTGAAAATATATTCTCATCAAACCATGCATGAAACTGAACAGGACTATCTGGCTCAAGCAAAGAATCAAACATATTTTTATTGCTTGGATATCTTTGTGAAATAAAAGCATTACAAAATTCTGTTCCAACTTCAGCAGTGCTTCTGCTTCTAAATGCTTTAAATGTATTCACCCCATAATAATCTGTAAAATAAGTTACAGAATTCTTCATATTATCCCATGCATTTGTAAAAGTAGAATACTCTCCACCACCCCTCGCCTTTCCAGTATAAATCATCTCAATAATTTTTGGTATTCCAAATTCAAGCAAAGGAGCTGCTTGCTTCCAAAAAAACTCGCACAAATAAATAGAATGTATCTCATCACATATCCCAACATATTTTCCAGATTCAATATTTTCTTTAAGACAATCTCTATAAGCTTTTAAAATAGAAACATAGGCATCTAAACCAGCATGAATTCCAGTTAAGCAAACAGGAACAGCAACTCCGCCTTCTGTAGGATTTCCAAAATTAGGTAAGCACAATAAAACACTTCCAATTATTCCAGATTGTATAACATTATCAACTTTATATCTCCCTCCAAAATCACATCTTGATGTTGGGCATAAAACAGGGTCACAAACATTAAACAACAAACTACAGTCACTTGGACTCATAAAATCCTGACATTGTGTTCCAGGAGTTGAAACAGCAGGACCAACATCAATTGATTCTGCACCACTTAACAAGCTCAAGCTTATTTTTCCGCTTTTTGCTTTTCCATATTTTGAAGCAGCTTCTTCTAATATTCTTTTAGCAGCTAATACAAGTGTTTTTGCTTCACTTGGACTTAAACAAGGCAACTGGTCAATTGCCTGCCCTGTATTAAGATTAACTTGTGTGCATGGTCTGTCATCACCTAAACTTGTTCCCCATTCTTCTTTTCCATTTTTTCCAACATTGCAAACCCAAAAACTTGAAATAGCACCTGATTGCACAGATGAAGAAACCCCAAAACCAGGAACAATCTGCCTTGTTGCAGCATACCAACC
>JAHIRT010000015.1 GCA_018818285.1 Nanobdellota archaeon
ATATAAAGAACAATTAAAAAAAGTCGGAGAATATGAATATGAATTGCCAAAACAAGGAAAGATGTTGGTTCCTGCAAGGTTGTTTTTATCAGAGAAATTATTAGGTTTGGTAGAAGAAAATGCTATTCAGCAGGTTGTAAATGTAGCGATGCTTCCTGGAATTGTAAAATGTTCTTTGGCAATGAGCGACATGCATTCTGGCTATGGTTTTTGCATAGGGGGTGTTGCGGCTTTTGATTTAGAAAAAGGGGTTATTTCTCCTGGAGGGGTTGGCTATGATATAAATTGTGGAATTAGAATTTTAGCTACTAACTTAAAGAAAAAAGATATTTTAGAAAAGAAAAAAGAACTTTTGCATCAGATATCAAGAGATATACCAAAAGGAATTGGAAAAGGAAGTGTTGTAAAGTTAGACAAAAAAGAAATTAAAGAAGTTTTAGAAACAGGGGCAAAATGGGCTGTCAAAAATAACTATGGGGGAAAAGAGGATTTGGAAAAAACAGAGGATTATGGGTGCATTGAAAATGCAAATGCTTCTGATGTTTCTGAAAGAGCTATAGCAAGAGGATTGCCTCAACTTGGAAGCTTGGGAAGTGGGAATCATTTTTTGGAAATTCAGGAAGTTGATGAGATTTATGATAAAGAGATTGCTGAAAAATTCGGGATTAAGGAAAAAGGGCAGATAACAATTTCAATTCATTGTGGTTCTCGGGGTTTGGGGCATCAGGTAGCAAGTGATTATATAAAATTAATGGAAGACAAATATGGATGGAAAGATTTGCCTGACAGAGAATTGATAAATGCTCCTATTTCAAGTGAGCTGGGGAAAAAATATCTTTCTGCAATGGCTTGTGCTGCGAATTTTGCTTTTTGCAATCGCCAGATGATTATGAACTGGACAGAAAAATCTGTTAAAAGATTTTTTCCAAAAGCAGAATTTAATTTAATTTATGATGTCTGCCATAATATTGCAAAAATAGAAGAGCATGAAGTTGATGGGAAAAAGAAAAAACTTCTTGTCTGCAGAAAGGGTGCTACAAGGAGTTTTGGAAAAGGAAGAAAAGAGCTTCCAAAAATTTATCAAAAAACAGGACAGCCTGTTCTTATTCCTGGAAGCATGGGAACAGCTTCTTATATTTTAGTTGGAACTAATGAAGCAGAGAAATTGAGTTTTTCTTCGACAGCGCACGGAGCAGGCAGAGTTTGTTCAAGAAGTGCAGCATTAAGAAATTTAAGAGGAGAAAATATAAAAAAAGAATTAGAAAGCAAGGGAATTGATATTGAAACAGGAAGCTTGAAAGGATTAGCTGAAGAAGCTCCGCAAGTTTACAAAGATATTGATGAGATTGCAAAAGTTTCTGATAAAATTAGGTTGGCTAAATTAGTTGTGAGATTAAAGCCTTTGGCTGTTATGAAAGGGTGAAATCATCAATGCGTAATTCTTCAGGTATTTTGAATTTTTTATCTGAGAAAACTATTTCTTCACATTGAGAAATTGCCATCTTACAAATATTAGTCATATATTCATATTTGCTAGAAATTTCTTCACTTTTCATAGCAGAGCTATATCTTGCTGTTTCTCTTTCATCTACATCTGATTTCTCTTCTTTAGAACTATAAACTGTTATTCTATCAATAAATTCATTATCATATTCTATTAATCCTTTCTCTTTAATATATCTTAAAAAATTAGCCGTGCATTTTTGACTTCTGCTTTCAATCCCAAATCTTGACAATATTGCAAGAGCACAATAATAAAGAGTATAGAACCATTCTTCTGGAATCTTATAGTCAAATCCTTTTTCCTTATAAAAGTCGCAAAGTTCTAAATTCATTTTTGCTTTATCAAGATATTCTTGTGCTCTTTTATTATCTGGCTGAATAATAAACAACCCTTTATGCTTTTTGCCTTTTTTCTCGTCTTTTATTGCATTTTCGAAACATTTTCTAACTTCTTTTTTCATTTTGTTAAACACGCTCTTGTAATTCCGGTCCGTGAAAGTGTTTAACCTTTGAAAATTGAAAAATTTTCATTTTTTGTTTACACTTTTTATGAATTTAATAAACTTTTCCTGTCCAAATAAAATTACTCCTTTTTTTATTGCTTCAATAAATATTTTGTTTGGTTTTTCTATTTCTTGCTTAAACTCTGCTTGTGTAAAATTAAATATATGAATTTTTTTAATCTGGGTTTTTTGTATTTTTTTGATAGATTTTTCAACTTCTAAAAATTTATTTTTATTAGAAACTCCAAGAATATCAATATCATTGGCTTCTTTTGGAGAATGAATTATGCTTCCATAAATTATAAGAAAGTCAAGTTTATTTTTTAGTTCTAAAAAATTATTCAGCCATCTTTGGTTTTTTATAGAATCTTCAATTAAATACAATACCAAACTTTTTTCTACAAGAGGATTATCCCAATTTAATTTTGCATTGTAAGTGCTTGTTTTTCCTGTTCCAACTGGAAAAAGGATGATTAGTTTTTTTATTTCTAATTTTTTAAGAATTTTCCAAATTCCAACTCGGCTCATTTTTGTTTCCTTAGCTAAGGAAGTTATGGTTGGTTTTATTGTTAAATCCTTTAATAAAATTTTTAATATTTCTGCATCTGAGTTTAATGTTTTCATTTTACCTATTTCCATTTAGTTAATAGTTATTAACTTACAGATAATAGTGTATTTAAATGTTTTTGTTTGAATTTTGCAAGATTAAAGCCTTTGGCTGTTATGAGGGGGTAGAAAGAAAATTTATAAATGCCCTTCTCGTAAATAATTTAATAAAAAGAGTAAAATGAAAAGCAAATTTATAATTCTAATTTTGATGTTTTTGATTTTCTTAAATAGTGGATTTGCAAATGCTGATAATAATTTAGTTGCTTATTATAATTTTGATGAAGGAACAGGAACAACTGCTTCTGATAGTTCTGGTAATGGAAATACAGGAACATTGGTTAATAATCCTATTTGGGTTAATGGTGTAAAAGGAAAAGCTTTGAAATTTGATGGGGTTGATGATAAGGTAATTCTTGATGATGGAAGTGAATGGGACTTAGGAGCATATTACACTAATTTTACAATAAGTAATTGGGTTAAGTTTGATAGTTTTCCAACAGGAGGGAAAATGGCAGGGTTTATTGGACATTTTCAAGATGCAGACCGTGCCTGGATGTTTTCTTTAATTGAATCTTCTGGAACTTATAAATTAAAATTTGCTGATTATAATACAAGAACTTATATAGATGTGAAAAAAACTGTTTCTGTTTCAACAGGAG
>JAHIRT010000016.1 GCA_018818285.1 Nanobdellota archaeon
GAAGAAATTTGCAAAATTAGGTTTGAAAGCATGTGAAATTGCATTTACATATGGGGTTTATATAAAAGAATCTCAGAAAAAAGAAATTGAAAACATAAAAAAAACCACAGAAAAACTTGATATAAAATTAAGCATACATGCGCCTTACTGGATAAATCTTAATAGTGATGATAAAAATAAAGTCAGGCAAAGCAAAGAAAGGATTTTAAGATGCTGTAAAATAGGGGAAATGCTTGGAGCTTATTGTGTGGTGTTCCATCCAGGATATTATTTAAAAAAAACTGCAGAAGAAACATACAAAAATATAAAAATAGAAATCTTAGATTTAATAACAAAAATTAAAAAAAATAAATGGAAAATAAAGCTCTGTCCTGAAACTACTGGGAAAGTGAATGTTTTTGGAAAAGAAGAAGAGATTTTGAAACTTGTAAAAGAAACTGGTTGTTTTTTTACAATTGATTTTGCACATCTTTATGCAAGAAGCAAAGGAAAAATGAGTTATAAAGAAATGTATGAAAAAGTAAAGGATTTTAAAAAACTGCATTGTCATTTTTCTGGAATTGAATATGGGGAAAAAGGAGAGAAAAAACATAAGCTTACTCCAGAATCTGAAATAAAAAAACTTCTTTTAGTTCTTCCTAAAAACAAGGAAATTGTTATTATTAATGAAAGTCCAAGTCCTGTTGAAGACAGTGTTAAGATGAAAGAGATTTATGTTTCTTAAATTTAAAAAAAATTGTAGATTTTCACCTCACACTTGCAAACTCGCAGGAGTTATATAAAATAAAATTCTTACTCTTTATGACGAGAAAGGGAATTTCCTAAATTTGTTAGAAGGGAAAAATCTCTATTTATTTCTTTTTGAATAGGGTAGGATTTAGACATTTTCATGTTCAAATGGGATTACTCTTTTTATTATAGTATCAGCAATCGCGTGTGTAATAAATAATCCTGCAGCAAATCCAGCATAACTTATCATTTCAGGAGCATTGGCTGACTGACATAAATTATAAGCTGTAATTCCTGCATATAAATCTAAGTTCAGTATACCAAAATGTCTTAAAGTTTGCAATGGACTAATCTCTGGTCTTTCATGTTCTTTTACTTTATTAATATCTCTATCATCACCATTTGATTTCATAACACTTCTTTGAAGCATTTTTCTACTAACATAGTATCCTACAGTAAGATAAGTTAAAAATGCTGGCAAAAGATAACGATTAAATTGCCATTGGTCATCAGAACTTAATAGCTTTGTAGAGTTTTGACTTGCTTGCCATTCTTTATATAATTTTACTGGCGGAAACGCTCCTGCTAATCCATATTTCCAATCAGAATCAAATCTTTGATAATCTTGATGATGTCCAATTTCATGTCCTGAGATAGATTTAATATTACTAAATAAAACTACTGTTTGATTCATTGGATTATAATAATCTCCTCTACTAAGTTCTGCAAAAAGTTCTCCTCCAATACTTGTTGGTAAACCCATCAATAATCTAGCAACAAGATTATTTCTTTCTGCAACTTTTTCATCACCAAATAATCTGTAACAATCATAAATTGCTTCGTTGTGATTAATTCTTACTGTTAAACCATAAACATTCTTATTTTCTTCCAGCATAGAAAGTACAGCTCTTGACTTTTCTGCATCTAATCCCCATCCAGCATCCGCATCCCAAAAATATAATTTTGTGGGTAATGAAAAAGTATGACCAATAATTCTTGATGGCAACCATTCCTCTTTCTTAACTAAATTATATCTGTCAGTCTTTATATGGAATTTACTTGAGAAATCAATTTCAGATGTTTTAACAATTTTCTCCAAATCAACTCTCTTTTCTTCATTTCCTTCAGAATCAGTTGTAGTCCAAACTCTTTCTCTAGTTTTGTAGGGTAGAGAAGTTTCAACTACACAAATCTCTTCTGGTAAAGAATATTCTTTCTTATTCTTTATTTGATCAGATGAAGGACCTGTAAAAGTGTACCAAAGTGTAAGTCCTCCCACTAATAATGCTTTCTTTAACCAGCCCATAGTAGATATGAAAAAACCATTTATTTATAAACTTTTTGTTTGTGTTATCACTAATTAATTAATATTTTAACAATTCAGCCCCATTATGTTTTTCTAGACGAAAGATTTTCTCCTAAACATACTTTTTAGATTGGGCTTGCACCCTGATGAACAGAAACCCCCTAAATATAGTCTGTTAACGCAGAACTAATTAAAAAGTAAGAATTTTACTCAAAAAATTTAATATCTCCACTTATTCGGCTTTGCCTCATAATGTTATGAACTTAAATTTTTTGGTTTGATTCACAAACGAGTATAAAATTGTTATGTTCAATAATTTCTTACTAGAAGTTACTAAACTTTTTTTGAAGCTTTTTCCTCCAGTTCTGAGACTTTCAACTCTTGACTCTTTGAACTTTATTCCAATAACATAGGAATTCCGATGTTAAGACTCTAAAGATTTCAGAGAAACAGGGTTAGTTCTTTTGCCTTCTTTTTTCAGCTCATCAAGAAAAACAGGATTCAAGATTGTTTCACAGCTTATTATTTTTTGCCTTAAAGACTGTTTGTTGTTCATATCTTTTTTTATCCGGGAAATTGGAACAACACTTATTTTAATTCCCTGTTTTCTTATTATTATTTTTAATTTTTTTGATACAGCAATTATCCCTACTGGATTTTTGCTTATTATATAGATTCCTACAATATCTTCAAAATATTTTTCCAGCAACTTAACTGCCTGTTTTTTAATTTCAACAGACCTTTTAATAACAGTAATTTTAACCTCACTTCCCAATAATTTCTTTGGCAAAATTACTCCTGATGAATTTCCAACCTTAACTGCCTTTCTTAAAAATTCCATGTTATAACATGGTTATAACACTATTTAAATATTATTGTGTATATACTCTGTAGAAGTATCTTAACTGTTATCACCATAAAGTTTATAAAGCTAAAAAATCATTGATTATCAAATTAAATACACAAGGAGGAAAATGAAAAAAATATTTGCGGTTTCCTTGATGACTTTTGTTTTAAGCATACTTACTTTGATAGCTGTAAGTTCTGCAGGAACACTTAATGTTACAGTTAATGAAGTATATGCTGATGGAATTCAAATTGGAAATAGCTTAGGAGCTTTAGGAAATGTTATTTCAGCAGAAGCTGGAGAAACTATCCCGGTAAGAGTTTACTTTACTGCTGAAGAAAATGCAAACGAAGTTGAAGTTTCAGCATGGATACAAGGGCATAAAAGTGATACAGCTGAAAAGAATTTCTATGATTTGGTTGAATTTCAAGATTATAATGCCAGATTGAGTTTGAAACTACCTTCAGATGTAGACCCTTCAGAAGAATTGACTTTATACATAAGAATGGAAGCTGATACAGGAAACTGGGAAGAAGCATACACTATTGGAATGCAAAGACAACCACACAAAGTTGACATCTTGTTTGCAGAATTTGATTACAAGGTAAGTTCAGGAGCATTAGTTCCAGTTGATGTTGTTCTAAAAAATTTAGGAAGACATGAACTTGATGACTTAATTGTATCTGTAAGCATACCTGAATTAAGCATTAAGAAAAGTGCTTATTTTGGCGACTTAATTCCTTTAGATGACTGTGATGATGACTGTGATAAGGAAGATGCTGTTGAAAATAGAATCTATATAAGGATTCCTTCAAATGCACAAGCAGGAATATATGACTTAAAGGTTGAAGCTTATAACTCAGATTCTAAAGGCAGTTTAACAAAAAGCATCATGGTTATTGGAACAGAACAAGAAAGCAATGTTGTTGCACCAGTAATAAGCAAAGAAATTGGACTTGGGAATACAGTGACTTATAATTTAGTTATTGTAAATCCAGGAAACAAAATCGGTGTTTATGAGATTACAGTTGAAACAACAGAAGGTGTTTTTGTTAAAGCAAAAGAATCAATGGTTACAATTCAAGCAGGCTCAAGCAAAATAGTAGAACTTGATGTTAAGGGATTGAAAGAAGGTTCTCACAACTTTTTAGTTGATGTGAAATCTGGAGAACAATTAATTAACAGAGTTACTTTAAATGCTGTTGTTACAGAAAAAGCATTTGTAGGAAGCGGAGCTGTTTTGACAATTGTTCTTGTAATAGTGTTCTTAGTTTTACTTGCAGTTCTAATTGTTCTTGTAACAAAGAAACCTGAAAGCACTGAAGAACTTGAAGAAAGTTATTATTAATTTTTTATTTTTTTATTTTTATTTTTTTTTTGAGGGGTGATAGAAAGAAAGAGGTAAATGAAAATGATGAAAACTCAGGATATTATAAAAATGGCAAGAAAAAGAAACCCAGAATATCTCATTCCTGGTGATGAAACTATGGCAGATATTGGTTTTAATCTTGCTTCTTCTCCAAATACAAGAAAAGGAGAATGGAAAATATATACAAAAAACAAATATCCTTTATTTAATGCCTTTAAATTTAATGCTGCTTATTATAAAAAAAAGAACACTGATGATGCTTTTTTTATTTTTTCCGGAGACTCTGATAAATTAGAAAATGTAGAAACAACAGCCAGAGTTTTATCAGAAGATTTATTAGAATCAAGGTTGCTTCATCTCCCTCATAAATTAGGAAAAGTAGCAGGGGCTTTTCCTGGGATGGCTTGTATGGCTGGAGTTGCAAGTGGTTTAGCATATGGTGCCTATCAAATAAATGAAAAACTCATGCCTTTTGGATTATTAATAGGGTTTTTTCCTGGATTACTTTTAGGAGTAATCACAGGGCATGAACTCTATAATAAAGTGAAAAAAGAAATTTCAAGAATAACAGACCCAAAAATAATAAAAAGATTAGAAGAAGATTTGCCAAAAGAAGCTTATGATTATTTTTATGGGGCTTCAAGTTTTGATTATTTATTAAATCTCCACACTTAATATCTTGCTCACTCCTTCTTGCATGCTTATTCCATAAAGAGTTGTTGACTCTGTTATTATGGCGTCGTTGTGTGTTATAATAATATACTGTCCTGATTTCATATGCTTTTTTATTAGCAATGAAAGCCTTTCTGAATTTCTTTTGTCTAATGCAGCATCAACTTCATCAAAGATATAAAAAGAATATGGATTGTATTCCTGAATTGCAAATATCAATGACAAGGCAACAAGAGTTTGTTCTCCTCCACTTAAGGAACTTACATCAAAATATTTTCCTTTTCCAACCTTTATAATTATATTAATTCCTCCTGCAAAGGGCTCTTCTTTATTTTCTAATTCTAAAAAAGCACCACCCTTAGTATAAAGCTGAGAAAAATTTCTGCTAAAGATTTCATTTATTGCTCTTAATGTTCTATTAAAAGTCTTGATTTTCTTTTTGTCAATTTCTTCAATAATCCTCAAAATCTCGTTTTTCTCATTTTCAAGAACAGACATTTTTTCTGCTATAATATCACATTCCTTTTTCAGTTTTTCATAAAGTTCCAAAGCTCTTTGATTTATAGAGCCAATGTTCTGAAGAACAAGTTCCAGTTTGCTGAGTTTTGATTGGAGAATCTCCACTTGAATATTAAATACCTGAATGGTTTTATAGTCCTGAAAATCTATTTCCAAGTTTTTTCTTTCTGCATCAAATCTGGCAATTTCTATTTTTAGATTGCTAATTTCCACATCAATACTTCCAATACTATTATGAAGTTGAAGATTTAATGAGTTGTTATTGTGAATTTCTTTTTCTATTTTAGTTTTTTTATCAAAAAGGGTTTTGAATTTCCTTTCAAGAATTTCTCTTTCTCTTTCTCTTTCTAATAATTCTTCTTTTTTTTCATCTATGCTTTCTTCAATATCCTCCAAATCTTGTTTTAGTTCTTCTTCTTCTCTAAAAAATTGTTTTATAGAAACCCTTGCAGTCTCCAAACTTCTTTCCTTAAATTCTAATTCAGCATTAAGATTCTCCTCTGTTCTTGAGGATATTTCCTGAATTTCAAGAAATATTTTATCATAAGTTTCTTCAATATCCTTAAATTTGCTGAGCTCTCTTTCAAGAATATTAATTTCTTTTTTAAAGTCAGATATTTCAGAAGAAAAAATTTCCTGTTCCTTGTAGAGTTTTTTAATCTGTTCTTTTTTCTCTTCAGTGTTTTTAAGTTTTATCAAATCAGCATTTGCCTTTGAAAACTCTGCCTGAATTTCTTGGAGAACTGATTTTATTCTTGAAATCTCTTCATCTATTTTCTTTTCTTTAAATTCATTGAATTTTTTATTAAGCTCAGATATTTTTTCATCACATTCCCTAAAAACTTCTGTAATATGCTCTTTAGTCATTTTGCTTTTGCATAAAGGGCAAACATCAAGTTCAGTTACTTGTCTTTTTATTTTGTTTAAGTTTGAAAGCTCTGAGTTTATTACTGAATTTAATTTTTCTTTTTCATTTAATTCATTTTCTTTTTTTTGCAAAGAATCCTGCTGTTCTTTTTCTTGTTTTGCTAATTTTTGAATATTTCCTTTGCAAAGTTCTATATCTTTAAAGATAATGTCTTCAGATATTTTGTCTATTTCCTTAATCAGGAAATCTGACTCATTTTTGTTTTTTTGCTGAAGAACTTCCCTGTCTTTAATTCTCTCTTTGAGAGTATTCAGCCTTTCTCTTAAATTATAAAATATCTTTTTTTGATCATCTATTTTTTCAAGTTCTTGTTTTTTTATTTCAAGTTCTTTGTATTTTTTTGTTTGTGATGGAAATTCTTTTCTTAGTTCAAATATTTTTTCTTTTATATCAAGAATTTCCTGTTCTGCTTTTTTTCTTTTAAGATTTATCTCTTCTGATTTTTCTTTATTATTTTCTTCTCTAACATCCAGTCCAACTAATTCTGCCCTTAGATTTGATATTTCATCATTCAGTTTATCTTGCTCAATTCCTGTAGAATTTTGCATTTTATTATTCAAGTTAGAAATTTCCTGTTCTGATTCTTGAATAGCTCTTTGAATTTTTTCGGATTTTTCTTTTAAATTATTTCTAGACTTTTCTTTTTCTTCTTTTCCCTGCTCTAATAAAGATATTTTTTTTTTCACTACATCTAACTTTTTCTTGATTATGCTGGCTTTGTATTTTTTTGCTAAGAACTGCAGTTTATTATATCTTAATGCTTGTTTTCTTTCTTGGTCAAGATTTCTTAGATAAGTATCTTTTTCCCTTAAAGATATTGCAACTTCCTTTAGCCTGTTTTCTGTTTTTTCAAATTCCTTCAATGATTTTTCTTTCCTCATCTCATATATTGAAATTCCTGCAACCTCTTCTATTATTTTTCTTCTTTCCTCTGAATTAACTTTTATTAATCTGCTGATTTCTCCCTGAAGAACTATATTAAATCCATAGGGGTCTATGCCTGCATGGGAAAGTAATTCAAGGACTTCCTGCCTTGTTTTTGTTTCTTTATTTATTTTGTATATCCCTTGGCTATTTTTCCTGACAATTCTTTCAAGAACTATCTCTTTATCTGGCAATGAGAATTTTTTATCTGAATTATCAAAAACTAATTTAACACTGGCTTCTTTTGCAGGTTTGTAAGCTTTTGTTCCAGCAAAAATAAGATTAGATGCTTTTGAAGCCCTCATGCTTTTTATACTCAATCTTCCTAGAACAAAACATATAGCATCTGTAATATTACTTTTCCCACTTCCATTTGGCCCAACTATGACATTCATGCTGTTTGAAAAAAGAATTTCTGTTTCTTTCTGAAAACTTTTGAAACCCCTTATCACCAATTTTTTTATATAAGGCATTAGAAAAGAAAATGAAAAGGATATTTAAAGTTTTATTTAATTAAAACATCTAAAAATTTATAAACCTTTTTGTAACTATCAAAACATAATACACCTCAAACGAAAGATTTAAATACCAAAAGAGAGTAGTATAAATAAGTGATGAGCTGGTGGAATAATCAAGTTTTGATCTTCGGATTTTGACTTGGCTTCGGACATCAGTTCAGGGCGGAACAATCAGATAAGGTTGATCTTCGGATTTTCTTTATTTGGCTTCGGACGCCCTCATTGTCACTATTTTTCTTTGGATAATCTATAGTAAAATTTAAATATTCTATTTTGTTAATCAATATATGGAACAAAAATATCAAAGTTCGGCACGTGATAGTTGGGAAAGAACATGCACAAGAAGAAGAAGTGAACCTTGGAGACCAAGAAATAGAGTGCTTAACCAGCCACCAAGAGGATTCATAGGACATTACGACCCCAAATTTCTAGAATTGCCACAACTTGTAGATTCATCAGAATGTGAGTCCTCTGAAGAATATAAAAAACACAGTGAAAGAGAAGAATAATCTCAAAACTCCATCAACTTCTTTTGCTCTTTTTTACCCTTTAAATTTTTCCAAGTTGCCCATGTTTCTCTGAAAATCCCATCTTTTTTATGTTCATGACTATAATCTTCAAGAAACTTTTGAGTTATAGGGTCAGATGTATAACCTGAACCAAAATCCTTTCCAATTTGTTTTTTTATTTTCTCTATTTCTTCTTCTCTTCTTGATTTTGCAAGAATTGATGCAGCTGAAACAGCAATATGGTTTTTATCTGCTTTATGCTCACATGATATTGAAAGATTACTGGAATCTTTCACATAACTATTTAAGGTATTTGTCCATTTTTCTATATTTGGAGAAGGGCAGTCTACAACAACCTTAATTTTTTCATTTAACTTAAAATTTATTTTATTTATTATTTCTGCTGCTTTTATTGCTTCAATCCTATTAAGATTAATTCCTGAATTTGTTTTTCCATCTATTTCTTCTGGGTATGTTACAGAAACTTTGTAATCAATTGCTTTTTCTTTTATTATTTTTGCGAGATATTCTCTTTTCTTAGGAATCAAAGTTTTAGAGTCTCTTACTCCCAATTCCTTGAATTTTTTTTCAATATCATTATTAATAAGACAACCAGCTAAAATCATTGGGCCTATAATAGGGCCTCTTCCGGAATCATCTATGCCTAAGATTAACATAATATATTATTGCATAGTAAGCTTTAAAAGTTTAATTAACAAAGGAAATATAATAGCGGGGTGGAGCAGTCTGGAGTGCTCGCAGGGCCCATAACCCTGAGGTCGCGTGGTTCAAATCCCGCCCCCGCTATTTTTAGTTAGTTAATAATTAATCTTAAATACTCAAATTATTTCTTTATTTCAAGCCTCAGTCGCATAATGGTATTGCACTGGATTGCTAATCCAGATCCTTCGGGATGCACAGGTTCGATTCCTGTCTGAGGCGTTTA
>JAHIRT010000017.1 GCA_018818285.1 Nanobdellota archaeon
AAAGTTGTAGCAAAAACAATTGCATATCTTGGGAAAACAAAAAAACAAGCTTATGAAAAATATAAATCTGTTATAGAGAATATGGGAAAAGTTAAAAAACAAGAAATACACATAAAAAAGATGGATAAAGAAAAGGAAATCCAAGAAAATAAAATGGCGGGGATAAATGAAGAAAAAGAATTTTTGAGTTTTATTCGGGATAAGGGTTTGATTTGGGGGCCAAGTCCAGAGATTTATGGAGGGTTGGCAGGATTTTATACTTACGGGCCTGTTGGAAAATTATTGAAAAACAAGGTTGAGAATTCTGTGAGAAAAATTTTCAATGCGAATGGTTTAAGGGAATTAGAAGGGCCGACTGTTTTGCCAGATGTTGTGTGGAAAGCTTCAGGACACTTAGAAACTTTTAAAGATAGAACAATAAAATGTTCAAAATGCAAAGCAGTTTTCAGAGCTGACAAGCTTATTGAAGAAAAAGATGATATTTCTGCAGATTCTTTTTCTGACAAGAAAATTTTAGATTTTATTAATAAGAAAAATATAAAATGTCCGAGTTGCAAAGGGCAGCTTGAGAATTCAATAAGCACGCAGAGTTTGATGATGAAGACAAATGTTGCAGGAGAAGATGCTTCTTTAAGGCCAGAGACAGCGACAGTAACTTATCTTCCTTTTTTGAGATTTTACAATTATTTCAGGAAAAAATTGCCTTTGGGTGTTTTTCAAATTGGAAAAGCTTACAGAAATGAAATCTCTCCGAGACAGCATGTTTTAAGGGGAAGAGAATTTACACAAGCAGAAGGGCAGATTTTTGTTGACCCTGAAACAAAAAACAATTGGGAAAAATACAATGAAATAAAAAAACAGAAACTTCCTTTTTGGGATTTTAAAAGCCAGGAAAAAAATAAAGAGATTGTGGAGATTAGGATTGAAGAAGCTTTGAAAAAAGGTTTTATTAAGAGTCAAGTTTATGGCTGGTGCATTTGGCTTGCTTATATGCAGTTTGTAAATTTTGGAATTCCAAAAAATAGAATAAGATTAAGACAGCATCATCCTAATGAAAAAGCATTTTATGCTGATGATGCTTGGGATATTGAAGTAAAACTTAATAATTATGGATGGACAGAGTTGTGTGGAGTCCATGATAGAACTGATTATGATTTAAAACAGCACTCTAAGTTTTCAAATATTAAATTAGAAGCTCAAAGAGAAAATGGAGAGAAGTTTTTTCCTCATGTTTTGGAAATTGCCTTTGGAACAGACAGGCCAACTTATGCTTTGATAGATATTTTTTATGATAAGAAATCAGAAGAAGAAGGAAAGACAATGTTTAAAGTTCCTTATAATATGGCTCCGATTGATGTTTCTATTTTTCCTTTAATGAAGAAACCAGAGTTAGTAAAAATTGCTAAAGAGATTAAAGAAAATTTAGAAAATGAATTTGTTGTGGATTATGATGAATCTGGGAGCATAGGAAGAAGATATTTGAGAAGCGCGACAATAGGAACTCCTTATGCTGTTACAATTGATTATGATTCAATAAGAAAAAAAGATATTACAATTAGGGATAGGAATACAGAGAAGCAGATTAGAGTTAAAATTTCTGAGCTAAAAGAAACTTTAAGGAAATTAATTTTTAATGAAATTGAGTTTGAGAAGGCTGGGAAGAAATTGGTAGAAACTAAAGTGAAGTAAATTTTAAATATGCTTGTTTTTATATCTTATTATGAAAGCAACAGACATATTATTTTGGTTGTTTATACAGAAATTCTTGAAAACCACTGCCTTTAGGCAGTGGACAATTGCTTTGCAATTGTCAGAATTTCTGTCTCCAAAAATTCCAAACAAACCACACCATTTAAGGTGTGGTAAACACCAAAATTTTTTGATAATAATATTAATAGGTTTGGGAGTTTATATTTTTATGTCAGAAATGCTGGAGATAAACCACCCACCAAAGTGGGTGGTTGCATTTCTGAGCATCCAAAAATTCCAAACAATACACAGGAATTTTTTGATAAGAGGTTTATAAAATGGTTAAAGCAGAAGATGTTGTATTTTGGATTTTGATTTTGGCAGTGATAGGAATAGTTATTTGGTTAGCTTTTGGTTCTCCAGGTTTTGAGACAAGTTTATTTATGATAGCTTTATTTGTAGCTACATCAGAGATTTTATTGTGGAGAAATTTATTTGCAATTGATAAACAAACTGCAGTTGGATTTGAGAAAATTAGAAGCAAATTAGTAAAGATAGAATCATCACTTAAAAGAATAGAAACTAAATTAAAGATAAAATAAGATGATAAAACAAGATGAGTGCATATTTTGTAAAATAGCAAAAAAAGAAATTCCTGTTGAGGTTATTTTTGAAACTGAAAATTTTATTTGTTTTCCTGATGCAGATCCAGTTGTTAAAGGACATAGTTTGATTATAACAAAAAAACATTTTATGAATATAATGGAACTGCCCTCTGATTTAGGAAAAGAGTTAATTAATGTGATTAAGAAATTAGGAGAAATAAAATTAAAAGAATGTTTTAGTGGATTTAATCTTATTATGAATAATTTTCCTGAAGCAGGGCAGATTGTAATGCATGCGCATATTCACTTGTTGCCGAGAAAAAAAGGAGATGGTGTTAAGGTTTTGGGTTAGATTAAATTTAAATTTCATTGATAAGATGGTGGGTTTTTCTTATGGAAATTAATATTTAAAATCAAAGATTTTGAGCATATCTTATGAATATATATTCAAAACAAAACATTTAAATAGTATAATGCATATATATTCATAATTAAATAAGTCGTTTATTTCATAAACGTCAAAGGAGAAAATAAAATGCCACGAGGAGATGGAACAGGACCAAATGGACAAGGTAGTATGACTGGAAGAAGAATGGGATATTGTGCAGGTTTTAATGTGCCTGGATTTATAAATGGGGGGTTTGGAAGAAGCAGAGGATTTGGAAGAGGAGCAAGAGCTTTTCAACAAATGCCAGTTCAGCAAATCCAACCAACAGTTATAACAGAAAAACAAGAAAAACAATTTTTAGAGCAAGAGTTAGGGGCTTTAAAAGAAGAAATGAAAGAGATAGAGAAAAGATTAAAAGAAATAACAAAGTAATAATCTAAGGAAAAATGAAAGAAAAAATAGCAGGATTGTCAGTATTTGTAAATCTTTTATTAGCAATAGGAAAAATTATAGTCGGATTTTTGGCAGGAGCTACATCTGTATTTGCTGAGGGTATACATTCAGGAATGGATGTTATATCTTCTGGAGTAAGTTTAATTGGAATAAAGATTTCTAAAAAACCAGTTGATAAAAAACATCCTTATGGACATTATAAATTTGAAGTTTTGTCTGGATTGATTATAACAATTATTTTATTTTTAACAGGAGCATTTATTGTTTTTGATTCTTTTCGTGAATTTCAAAACCCTTCCCCTATAAAAGTCGGATACTTGGTATTAGGAGTTATGTTAATCTCTGCAATCATAAATGAAATTATGGCAAGAGTAAAAATTCATTATGGGAAAAAAGAAAATTCAATAAGCTTACTTTCAGATGGGGTTCATTCAAGAGTTGATGTTTGGACATCAATTGCAGTTTTAATAGGATTATTTTTAACTAAATATTGGATTTATGCAGACTCTTTGCTTGCTTTTTTAATTGGCTTGTATATAATTAAAGAATCTTTTTCATTAGGAAAAGAAGCAACTGATTCTTTATTAGATGTTTCAGCAGGAGAAGAAATAGAATTACAAATAAAAAAAATAGCAAAGCAAAATAATATAGAAATTTCAGATTTAAAAACCCAAAAAAAAGGTTCTGCAATAACAACAAATATGGAAATTAAACTTCCTGAGAAATTAAGTGTTAAAAAAGCAACTGAAATTTCAAAAAGTCTGAAAGAAAAATTAATAAAAGAAATCGAAAGTCTTGAATATGTAGCTATTCAAATTAAAAGCCATGAAATTACCGACACTTTTTTTAAGCCGACTTTTGGATTTGGAAAAGGATTTGGATGGCAAAGAGAAGGAAAATTCAAAAAAACAATTAAAGAAGCTCAAGGAAAAGGACCAGAAGGAAATTGCGTCTGCGAAAAATGTGGCTATGAAATAAAACATGAAAGAGGAGTTCCATGTTCAACAATTAAATGTCCTAAATGCAAAATAAATTTAATAAGAAAATAAAATGTCAAGACCAAGAAGAATTAGAAGAATTTTTTTTAAACCCAATGTAACTTATTTTAAACCAGCAGGTATTCCTATGATAAATTTAAAAGAAACTATTTTAAGTTTTGAAGAATTAGAAGCAATAAGACTAGTGGATTCTGAAGAAATGGAACAAAGCAAAGCTGGGAAAAAAATGAAAATAAGCCAATCTACATTATCAAGATTACTTAAAGAAGGAAGAAAAAAATTAGCTAATGCTATAATTAATGGGCAGGCTATTCGAATTCAAGGAGGTAATTTTAAAATGGCGCAACAATCTCAAGGACGCGGAATGGGTTTTGGAAGAGGCAGAGGTTTTGGTGGTGGAGGAAGAATGGGTGGTTTTGCAGCAGGTCCAGGAGGAATATGCAAATGTCCTAAATGCGGATATGAAGAATCACAAATAAGAGGGCAACCCTGTATGAATAAGAAATGTCCTAAGTGTGGAAGTTCTATGACAAGAGAATAAATAAAGAATCCTAATTACAGTGAGTTATAAAGCATTAAACTCGGTTGAAGAAATAAAATTTCTTTTAATTTTTTGTTCACAATTTTAAGGCATTTTCTTTGATTTGGCCATGTTAAAAGTTTTAGTGCTTTTTTGTAA